>NZ_CP117425.1:372500-745000 GCF_030687295.1 Pseudomonas beijingensis | reverse complement strand
AGGCGCCCTACCAGCACTTCGATGACATTGGGATCACGCTCGTCGTCATCGGGGTAAAGCTGCTCCATCAAGCGGTCCTTGGCCACCACCTGCTGGTGATGGCGCATCAGGTATTCGAGGATGCGGTATTCGTAGGCCGTCAACGCCAGCGGCTCCTCGTCAAGGGACGCCTGCTTGCGGTTGAGGTCCAGCAGCAACGGCCCGGCGACGATGGTCGATTGGGTGAAGCCGCTGGAGCGGCGCAACAGGGCGTTCAAGCGGGCCTCCAACTCTTCGAACTGAAACGGCTTGACCACGTAGTCTTCGGCACCGGCGGCCAGGCCTTCGACCTTGTCCTGCCAGTTGCCGCGGGCGGTCAGGATCAGGATCGGAAACGTCTTGTCCTGGGAACGCAGCCGGCGGATCAGCTCCAGCCCGCTGATACCCGGCAGGCCCAGGTCGATCACCGCCAGGTCGTGGTTGAATTCCCGGACCTGGTACAAGGCCTCTTCGGCATTGGCCACGGCCTGCACCACATGGCCGCTGTCGGTGAGACGGGTTTGCAGGTGGTGACGCAACAGCGCTTCGTCTTCGACGACCAGTAATTTCATGGAGCCTCTCCCCAGGCAAATCAAACAATCGCGCGCGGCGCACCTCAACGAAAGACGCCGGATCGTCTTCGACCGATCCGGCTGATCTCCTCACCCTCGCCCGCTTAGAACGTGTAGTTGGCGGACAGGTAGGTCTGGGCGCTGCTGGTCAGGTCCAGCGAGCCGACCTTGTCGCCACCGTGCGGGCTCATCTCGGTGCTGGCGTTGCTGCGCAGGTAACGGTAACCCAGTTCAACCGAGGTGTTTTGCGAAATTTGTTGCAGCACGCCGCCCTGCAAGCCCACTGCGTAACCAATGTCGCTGTCGCGACTGAAGCCGGGCGAATCCTGGGTCAGCTTGGTCAGGCCCACCGTGCCGCCACCGAACAGTTTGGTGCTGCTGGTGACCGGATAGAACACATCGTAGCTGCCCAGCAGGTTTTCCTGGCGCAACTTGATGCCGTTGTGGCTGCCCGAGACGTTGTCGTAGGTGGCGTAGTAGCGGCCCTGGTCGTTCTGCTTGCCCAGGCGCAGGCCATAGGTGGTGTCCTTGCCGATGATGCCGTCGGCGTTCGGGTTGCTCAGGGCGCTGTCCAAGGCGTTGGATTTCTTCACCTTGTCGCTGGTCTGGCCGAGGGTCAGGCTGGCGAAGTTGTCATCGGCGTGAGCCATGGCACTGGCGCCCAGCACGGTGAAAGCCAACAGCAGTTTTTTCATAGCAGTCATGGTCAAGTTCCTTTGCTGCGTGGATGTTTCGTGAAGTCGCCGTCACCTTAACCAGCGGTCCCTGAACCCCCCTTGAACGTTCTCTGAACCTGCGCTGAATGAATCGGCTAATCTGTGCGGACCACTTTTATAAGGAGATCGGTCATGCGCAGGCTGCTTGCTGTTGTACTTCTGGCCATGAGCGGTGTGAGCCACGCCGCCGTCCAGACCCAGGAGATCCCCTACACCAGTGCCGACGGCACCCAGCTGATCGGCTATTACGCTTATGACGACGCCGTCAAAGGCCCGCGTCCGGGCGTGGTGGTGGTTCACGAATGGTGGGGGCTGAACGATTACGCCAAGCGCCGCGCCCGTGACCTGGCGGGCCTGGGCTACAGCGCCCTGGCCATCGACATGTACGGCGACGGCAAGAACACCGAGCACCCCAAGGACGCCATGGCCTTCATGCAGGCAGCGCTCAAGGACGGCAAGGCGGCCAGTGCCCGCTTCCAGGCCGGCCTCGACCTGCTGAAGAAACAGCCCCAGACCGATCCGGACAAACTCGCCGCCATCGGCTACTGCTTCGGCGGCAAGGTGGTGCTTGATGCCGCGCGCCAGGGGGTGCCGCTGGCCGGCGTGGTGAGCTTCCACGGTGCGCTGGTAACCAACACCCCGGCCACGCCGGGCAGCGTCAAGGCCAAGGTGCTGGTCGAGCATGGCGCCCTGGACAGCATGGTTACCCCGGACAACGTCACCGCGTTCAAGAGCGAGATGGACAAGGCCGGGGCCGACTATAAATTCGTCAGCCTGGAAGGTGCCAAGCACGGCTTCAGCAACCCCGACGCCGACCGTTTGAGCCACGGCGAACATGGCGGGCCGGACATCGGCTACAACAAGGAAGCCGATGAGAAGTCGTGGGCGGATATGCAGAAGTTCTTCAAAAATATTTTCTAATACATCCCCCTGTGGCGAGGGGATTGTGGGAGCAAAGCTTGCTCGCGACCCAGGCGACTCGATTTCTGGAAGACCGCATCGCCTTCATCGCGGGCAAGCCTTGCTCCCACAGCAAGCTCCCTCGCCACAAAAGCCAACCGCGCTTCTATTCACAAGACTTGTCCCACTACCCAGCCTCCCACCAACCCGGCAAAATGCCCGGCATGAAGACACTCCCCACCCTGCCCGCCTGTTGCTCGTCCTTGGATGAGCACTGGCTATTGCCCGACGCCCTGCCCGATACGGTGCTGCTGAGCACCCGCTTCGACCCGTTGCTGCTGGTGGGCACCGACTTCCCCAACAGCGCCATCGAGCCACCGGCGAGCATCCAGCGTTCGGTGGCCAAGCGTCAGGCAGAATTCCTGGCCGGGCGAATCTGCGCCCGGGCGGCGTTGCAGCGCCTCGATGGCCTGGCCTGCGTGCCGGCCATCGGCGAAGACCGCGCCCCGGTGTGGCCGGCTCATATCAGCGGCTCAATCACCCACAGCACGGGCCGGGCAGCAGCCATCGTGGCGAAAAAAGACCACTGGCAAGGCTTGGGCATGGACGTGGAAAACCTGCTCGATCCCGAACGCGCCGAGCGCCTGGCCGGTGAAATCCTCACCTCGCCAGAGTTGCAGCGCATGACCCGGCTCACGCGCGATGACCAGGCCTTGCTGGTGACCCTGACCTTTTCAGTGAAGGAAAGCTTGTTCAAGGCGCTGTATCCCATCGTCAGGCAGCGTTTTTATTTCGAGCATGCCGAGGTGCTGGACTGGACACGCGACGGGCAGGTGCGGCTGCGCCTGCTGACGGACCTGTCGGCCGAGTGGCGCCATGGCAGTGAGCTGCAGGCGCAGTTTGGGGTGAAGGATGGGCAGTTGTTGAGTTTGGTAGGAATCAAGGCCTGAGAGGTGTGCTGCTTTTCAGGGCCTCATCGCGGGCAAGCCTTGCTCCCACAAGTCAGCGCTCCCTCATTTAAGTGTGGTTTGCTGTGGGAGCAAGGCTTGCCCGCGATGGCGGTCGATCAGGCACCCCACCTATCAAGACCGGTCCTGATGCCTCGGCCAACTCAAGCTGAAGCACGCCCCACCCAAACTCTTGCTCTTGCCGATCAGCGCCCGACCATCATGCCAGTGGATGATCCGCCGCACGATCGACAGCCCCAGCCCATGGCCACCCGAAGCGCGGGCGCGGCTGTCATCCAGGCGCAGGAAGGGTTTGAAAATCCGCTCCCACGCCGCTTCCGGCACGCCGGGCCCGTCATCTTCCACGTCCACCCGGCAGCGCAACTGGCCCACCTGATAACTGACCGTGACCTTGGAATGGGCGTGGCGCATGGCATTGCTCACCAGGTTCTGCAGGGCGCGATGCAAAAAGCGTGGCTCAGCCTCGACCCAGGCACCATCGCAATCGGCGGCCGACAGGCATAGACCGCGCTCGACCGTGATCCCGGCCCGCAACGGCCCCAGCTCATCGATCACTTGATTGACCAGCGCATCCAGGTCCACCCGCTGGAAGCTCAAGGCCGGCGAACCCTGTTCCAGCCGCGCGTAGGTGAGCATTTCGTCCACCAGCCGATCCAGATCTTCGATGTCGTGGTCCATGCCCGCCAGGTATTTGTCCCGGGCCTGGGGCGTGGTGGCGCTGCCGAGCATTTCCAGGCCAAAACGCAGGCGCGCCACCGGGGTGCGCAATTCGTGGGACACCGCCCGCACCAGCTCGCGCTGGATCGCCAACAACTGCTGCAGGTGCTCGGCCATGCCGTTGAACGCCGCGGCCAACCGCCCGACCGAGTCGGCGCCGCGGGCCGGCACGCGGGTTTCCAGGCTGCCCTGGGCGATCTGGGTGGCGGCCGACTCCAGGCCACGCAAGCGCCGCTCCAACTGACGCACCAACAGGTAGACGATCAACCCGATCAGGCTCAACCCCAGGGCCGCGATCAGCACCAGCCATTGCGGCGGATAAGGGTTCATCTGGTACAACGGGCCGATCTCCAGCACCCACGGTGTGCCGACCATGCCAGCGAAGACCCGGATGGAGTCGCCGCCCTTGCCCAGCGCCATCACCGTATCGCCCTCGGACACACGACGGCGCTGGTCTTCGTCCATGTCGGCCTGCTCGGCGGTCATGAGTCGCAGGTCGAAACCAAAGCCTTTTTCCTGCGCCAATTGCGCCAGCCGCTTGGGTTGCTCGGCCACGGGGTAACGCACCAGTTCGTCGGCCAACAGGTAAATGGTCGCCCGGGCCAGTTGCTCGCTGATCTGCTGGACTTCCCCGACCAACATCAATTGCTCGGCATCATTGACCAGCCGATAGACTTTTGCCGCGTGCGGCCCGGTCTGCTCCACCAACGCCTGGCCGCGCAGTACACGGGTACGCTGGCCAAGGTCGAGGTCGGTCTGGGGAAAAGTCTGCAGGGCCAAGGGAATCCCCAGCAGGCGCTCCCACACCAGCAGCGCCCGGCGGCGCTCAGTGTCGTTCATCGGCCGCAGGTTATCGGCCATCAACGAAAACGTGCCGTGGGCCAGGCGCTCGCGGTATTGCTCGCCGCGGGTCTGGTTGAGCAGGTGCAGGGCCAGCACGCCGAGGACCGCCACCAGCACCAACGCCGCGCACATGCCGCCATAAATCCGCAGGAAGATCGAATTCACGGCGCCAGGTCTACGCAAGCTTCAGGAACGAACAGGTAGCCTTTGCTGCGGATGGTCTTGATCAGCCGTGGATGGTCCGGGTCGTCGCCGATCTTGGGGCGGATGCGCGAAATGCGCACATCGATGGAACGGTCCTGGCCGTCATAACCAATGCCGCGCAGGGCGGTGAAGATTTCTTCCCGGGACAGAATGCGCCCGGCATTGGACACCAGCAGCCACAGCAGGTCGAATTCGGCGCTGGTCAGCTCGATGCTGTTGCCCTGCAACCAGGCTTCGCGCAGCGCATCGTCGACCACCAGAGGGCCGAATTGCAGGCGCCGCTGCTTTTGCGCCGCGCTCGGTTCTGGCTCGCTGCGGCGCAACAGGGCCTGGATGCGCGCCAATAGCAAACGCGGGCGAACCGGTTTGCAGACGTAGTCATCGGCGCCCAGGTCCAGGCCCTGGATCTGATCGGTGTCGTCGGTGCGGGCGGTGAGCATCAGGATCGGCCCATCATAGTGCTCGCGCACCTTGCGGCAGATGCTCAGGCCGTCTTCGCCGGGAAGCATCAGGTCGAGGACCACCAGGTCCGGCTGCTCGGCAATGATCCGCGCCGCCGCCACCGCACCGTCACCTTCGATGGCGACACGCAACCCGTTGCTTTCGAGGTATTCCCGGGTCAGCTCGGCCAGCCGCTGGTCATCCTCGACGATCAATACCTGCCAGGCTTCTTGTTCCACTGGGGGACCTTTTGGCTGATTTAGCTAAATAAGGAGGGGCGTGTTGCCAATATCACTGACAAGGCACGAACCCTGTGGGAGCGAGCTTGCTCGCGATGGCAGTGTGTCAGCCAGCCTCCATGCTGCTGGTCCGCCGCCATCGCGAGCAAGCTCGCTTCCACAGGTTGGGTCCTGTGCAGCCCCCATCTTTTTGTCATGTTAAAGGAGGATAAACGCACCCATGCATGGGCCGATTGTATAAACGTCGCCTGCACAGAAAACAAGCGGACAAATGCGTTTCGGTCGGGTGGGTTTTGTGTGGTAATGTCCGCGCCCGCAAAAACTGCAGGGCTGTTTTCAGGTCATCGAAACCGATGAAAAAAGGTCCACTCCAGCTAGGTCGCGGCCTACAGAGCAGTTCCACGTTTCGCACACAAATTACGCACAGGCTTATCCACAGGTAGTACGTTGCATACCCCCCGAAAACGCATTATCTTGTAGCCCGCCGCGTAAAAAACCCTACATGTAGGGTTTCAGGCCAAAAACCCAACACAAGTTGGGCAGAAAATTCAAGCGCTTTTCATGCTTCTGTCCAACTGAAACACCGCATTTCCCCAAGCCCAGACCGCCCCTGCGGATGGCAACTGTTTCAAGGTCGAAAACGACCGAAACGGTACGGGTGTTGCAGTCAATTGCTGCCACCCCGACAACCCGGTTTCGAGCCCTGCTCGCAACCTGAGAACTTCGGATGGAAGCGGCTTTAAACGCCTGCTTCCTACTGTCCCGAAGTTGTTATGCCCGGCGCCAGTCGGTTGTAGTGCTTCAGGACGGAACGGTGGGCACCGTGATGGTGCCCAAACAAACATAGAGAACGTGGAGACACCCATGCACACCGACACAACTCGCGAGAACCCGCAGGGCACCGCGCCGCTGGCCGCCGATTCGAGCCCGGATCTGTCCGCCACCGCGCCGGGCCAACTGCGTGTGATCAAGCGTAACGGCACTGTCGTTCCTTACACCGATGACAAGATCACCGTCGCCATCACCAAAGCGTTCCTCGCAGTTGAGGGCGGCACCGCTGCCGCTTCGTCGCGAATCCACGACACCGTGGCCCGCCTGACCGAACAGGTCACCGCGACCTTCAAGCGTCGCATGCCTTCGGGCGGCACCATCCACATCGAAGAAATCCAGGACCAGGTCGAACTGGCCCTGATGCGTGCCGGCGAGCAGAAAGTGGCCCGCGACTACGTGATCTACCGTGACTCCCGCGCCAAGGAACGAGCCACTCGCTCCCCGGCCGACGCACCGGTCCAGGCCCACCCTTCGATCCGCATCGCACGCGCCGACGGCAGCCTGGCGCCGCTGGACATGGGCCGCCTGAACACCATCGTCACCGAGGCCTGCGAGGGCCTGGAAGAAGTCGACGGCGACCTGATCCAGCGCGAAACCCTGAAGAACCTCTATGACGGCGTCGCCCTCAAAGACGTCAACACCGCGCTGGTGATGACCGCCCGGACCCTGGTGGAACGCGAGCCGAACTACTCCTTCGTGACCGCTCGCCTGCTGATGGACACCCTGCGTGCCGAAGGCCTGAGCTTCCTGGAAGTCGCCGAGAGCGCGACCCACCACGAAATGGTCGACCTGTACGCCAAGGCGTTGCCCGCTTATGTCGCCAAGGGTATCGAGTTCGAATTGCTGAACCCGGTCCTGGCCGAATTCGACCTGGAAAAACTCGGCAAGGCGATCAACCACGAGCGCGACCAGCAGTTCACCTACCTGGGCCTGCAAACCCTGTACGACCGTTACTTCATCCACAAGGACGGTATCCGTTTCGAACTGCCGCAGATCTTCTTCATGCGCGTGGCCATGGGCCTGGCAATCGAAGAGAAGCAGCGCGAAGACCGTGCGATCGAGTTCTACAACCTGTTGTCGTCCTTCGACTACATGGCCTCGACCCCGACCCTGTTCAACGCCGGCACCCTGCGTCCGCAGTTGTCGAGCTGCTACCTGACCACCGTTCCGGATGACCTGTCGGGCATCTACGGCGCCATCCACGACAACGCCATGTTGTCGAAATTCGCTGGCGGCCTGGGCAACGACTGGACCCCGGTTCGCGCATTGGGCTCGTACATCAAGGGCACCAACGGCAAATCCCAGGGCGTCGTGCCGTTCCTCAAAGTGGTCAACGACACCGCCGTTGCGGTCAACCAGGGCGGCAAGCGCAAGGGCGCAGTCTGTGCCTACCTGGAAACCTGGCACATGGACATCGAAGAGTTCATCGAGCTGCGCAAGAACACCGGTGATGACCGTCGTCGTACCCACGACATGAACACCGCCAATTGGATCCCCGACCTGTTCATGAAGCGCGTCTTCGATGACGGCAAGTGGACCCTGTTCTCGCCATCCGAAGTGCCGGACCTGCACGACCTGACCGGCAAGGCTTTCGAAGAGCGCTACGAGTACTACGAAGCCCTGACCGAGTACAACAAGATCAAGCTGTTCAAAGTCGTCCAGGCCAAAGACCTGTGGCGCAAGATGCTGTCGATGCTGTTCGAAACCGGCCACCCATGGCTGACCTTCAAGGACCCGTGCAACCTGCGCAGCCCGCAGCAGCACGTGGGCGTGGTCCACAGCTCGAACCTGTGCACCGAGATCACCCTGAACACCAACAAGGACGAGATCGCGGTCTGCAACCTGGGCTCGATCAACCTGCCGAACCACATCGTCGACGGCAAGCTGGACACCGCCAAGCTGCAACGCACCGTGAACACCGCCGTGCGCATGCTCGACAACGTGATCGACATCAACTACTACTCGGTGCCGCAAGCGAAGAACTCCAACTTCAAGCACCGTCCGGTCGGCCTGGGCATCATGGGCTTCCAGGATGCGCTGTACCTGCAACACATCCCGTACGGTTCGGACGCTGCCGTCGAGTTCGCCGACAAGTCCATGGAAGCGGTCAGCTACTACGCGATCCAGGCTTCCTGCGACCTGGCCGACGAGCGCGGCGCCTACGAGACGTTCCAGGGTTCGCTGTGGTCCCAGGGCATCCTGCCGCTGGACTCGCAACAGATCCTGATCGCCCAGCGCGGCCAGAAGTACATCGACGTTGACCTGAACGAATCCCTGGACTGGGCACCGGTTCGCGCCCGTGTGCAGAAAGGCATCCGTAACTCCAACATCATGGCCATCGCACCGACCGCCACCATCGCCAACATCACTGGCGTGTCGCAGTCGATCGAACCGACCTACCAGAACCTGTATGTGAAATCGAACCTGTCGGGCGAATTCACCGTGATCAACCCGTACCTGGTTCGCGACCTCAAGGCCCGCGGCCTGTGGGACTCGGTCATGATCAACGACCTGAAGTACTACGACGGTTCGGTGCAGCAGATCGAACGCATCCCGCAAGAGCTCAAAGAACTCTACGCAACGGCCTTCGAAGTGGACACCAAGTGGATCGTCGACGCCGCCAGCCGTCGCCAGAAGTGGATCGACCAGGCTCAGTCGCTGAACCTGTACATCGCCGGCGCTTCGGGCAAGAAGCTGGACGTGACCTACCGCATGGCCTGGTACCGTGGCCTGAAAACCACTTACTACCTCCGTGCCCTGGCCGCCACCAGCACCGAGAAGTCGACCATCAACACCGGCAAGCTGAACGCGGTTTCCAGCGGCGGCAACCACGGTGACGACTCGGTCCTGGCAGCTCCAGCCGGTCCCGCGCCAGTGCCAAAGGCCTGCGCGATCGACGAGCCGGATTGCGAAGCTTGCCAATAAGCTGAGCGAGTGGGCGTTGCAAGGCGCCTGCTAAAAGAAACCCCCGATAGACCGCTGGTTTATCGGGGGTTTTCTTTTGCCTGGAGAACAGTCGGCGCCTATGACGGCCTCGTCGCGAGCAAGCTCGCTCCCACAATTGGACGCATTCCAATGTGGGAGCGAGCTTGCTCGCGATGAGGCCAGTCCAGGCACCACAAAAATAGCCGCCTACAAAAAAGCCCCTCTTGCGAGGGGCTCCTTGTGCAGCCTTTAAGCAACCATCGATATCAAGCCATCTGAATAATGGTCTGCATGATGGTGCTCTGGGTGGAGATGGTCTTGGCGTTCGCCTGATAGTTGCTCTGGGCCTTGATCAGCTCGACCAGTTCGTTGGTCAGGTTGACGTTTGACTCTTCCAGGGAGTTGGAGACGATCGAACCGAGGGTGCCGGTTTGTGGAGCATCGTAGCCTGGGATACCCGAGGCGAAGGTTTCCTTCCAGCTGGTGCCGCCTACTGGCTGCAGGCCTTGCTCGTTGGTAAAGCTGGCGAGGGCGAGCTGGCCGATCGGCTTGGTCTGGTTGTTGCTGAAGTTGGCCAGCAAGACGCCGCTGCCGTCGATGGTCAGGTTGGTGATCTGGCCAGTGGCGTAGCCGTTCTGGGCCGGAATCGAGCGGGCGGTGTCGGCGTTGAATTGGGTCGTGTTGGCCATGGAAATCGTAATAGTCGACGAGCCCGCGCCATTAGCGGTCCATGTACCATTGGTCACAGTGCCTGGGACCCAGCCAACCAGGTTCAGATCATTGCTGATGGTTGGCGGGGGTGTCGGAACAGTCGGTGGAACGGTCGGCGGAACCGGGGTGCTGACTTGGGTTAGCCTGCCGTTCGAGTCGAATGTCATCGTCGAAGGAACTGGAGCGTTCGGAGCAACCGGCGCGCTGCCATTGAGGTTACGACCATCAATCAAGGTATAGACGTTCCAAGTATTGCCGGCAGTCTTGACCATGTACTGGTCCATGGAGTGCTGGTTGCCCTGGGTGTCATAGACCGGAGTAGTGAACTGCTTGGTGAACGTGGCCGTGTCGGCCGGATTGAACGCCACAGTGATCGGCGTCGCCGTCGAGTTCAGGTTGATGGTCGACGAAACCAGGCTGGTGGCTTGCGGCGGCAGGTTCGAGGTGTCGATGCGCAGGTCGGTCAGGATACCGTTCTGGATCTTGCCGTTGGCATCCACGCCATAGCCTTGCAGGCGGGCCGTGCCATCACTGTTGGTGATGAAGCCTTCCTTGTCGGTCTTGAAGGTACCGGCACGGGTGTAGCTCAGGGAGCCGTCGTTGCTCAGGACAAAGAAGCCCTGGCCCTGGATGCCCATGTCCAGCACGTTGCCGGTGTTGTTCACGTCACCCTGGCCGAACTGCTGGGAAACGTTGGCCAGGCGCACGCCGTTGCCGACGGTCTTGCTGCCCGAGCCCAGCTTGGTAGCCGAATAGACGTCTTCGAATTCCGCGCGGGACGATTTGAAACCGGTGGTCGCCACGTTGGCGATGTTGTTGCCGGTCACGTCCAGCTGTTTGTTGGCTGCATAGAGACCGCTAAGGCCGATGTTAAAAGACATGTTGACTCCTTTTGCCGGTTAGTCGGCTCTACATACCAATAGTTTGTACTTTGGACAGGGCAATGCTGCCCAGCCCGGCCAGGTTGAGCATCAGCTCACCGCCCGTCTGGCTGATCGTCACGCTGCTGACCGTGGCCGGCAGGTTAGTGATCAGCGACGTGGCCTTGCCGTCGATGGTGGTCGAAGCGGCGAAGGTGTAGGTGCCCGATTCAACGACCGCGCCCGCGTCGTTCTTGCCATCCCAGATGAAGGCGGAGTTGCCGGCCTTCTGGCTGCCCAGGTCGATGGTGCGAACGGTCTTGCCGTCCTTGTCCACGATCTTGACGGCAACAGAGGACACCGATGTCGGCACCACCACCGTGCCGTTGAGGCTCTTGGAGGTATCGACCACAGCCTTGTCACCTGGGGCAATGACCGAGCGACCCACCAGTGACGAGGCCTGCAAGGCCTGGGACGAGTTGTAGTTGCCGGCAATGCCGCTCACCGTCTGGTTGAGGGTGGTGATGCCTTCCAGGCTGCTGAACTGCGCCAACTGGGCAACGAACTCGCCGTTATCCTGTGGCTCCAGCGGGTTCTGGTTTTTCAGCTGGGTCACGAGCAACTGCAGGAACGCATCCTTGCCCAACTCCTTCTTGCCGGTCGCCATGCCCGTCACCGTACCCAGGGTATCGGTGGTGGTGTTGGTCTTGACCGAGGAGTTGGCCAGAATCTCGTTGAGACTCAAACCGCTGGTAGTGTTGGTAACGCTCATGTGACTCGCCCCTTATCACTGACCGAGGGTCAGGACCTTCTGCATCATGGCTTTGGCGGTGTTCATCATTTCGGCGTTGGTCTGGAACGAACGACTGGCGGAAATCATGTCGGCCATTTCTTCGACGACGTTGACGTTCGGGTAGTAGACATAACCCTTGGCGTCCGCGGCCGGATGGTTTGGCTCATAACGTGCTTCAAGGTTGCTCTGGTCTTCGACCACGCCAAGCACCTGTACGCCCTGCCCGGCCGCTTCCTGGTCCTGGAACAGCGAGTCGCTGCCGCCGGACTGGCCGCCCTGGAACATGGTGGCGAATACCGGGTGGCGAGCGCGGTAGGTCTGGTCGATGCTCGACGAAACGGTCTCGGCGTTGGCGATGTTACTGGCGACGGTGTTCAGGCGAGTGGTCTGGGCACTCATGGCACTGCCGGCGATGTTGAATACGCTCGCAATCGACATGGCTTACTCTCCGCGCAGGGCCGATACCAGCCCTTTGAATTTGCTGTTGAGCAGGGTGAAGCTGGCCTGGAAGTTCACGGAGTTTTCCGCGTAGTTGGACTGTTCCAGTTGAGCGTCCACGGTGTTCTGGTCGATCGAAGGCTGCATCGGCGTGCGATACATCAGCGACTCATCGCCATTGCCCAAGCCTTCGGCTTCGATATGACGACTGTTGGTCATGTTCAAGGCGAAATGGCCGTTCTTGGCTTTCTCGTTCTGCTCGGCGAGCACTTTGGAGAAGTCCAGATCCCGAGCCTTGTAGTTCGGGGTATCGGCGTTGGCGATGTTGTTGGCCAGGACTTCGGCACGTTGGGCGCGGAAGCCCAGGGCCTTTTCGTGGATACCGAGCGCTTTATCGAAGCTGATGCTCATGTCGGAAACCTTTGGGTGACCAGAATGTACGTACGACGGCTAAAGCAAGCGTCGTGCCACTTTCAAAAACCCCATAAACCGGGGCTTTGCGGGCACCGGCAAGGCGGCAATGCCAGAAAAGCGGCAATCGGTTTCCGCCGGCTGCCGCTTTTCTGCCGCTTTCACCCAGGCAATGAAGATCAAATGTGGGAGCGAGCTTGCTCGCGATGGCGGTGTGTCAGTCAAAATTGAATCGTCTGCCTATCGCGAGCAAGCTCGCTCCCACAGGAGGCTGTGGTGTACTGGAAAAAACTGGCAGGCAAAAAAACGGGAGCCCCGTGGGGACTCCCGCTTTTTTTGACAACCCAAGCCAATCACTTCGCCTGGTAGATGATCCCCGGGCTGCACTGGACCATCTGGTAATGATCCGGCAAACCGTTCAACGCCTCGGAGGCGCCGAGGAACAGGTAGCCGCCCGGCTTGAGCGTGCCGTGGATGCGCAGCAGGATGTCCTTCTTCACTTCGGCGGAGAAGTAGATCAGCACGTTACGGCAAAACACGATGTCGAACTTGCCCAGGCTGGCGTAGCTGTCCAGCAGGTTGAACGAGCGGAACTCCACCCGGCTCTTGATCGGCGCCTTGACCACCCATTTGCCCGGCCCTTTGGGGTCGAAGTAGCGTTGCAGGCGGTCCGGCGACAAGCCACGGCCGATGGCCAGGCTGTCGTACTCGCCGGTCTTGCAGTTATTGAGCATGGTCCCGGACAGGTCGGTGGCGACGATCTGCACGCCGCCTTTCAACTGGCCGAGGTTGGAGCGTTCGAACTCATCGATGGACATCGACAGCGAATAGGGTTCCTGCCCCGACGAACAGGCCGCCGACCAGATCCGTAGGCGCTGGCCCGGGCTGGCCTTGATGGCGGCCGGCAGCACTTTGTTCTTCAGCACCTCGAACGGATAGGTGTCACGAAACCATAGGGTTTCGTTGGTAGTCATGGCATCCACCACCATCTCGCGCAAGCCACTGCGCGGCTGGGTCTGGATACGCTGCACCAGCTCGCCCAATGACTTGAGGCCCTGTTGCTCCATCAACTTATTGAGACGGCTCGACACCAGGTATTGCTTGTTTTCACCAAGCAAGATGCCACAGGCTTTTTCCAGGAAGACCCGGAACTGTTCGAAATCCAAATTACCCGTAGACAAGATACCGCCTCTTTCATCGTGTTGACTTGCCGGGCGCACAACGCGCCCGACCTTCTACTTTATTCTGCTGCTTTGATCCGTTCGACGACCCGGGACGCCAGGTCATCGGGGCGGAATTTTGCCAGGAAATCGTCGGCACCGACCTTCTTGACCATCGCCTGGTTGAAAACACCAGACAACGAAGTATGCAAGATGATGTGCAGCTTTTGCATGCGCGGATCGCTGCGGATTTCCGAGGTCAGGGTGTAGCCGTCCATTTCCGGCATCTCAATGTCGGAGATCATCATCAGGAATTCTTCCTCAGGCTTCTTGCCCTCGTCGACCAGCTTGCGCAGGTAATCCAGCGCCTGTCGCCCGTCGTTCAACGCCACCACCTCGACGCCGACCGTTTGCAGGCAACGGGTCACCTGCTTGCGGGCCACCGAAGAATCATCGACGGTCAACACTCGCAGCGAAATCGCCTTGTGCTGGGTCTCGGCATCCACCACCCCCACGGAAATCGCTTCCGGCGTGGGCGCCACTTCGGCGAGGATTTTCTCCACGTCGATGATTTCCACCAACTGGTTATCGACCCGGGTCACCGCCGTCAGGTAGTGATCGCGGCCGGTGCCCTTGGGCGGTGGATGGATCTCTTCCCAGTTCATGTTGACGATGCGCTCCACCGAGCGCACCAGGAACCCCTGGGTCTTGGTGTTGTACTCGGTGATGATCACAAACGGATTGCTCTGGTCCAGCAACCGACCGGAGCCGGTCGCCATCGCCAGGTCGAGAATCGGAATGGTCGCACCGCGGATATTGGCCACACCGCACACGACGGGGCTGGACTTGGGCATCAGGGTCAGCTTGGGGCATTGCAGCACCTCGCGAACCTTGAATACGTTGATCCCGTACATTTGTTGGCCGTCGAGACGGAACAACAACAGCTCCAGGCGATTCTGACCGACCAGCTGAGTGCGCTGGTTTACCGAATCCATTACTCCCGCCATGCCCTGACTCCTACCTAACGCTAATGTGTCCGACGCGCATTCATCACTAAACGGCACGGGGCTTGCTATTGAACCGGCATGAACGCACAAACGACATTTTCTCGACGCCTGACCACTCATTGCCGCCACTGGCTCGGTGCACTGCTGGCTGCCTGCCTGTTCACTTCGGGCAGTCCTGCCCTTGCGGCGGCTCCGGTTACCTTGCCTGATCTCCTTATCGGCGTCACTCAGGGCTTTCTTGAATTCACCGTAGAAGACTATCTGGCAAGCAGTCAAACCGAAGGTCGTTACGAAATCGAAGTCAACCAGCTCGACCCGCGCTTGCGCATGCCCATGTGTGACAAGGAATTGACTGCGTCGCTGGAGAGCCCGGCCCGGCCCCTGGGCCGCGTCACGGTGAAGGTTCGTTGTGACAGTGCCGCGCCCTGGACGGTGTTCGTGCCCGCTCAAGTGCGCCTGTTCCGGGAAATCGTCACCACCACCCGTCCACTCAAGCGGGCCGGGATCGTCGAGCCCCAGGACGTGATGTTGCGCGAACGGGACATCAGCCAGATCACCCAGGGTTTCCTGACCTCTGTCGATCAAGCCATCGGGCAGAAACTTGTCCGACCAATGGTCGCCGATCAGGTCGTGACGCTGGTGCACCTGGAACAGGCCGAGGTGGTCCGCAAGGGTGACCAGGTGGTCATCACCGCCCGTAGCGGCTCTCTTGCCGTGCGGATGCCCGGCGAGGCCCTGTCCAACGGCGGCATGCGTGAGCAGATACGGGTAAAAAACCTTAATTCCCAGCGCGTCATCAAGGCGCAAGTGATGGCTCCAGGCCAAGTGGAAGTGGCGATGTAATGACCCGATAGAGGAGGTAGAAAGCTGGCGCTTGATCCCGGTGTTCCCTAGACTGTGCCTTACGCAAAGGCAAGCGCAGACGTGCGCACGTTCATTGAACAAATGAGCCTAAAGTTTTTTTGGGGATGGCCGAAAACATGGCAAGCGTCCAAATACCCAGAGGTTTTTTACCATGGTCATCGATTTCAATCGTTTAAACAGCTCTTCACCGCTGACAGGCACTACGCGTACCAGCGCCACCAAGGAAACCGTCGAAACCGACAAATCCGCGCCGCTGTCCACGCCTGCCGAAAAGGTCAGCAACGGGGAGTCGGTACACCTCAGCAATGAGGCTCAGCAGTTGCAGAAGGTCACTGACAAGCTGCGCGATCAACCTGTCGTCGACAACGCCCGCGTGGCCGAGTTGAAAGCAGCCATCGCCGATGGCAGCTACAAAGTCGACAGCAACCGCGTAGCCAGCAAACTGCTCAACTTCGAAGCCCAGCGCTAGGCCGCCGCCTGCGCGAGGCTTTTGGACGCTAAGACCCAAGGCCAGCCATGCACGACACTCATTTATTGCAACTGATCATCGACGACTTCGTTCCAGCGCAACAATTGCTGGAGCTATTGCAGGCCGAATCCGTGGCCCTGCACGGTCGTGACATGCCTTTGCTGGAAAATATCCTGGCGCAAAAACAGGCACTGATCATCTTGCTCGACCAGCATGGCCGCAAGCGCAGCGAGATCCTCGCCAGCCTCAACCTGCCCGCCAGTCATGACGGCCTTGAGCAGTTGGCTGCCCAGTCGACCCTCGGCGACCAGTTGCGGTCCCAGAGCAACGTACTCAACGACCTGCTCGCCCAATGCCAGGCGACCAACGCCCGCAACGGCCAGTCGATCCTGATGCAGCAGGCCGCCACCGCCAACCAGTTGCGTATTCTCAACGGTGGCGAGATCCCGACGCTGTATGACGCTAGCGGTTCGACGGCCCGAATGGTCAAGCACCGCCCGCTCAGCCAGGCATGAAACGAACAATGCCTTCGCTCTATCAACGCGCGATACATGCTGGCAAAATGCTGGCTATTCGTAGTCGTATTTTGCCTGGAGATTGACCCACCGTGTTCAATGCCTCAAACGCGGATGATGCTCCGCAGCCCCCCAAGGTCCTCACCACGCCCCTGGAAATCTCCGGCAACCTGCGGATGCTGCAAGATAGCCACGACCCGCTGATCATCACCTTCCATGAACGTACCCAGCGCTTCCAGAGCTATCTGGTCAACGTCGATCGCGAGACCAATTCCATCGCCCTGGATGAAATGATTCCCCGGGACGGCGAGCGTTTCCTGCTGGCCGGCGAGCCGTTTCGCGTCGAGGGGTTCCATGACGGCGTGCGCATCGCCTGGGATGGCAAGGGTCCGCTGACCATTGATGAGTCCAGCGACGGTCGTTGCTATCGCGGCGCCCTGCCCGACGAAGTGGTCTACCACCAACGTCGCAACGCCTTCCGTGCCGCCCTGAAACTGGCGCAACTAGTGAGCGTTGAACTGGGCGGCGACAAGCTCAAGTCCCCCGTGGACGGCAAGCTGCTGGACATTTCCGCCACCGGTTGCAAGCTGCGTTTCGACGGCGATATCACCGAACGTTTGCAATTGGGCCAGGTGTACGAGCGCTTCATCGCGGCCCTGCCGTTTGGCAACATGATCGCCCCGGTGGAGCTGCGTTACCTGCATTTCGAAGAAAGGATCAACACCACGTTCGCCGGCGTACGCTTCCACAACATCAGTGGCCTGGTGCAACGGCAGGTCGAGCGGTTCGTCTACCAGCTCCAGCGCGAAGCGCGGCGCTTCGATAAAGACGACCTCTGATCGTCGAGCCATAAAAAAACGGGCAGTCCCTTGCGGTGACTGCCCGTTTTTTTATGTCTGTTTCAAGGCCTGGCCTGGGTAAAGCTGGGGGGCTCAGGGTCCTGCACTTCAGCTTCCGCCGCGGTCTCAGTGGCGGGCTCGGGCTCCACCTCCGGATTGATCGGCGTCTGCATCTGCTCCTGGACCACTTGCTCGTCCACCCGCGGATCGAGGCACGCCACCAAAGGCGAACTCGACATACTGTCCGGCATTGCCACGTGATGCAGCGGCGCGTCATCGACCTGATGCAGGTTGGTCACTGCTTTCGGCCGGATCCGCCACACCAGTACCAAGGCGAAGAAGGCGAAAAAGCCGTAGAGCATCTGACTGCCGAACATCTTCATCAGCACGCCGGCCACCAGCGGCCCGATACTGGCGCCAACGCCATAGGTCACCAACAGCATCGCAGTCAGGGACACCCTTCGATCAGCTTCGACGTGGTCGTTGGAAAAGGCTACCGCCAGCGGATACAGGCAGAACTGCACCAGCGAACAGAAGAACCCGGCGACGAACAGCACCTCCAACGGCACCGTCGGAAGAATCGCCAACGGCAGTGCACAGATCGTCAGGACCAGCGCAAAGCAGCGAATCAGCAGCGCCCGGTCGTAACGGTCAGACAGCCAGCCCAGAGGCCACTGAACCAGCAACCCGGCAAAGATGCAGCTCCCCATGAACAGACCGACCTGCTCGGTCGACAGGCCCTGCTGAGAGGCATATAGGGGCGCCAGGCCATAGAACGAGCCGACGATCAGCCCGGAGCCCAGCACCGTACTCAATGACTGCGGCACCCGCTTGATGAAGAAGCGCGGCTCCATGGGCGCCGGATGCAGCGCCGCCGGGTGAATTCGCCGGGTCAGTGTCACCGGCACCAGGCACAAGGCAAAGCACAGCGCCACCAGCATCAGCAGCTCAAGCCCCAGGGACGGGTGCATGACCAGGATCAACTGGCCCAGCACCAGGCCCAAGTAGGAGGCGATCATGTAGCCACTGAACACCACGCCACGTTGCTTGGCATCGGCCTGTTCGTTGAGCCAGCTCTCGATGACCATGTACTGGCACATCATGCCCAGGCCGACGATCATCCGCAGCACGATCCAGGCCGGCAGCCAGTCCACCAGGCCATGGCCCAGCACCGCCGCCCCGACGATCCCGGCGCAGGCCGAATAGGCGCGGATGTGCCCGACGCGGGCGATCAGCCGATGGCCGATCTTGCCACCCAGCACCAGGCCGAAATAGTTGGCGGCCATCAGCGCACCGACCCAGAGGCTGTCCACATGGTCGGCGGCCAGGCGCAAGGCCAGGTAAGTACTCAAGAGGCCCGAGCCGATCAACATCATCAGCGAGGCGAAATAAAGCGCTCGAAAAGGTTTCCAGATTTGGCGCATCGGCGTTCCGAGCGGCTCCTTGCGGTGAGTAAGGGCTATCTGTTGAAGATAGCCCGAATGCGGCGGTTCTTTATGCCTGGGCCGCCAGGACACGTCGCTCCCAGGGGGTGATTTCATCGAAGAAGCTGGTCAGCTCCAGGGTCTTGGAAGCGATGTAGCCTTCGATGAACTCCGTGCCGAACAGTTCCTTCGCCAGATGACTACGCTTCAGACGCTCCAGGGCGGCATGCAAGGTACATGGCAGCGACAGATTATCCGGCACTTCGAATTCGCCCTGGATCGCCGCGCTCGGCTCCAGGTGATGTTCGATCCCATACAGCCCGGCGGCCAGGCTGGCGGCGATCGCCAGGTAGGGGTTGGCATCGGCCCCGGGCAAGCGATTCTCGACCCGCCGGGCCACCGGCGAGCTGGCAGGGATCCGCAGGCCGGCCGAACGATTGTCATGGGACCAGCAGGCATTGTTCGGTGAGGCGAACGGGTGGCACAGGCGCTGGTAAGAATTCACGTTCGGCGCGAACAACGCGGTGAAGTCCGCCAGGCACGCCTGTTGCCCCCCGATAAAATGCCGGAACGCGGCCGTCGGTTCACCCGCTTCGTCGCTGAAGACGTTGCGGCCGCTGCTCGCCTCGACGACGCTCTGGTGGATATGCATCGAACTGCCCGGCGTGTGGGCCAGGGGCTTGGCCATGCAGACCACGGTCAGGCCGTGCTTGAGGGCCACTTCCTTGAGCAGGTGCTTGAACAGGAACGTCTGGTCGGCCAGCAGTAAAGGATCGCCGTGGAGCAGATTGATCTCGAACTGGCTCACGCCCATTTCATGCATGAAGGTGTCGCGAGGCAAGCCCAGCGCTGCCATGCAGGCATAGACTTCAACTGAAGAACGGGCGCAGGCCATTGTTGGAACTGATGCTGAATGCCGAGTGGCCGTCTTCGCGACGTCCATCCAGGCCCATTGGCGGCTGGAACGGCTGGGTCGGGTCGGGGTTGGGGGCGAACACGAAGAATTCCAGCTCGGTCGCCACCACCGGCGCCAGGCCAAGGGCGGCATAACGTGCGACAACGGCCTTGAGCTGGCCGCGCGTCGAGAGCCGGGAGCTTTCTCCGGTCAGTTCGTCGGCGTCGCAGATTGCCAGGGCACGGGGCTGCTGGCTCCAGGGCAGGCGGTGGATCTGTTTCGGGTCGGCCACCAGCGCCAGGTCGCCGTCGTCGCTGCCGTAGAAACGCGACGGCGGATAACCGCCCATGATGCATTGCAGCAGCACGCCTCGCGCCAGCTGCAACCGCCGGCCTTCGAGGAAACCCTCGGCAGTCATCACCTTGCCCCGCGGCACGCCATTCAAATCCGGCGTGACACATTCAATCTCATCAATGCCCGTCAGTCGCTGCGCGAGTGAACGCTGGCCATCGGTCGTCATGACGCAATCCTTGTTATGTGCGAGCCGCGAACGGCAACCCGTACAAAATAGGCTCCGGCTGTTCGGAATATCAAGCGCCCGGAGGCAATAAACACCGAGTGCGGAAAATGTGGGAGCGGGCTTGCTCGCGAAAGCGGTATATCAGTCAGCAAATGTTACTGATGCACCGCTTTCGCGAGCAAGCCCGCTCCCACAAGGGGATTTGTGGTGACAGGGGTATTTATGGAGGGCATGTTCAGGGCAGATAAAGCCGGAACACCCCACCGCCCAACACACCGCCATTGGCAATCTCGGTCCGCCCGCTCACGCCGCCGCGCTGGTGCAGGCCGGCGATCCGCGCGGCGAAGTACAGGCCCAGCCCGGTGCTGCCGCTGCTGTGGTTGATGCCCTGCACATACTCGGCCTGACGCTCGATCATTTCTGGCGGGTAACCGTCGCCGTCGTCGTTGATGGTCAGCACCAGTTGCCCGGCTTCGTCGCTCACACTGATCAACAGCGCCTGGCGCGCATGGCGAATGGCGTTGTTGATGCAGTTGTCGAGCACCGAGGCCACCAGCTCACGGTCGAAAAAGCCCAAGGGGCTGAGCGGATCGACGTCGTAGGTGGCCATGATCCCGCGGCTGCGGAACACATCCTGATGACCGGCCAGTTGCGCCTCGATGAAATCGTCCAGCTCATGGTAGGCCGGGTGCAACGGCAACTGGTTGACGCCGAGCTTGTACAGCCCCAGCAACTGCACCATGAGGCCATTGAGATGGGCGAACTCGAACTCAATGACACCTTGCTCCGAGGTCTGCCGCTCGGATTCGGGCAAGCGCTCGAGCCATTGCCCATGCGCCTGCATGAGCAAGGTCAGGGAGTTTTTCATGTCGTGCACGGTCGACGCGATCACCGTGGAAAAATCGAGGGCCTGTTCGCTGTCATTCATCGCCAAATGCCTTGCTTCGCAGTTTTTGATAACGCGCAAAACGCGCATCGGTGTCGGGCATCATGCCCACCAGTTTCAGGCAGGCGCGGCACTCCTGCAGCAGTTCCGACTCCACGCTGGTGTCGGTGCCATGCAGCAGCGATTGCGCCATGTTCAGGGCAATACTGATGTTCTTCGGTTGCATCTTCAGCGCGCGGCGGAACAGCTCCCGCGCCTCCGGCAATGCGCCGGTCTTGTAGACCCGCACGCCTTCGCGGTTCAGCTCGGCGGCGGCATTGCCTTGGTTGAGGATGTTCGGGTCGTCGGTCAGCTTGGCGATGCCTTGCATCACCGTCGGGTCATCACCGTAGATTTCCGCGCAGTTCTTGAGCATCGACTCGCCGGCGCTGGTCTGGCCAAGCATTTGCAACTGCTTGGCCACCAGTAATGCGGCCTCGGCGCTCATGAACTGCTCCATGCCATCGAGGCGTTGCAAGGCTTGTTCAGTGAGCTTCTCGGCGGTTTCGGCATCGTTGAGCAACAGGCTGGTGGCCTTCATCAGCCGCGCCCGCACCTGCAACCCCGGATCGTTGAGGTTTTCCTTCGCCACGGCGCTGAGAGTGGTGTTGATCTCCAGCCGGGTCCGCGTGTCGAGGCCTTTTTCGCTGCCCTTGCTGATCAGCGCATGGGCCAGGCCGAGGTTGCTTTCCGGGTCCTTGAAGCGCGACTGCGCGCCCTGCCCGACCGCCTGGCGATAGGCCCGGGAAGCCGTGTCGTAGTCTTCGTTGGTCATCGCCAGCTTGCCCAGCAACGATTGGCGACGCACGGCCAGCGGCGACAGGCGCACCGCCTCTTCCAGCACGTGCTGCGCCTGCTTGGTGTCACCTTCGGCCATCAACACTTCGGCCATGCCGTCGTACAACGCCGGCATCATCGGAAAGACTTTCAGGGCCTTTTCATAAACGGCCTTGGCCTGCCCCACCTGGCCGCGCTTGAACATCAACTTGCCCAGCCCCGCGTAGGCCCACGGCAACGGGCGATCCGCGATGATGGAGTTGTACAGTCGCTCCAGGGCCTCGTTCTGATTCAGGTCACGCAACGCATCGGCGCGATAACGCAGGCACAACGGCCCGTAGCGCGGGTCCTGCTTGCATAGGGCGATGCAGGCATTGAGCACTTCCATCGGCTTGCCACGATCGAGGGCCTGCAGGATCGGCTTGAGCAGGGTCTTGCGCTGCTCGAGCCGTTCCAGCCGCTGGGCCAGGCCGGAGCGGTTGAACGGTTTGGTCAGGTACGCATCCGGCTCATGCTCCAGGGCACTGAGCACCATCGCCTGGCTGGTCTCGGCGGTCACCATGAGGAAGACACTTTCATGGCTGATCAACTTCTCGACCATCAGGTCCTCGAGCACCTGCTGGCCATTCTTGCGCCCGTCGCCCAGGTGATAGTCCTGCAGGATGAAGTCATAGCGCTTCTGCGAGCACATGCGCAGCGCCACTTCACCGGTGTCGGCGGTGTCCACGTCCTTGACGCCCAGCTCACGCAGCATGGAGCGGATCGAACTGCGGAAATCCGAGAAATCATCGACGATCAGAAAACTTTTTTGGTGGTACGCCAGCATCGAGGATGTCCAGGCAAGTAAGAAAATAACCCAATGGCATAACAACGAAACGCCGTGTCACAGCCCCGAGGCGCGCAGATGATAGCCACCAGCCAGCAACGTTCAAGGGATTTCAGCAACCGCTTGGCCTGGCTGTGTCGTGACGCACATTGCGAGCCAAAACGCAGAAGACAACCGGGCTCATCGGGTTATCGGCAGGAGATGGCGTTCCGTTAAGGGGAAGGTGTGGGAGAAGCCGCGTGCGAAGGATCAGCTAACCACAGACCCTGTGGCGAGGGAGCTTGCTCCCGCTGGGCCGCGCAGCGGACCTGTTTTTTGGCGGCGGCTACGCAACCGAGCGGGAGCAAGCTCCCTCGCCACGAAGGGAAGAGCCAGTTGTTGCAGTGTTTTATATCGCCCAAATACCAGCGTTCGGGAAACTGCACATCTTCCCGCAACAAGTAATACTTCATTTTCAGCTCACCGCATGTCATTGCTTAACTGAAAAAAGGGTCGCGCCTGCGTCTAAAGCCCGAAGAAACGCTCGTAGGCCGTCTCCACCCGAATAGCAAGCTGATCAGAAATGATGACCAGGTTTTCTACTGCGGCCGTCTCTGTGGACAACAAAGGACTCGAAACAGCTGGAACAGCCAAACCAAGTTGCTGCCGAACCTGAAAAATGGCGTGGACCTCCAAGGGCAACAAATCGAAAGGCGCGTATTTGAACTCAGGGTCCCACGCCCCACCACCGTCGTCCTCAGCGTGGGATAAGTGATATCGACAAAGCGCTTCCAGTGCATCAGCAAGCCCCTGCTCATTTTTCCATTCGTCTATCACGTTTTGATAAATCCCCAGATCCATCGACTTGATCTCTGGAAGCGCAGCACCTTGCGAATAGACTGAATAAAGCCAGAGCATGAAAGGTTCAAATCGACGCCGTTCAAGATAGCTCGAATCGACGGCGCCTTTGACAGACAACATTCCGGCAAGCACATCGGCCACGGATGCAGCCAGATCACGACGATCAACCGCTATCAACCCGGCCAGCAAGCACCCAGCAATACTCAACTGGTTAGTCAGGTTCGGGACGGTTCGGAGGCCTTGAAGAAAACTCGTTTTGGAGAAAGTCTTCGCCTTGAGCATCAGCGTCCAATAACGGTACATCATCGAGCGAGAGACCTGCTCCCAGCCAGAAGCCTCTCCATCACTGATCGCGACTTCGCCCCGAATGCCGTGATAGGTCGCCAACATCCCCAGCGACTCAGCCACATTGTCCAATCCGTTTAATGAGTCGCTGGCAAGGTCCTCATCGATAAAATCAAGCTCTTGAGCCGTCATGCCTTCCGACTGTGACAGCCAGTGCCGGTGCTGATGAAGCCGGACGTTGATTGCATCCATTTCGATGTGCTCCTTTTACGCCAATAAACGACCTTCCGCTTACCGTGCTCACTCATGAACGCATCTGTCGAAGGATCGTTAAGTGAACCTTCAAATTGCACTTAACCAACTGATCCAGCGAAGCCGTCCCTCCAACAAACAATGCCGGCTCAAAACCGTAGACCTCACTCTCGTCAAGTGCACCCAATTTTTTTAGCGCTCGATCAAATAAAAACTCACCTTGATTATCCTCCAGATCATAACGTTCCTTATCAGACATAGCAAAAAACGTCTGAATGGCTAGATCCGGATCTTTATTAGGCACTTTCAGTTTATTCATCAACGCGACGATAGACCCCGTCGGACATGAAACCACAATTTTCTGATTGTATTTCTCGCCCCAAGCATACAGCGTTCCAAAAGCACTCCGGGCAATAACGTGGTAATTATCTATCTGCGAAAATTCAGTACCGGCTAACCACATATCGAGCAGGTGTTTGTAATCGTCTGGGTCCACCGTCCAGAAAAGTCCATTGGCATACCCACACCAACCTTCTTTCTGCCAATAGGTGAGCAACGCGTCCGGTAGTATCCCCCGATATTTCACAATATGGGAGCCAGGCACCTGCCGATGTGATGTTGCTTCACCCATTACACCAATGAAACACTCAAAATCTTCGTCGCGCACCCTGTGCCCCCGTAGCTCAACACCAAGTTTTATCTACTGACCTGACCACCTTGCTCCTGGTTAGCCACTAAGAATCCACTCTCAGTAAGAGCACACCTTCCGCCAGCCCGCCAGAATTTAAAATAGGGTTCTAAATCAATATCAAACTTAAACAAAGGCCGCCCAATATACCAAGCAAGATAATAGTCCGCAGCCACCCCATAGAGCGCCTCAAACAACGCATAAACCTGCTCGCTCTCAGCAATCCTACTTCCCCTGATTGCATCGCCGACCTCATCAAACAACCAGTAATGAGGAATATCTTGCTGAAGCACACCCTCCATATATTGCGCATCAACAAAAAATATTTGAGCGTTATGGCAAAGCTCGAAAATTTCCAAATTGCCAAGCACACCACATGCCCTTTCTTGCTCCTTCAACCACTCCCCACCCAACCGAATCAGCTGGCTTTTCTCCACCCTACATTTGGGCAAGAGATAAAGAGAGCTTTCCATCTCTCCAGCGGCCAGAACGCGCCCAGCTCTATCGACCAATTCTTCCGAAAAAGGAAAGTAGCTAAATATACGCTTAAGCTCCTCCGCGCTACTGTGTACCTTCAACAAACCTAGAAAATGAGCCTTATCAAAAAATGCCTTGCCTTCACAGTAGGCACACCATTCCGACAATAAAGAGTTCATGCCTAATTTTTTCCATCCTTTGACAGAGACAGCAATAAGTCTGCGCAGCCATAGCTTTCACTCTTCATCCCAAAAGTCCCCTGGCGGTGCATATTCACTATTTTTCAAGATCGCACACCAACCAAAACTCCTATAAAACATCTCAAGATCAATTATTTCATAAACTCCATTCCCAGCGCCTTTCAGGGTAATCAAACCAGAACCATGATGTGTGTACTGACCGCCCGCCCCAGCGACAGCTCTCAACTCCAACTCTTTCCGATCCCACTCCAACACCACTCCAGACGATTCAGGAATAGTTTCCGCAAAAAAAACCTCAAACTCTTTGGCTATCTTGCATACACAAGGAATCCGCTCCTGTCGGAGCAGCTCATCCGTAATCAAATTTTGGGGGAAATCAATTTTCAACATCATTACAAAACCCTCCATAAAAAGAAGACAGCTTTATTTAAACACCGAATAGTTAAACACCCCCTTTCCCCATCAAGACTCTGGCAAAACCAAGAGTACGGATTTAAAAATATAAACTCTATCATCAACAGCTGATGATGCCTCATATATTGCTTCGGCTGCTGTCATAAGCGAATCCTCTCCGCCGGCTAACGACAGTGCCGATACAACACGCGCCTGGCTAAACAACCGAAGGACTTCTGCATCTAAGTTCTGCCCCTCATTCTGGCTGTCTTGCAAGTCAAAATACTGCTCATCTAACTGCGCAGCCAAATTATCTAGCCCAGAAACCTGCTCGGCCGTGAGCTTACTACCAAGACATAGTTGTTTAAGGGACTCGGGAACAATAGGCCCGTCTACTGGGCAGGCCTGAAAAGCAAGCTCACAGGCTACCTTTACCGCACTTCGTCGCTGTTTTTCACTGGCTACTTTCAGCTTTTCTACAAGGCCTTTCTCCACCTCCTCTAAACGCATGATCATTGCTTAACCCTGGACAATGGCTTAATGATGCCGGTACATTGCCCCCGGCTGCCCCAAATAATCTCTCTACGTTTCTTCAATATCTGCCCGCTAGACCAACCCCAAGATCGGCTTGATCTGTTCATTCATTTCCACAAAGGTTTCATAGGACATGCCCGGGTCATCATTGAGAACCAAATAAACCCCATCCATCAGCCGAACCGCCATACGACACTTGCCTTGCAGTCGTGCAATGACTTCATCAGGGCCATAGCCTAGAGCACGCTGACAAAGGGCTGCATCCCAGAACTGGGCAGGAAATAGCGTATAAATATTGTTGCGCCCATCAACATCTATAGTTTTATCCTCACGCAACCGATTGTAAGCCAAGCTATCATCATTCAACCCTCCTTGATAATACAGACCATACAAATCATAGGACACATGAGCCTTATACCCCTTAAACGCCTCAATCACTTTTGGCAAATACTCATTCACAACAAGCTTATAATCAACAGCCTTGTTTGATATTTTAAATACAAAACGCAAGTGCTCGTCATAAGAGGCCCTATCCTCATATAGGTATCGATCACCACGATACGCATAGTCCCCCACAAACCGAAGCCCTCTGAGGGGAAGTTTAACTGTATAGGTAGCAATCAACCCGTCGCCGCAACTCGGGGCGGCCGGAAGCTCAAGACCTGCGAACCCTAAAGGAGCACCAATCCGAGACATCCTATCCATCACTTCAGCATGCCGCTGTTTTATAGATAAAGTTCTGTCAGGACATGCATAAAACCATAGCTCTATATCTGCTGCACTCATGGGGTTCTGATTATTTACTTTCTTTAGCTATCATGAGTGCTCGCTCAATCATATCGAAAGTAATGTAAGGCACAAATCCGAGCCTGTCGCCCTTCTCAAAACTCTTTTTATATTCTTCTAAGCGCCCAATATCACCTGCTATTGCTAGAGCCGCCAAATGTCGGATAGGCATTGCACCTTTAGCTTCAGTTGGCAGTTTCCTATAAACTGTCAACCCCTCGTCAATATTCTGAGAGCGAGCCCAAGATATAGCCTTCTCAGACAGCCTAATAACATCATCACTAGAAAAACTAGACAGTTTCTCCGGAGCTTCATTTCTAACTATAATCGGAGCATTATCACCGCCATCACCCAATATGATAGAAACAGCCTCCGAAAACTCTTTGGACGAAATGGAGGACATAAGCGAAACCCGAAAATGGTCCGAGCGCTTCCCCACAGATGGGATAATCTGAAGTTGGGCTCCTCCGACATCAGTGACACAAAAATAATCACCAACTTCATCCTTGCTACAAACCCAGCCCTGCTCGCTCAAGATTAAGATAACATCTTCCCTTTCCATTACTTTGCCCCAGAAAAGCTTATAAGACAGAGGAAAATTTATTTAGCAACCAAATAATCAAACACACCCACTCCTCTTCATCCAAACAATAAATCTCCTTTTTCTATTGCGACCTGCCCCGCCTCTTTCCCCAAGAGACTTAAGACTCACAACTCCCCCTACTCATTGCGAATATATAAATTCAATCCCAATTTTTCCTTCACCCAAGTCAATCGTTACTTCGCAACCACTCCAAACAGACATACCTGCCGTTAGCTTATTCTCAAAATACCAATGTCGGAGCTCCACCAACAGCTTCAGCATATCCGTATTTGCACGCCCTCCAGCGGTAAACCAAGACACGTTACCTTGCCCATCTACGAAATCATATTCGTACTCGCAGCTATCCGCCTCCTGGGCCAACTGCGCGCGCATCACAACCTTACACGCCCCTTTTGGAGCGACATCGAATAAAATTGCGCCAATACCATTATAAATTTCACTATCGTTACGCATCAATTACCCAAGAAAAGGGGACCAAGAAAAGCAAGAAAATAGGACAAAAGAAACGAAAACAGATTTATTTGGAAACCTGAAAACCTAAAAATTTAATAAACCAGTCCTCTTCCCCCTTACTTCCCCCTAAAAACGACAACCACTTCCTCAAACGCTCAACTCAACAAACTTCGACTAACATTCCCGGTCAGAAAAAACTCTTCAAACGCATCTTTTACGACGGAAAAATTCAAGCAGACCAGTTCACCACTCCAATTATTACCTAGAATTTCATATTCACTGCCTTTAAGCCCTGAATTAAAATAAGAACGCACAATATAATCCTCACCATCATCTTCCCCCAAAGACAAAACATACCTACCATTATCCGAAAAAACTTGCAACAACTGTGGCCCCACATCCGGGCCGTCGACAACATTCAAGGTAAGAGAACCGCCCTCCTTCTCAATTTCATCTAAATGAAATTCAACATCTTGCCAAGCAGGCAGTTTTTTATTCCCCCCCTTCGCCTGATCACCGACACCAACCACCCACGATAAAGTATAGTTCTTCATTAATTTAGCTCCTTAACAGAACGCATACCGGGTCTCCAATATAACCTTTTACCCGTAGCAATCTCATTAATCTCAAGGGACTTTAAGCCGGCCTTCTCCGCGGCCGCTGCAATATCTCCTCGGCAATAACCACACACAGCTTGCCCCTCAACTTTTAGAGTCATAGCGGCCCCTTGGGTTTTCCCGGCATCGTGGGCTTGCTGTATGACCCCAATTTCCGCATGTGCAGTTGCCATATTTGCGTTAGGCAAAGGTTTACCAGATGATTCTATTTTTGTATTTACACGATCAGCTATCAATGTCGGCTGATCAGGCTTTGCTTGAGAGTCAGGTCTGGCCGTCTGGTTAACATCGGTGAACACTTGGCCATTGACCTCACCCTCCGCTTTTACCTTCGGATTAGTTGCTTTTGCCCCTATTCAACTCTTCAATGCTGGCAAAGACAGCACTTCATCGTACTGTGGCCAGTCTTCCCTCGCGCGTTTGAGCACACCTTGCATTAACTCGTCCAACTCAGGCACTGGTTGCTCGGGCGGCATTTTGTCAAAGGGCGCGGCCAGCAGCGGATGATCAATCTTCTGCGGATTGGCTAAACCTTCCCACTGGCGCAGGCGCAGGATATAGAGAATTTCTACCGGCACGCGCTCCAAGTGCCAGTCCTGATTGAAGTCGTAGGAATTCTTCTGGCTCTCTTTGCCGGTTTGCCAAGTGTGGCGGTCACACGCGGCCAACAGGCAGGGCATCAGGTCGTCGGGGCTGGGAGTGCGCCACTTGGCCAACAAGGCTTCGTAGATAGGTTCGTCGTAAGCATAAGCAGGCCATTGATGCGAGACATCGCCCACCCAATCGGCAAACACACGCAGCATAAAGGCTTGGGCGCGGCGGTGTTGCTCTTCGTACTCAATCACTAATTGATGCCCACGGTTGAGAGCCGCATGGGTGAGATAGCCCTGATGGATGACGGCATCCTTCCAGCCTAGAATCGCCATGGCGGCCATCATATTGGTGGCGGTTTGGATGCTGTAGTTTTGGCGGCGTCGATCATTGCCTGCCGCTTTGGCAATAATGTCGAACTGGCCCGCCCAGAAGAACAACTGCCAAATTCCTACTTGGTAATAGCGCAGCCAATGGGCCAATTCCAGAAGCCATTGCGGATTATCTGGTGCGGTTGCCAATACCTTGTGGGCTCTCGTGTGACGGCCATCCATTCGGAGCTACTACGCGTAACGTTGTCACTATTCGGTACAGGCATTGATGGCTTCGCAAATGCATCGCCGCGCTCAACATATTCACGGATGCCATTCAACTCGTATTCATCTGAGACGAGTGGCCCCTTGGCTATGCGCCCCAGCACACTTTTTGTAGGAGGGCCATTTCGGGTTTACGCCCGAGCGCTCGCACTGAATTACTTCTTGGTCCATGGTTCCACCTTAAATTCTGCTACACCTGTTTTACTGGGGGCGGGAACACCGACTTTGACTGTTACACCTTGAACCTTGGCTTTTCCTGAATCCAACGCCGCTTGCAAAGCATCGCGTAAAGCAGGATCAGTGTCGGCAATTGATTTATTACTTAGCCACCCCTCCAACCGCGTCCTCGGGTCCCCATGTGGCGTACCGGCCTTACTCACGCCATTCACCGAAGACTTCGCATCCATCACCACCACGGTAATCGTATCGCCATTGATCGCCACCGCGCAGCCATCACAGCCGTGGTTGCTACCGTTCTGCAATGGTTTGAAATTGAGGCCGGTTTTCTCGTTAAGGGTTTGCAGGGCCAGTTGCTCGCCGAGTTTGCCATCATTTACCAGAGAGCCGGTCTTCCAATTGGGAAGGTGCGACAACGGGATACTTTCAAACGTCTGCCCAAACAGGTCTTCAACCGGGCTGACCTTGGGAGGGTTGATTGCATCAGGGATAACCTGCACCGGCCCTTTTGCCCCAACACTATACTCCCCCGGATTCTCGACAACCTTCCCATTAACAGTCGTCGTACCAGGGCCATACCCCCCCTCAAGTTTTCCGCTATACGCCCCCTCCACGCTGCTCCACTGCAGCGGCTTACCAGCCGACACTTCAGCTTTCGCAATTTTGGCCATACCGGCCATTTTTTCAAGCCCTTCCGTCCCCACCTTGATCCCGGCTTTCGCCAACGCCACGCCGCCCTTGGCCGCCGTGCCGACGCCCGTGGCGATGCTGCCAACCTGCCAAACCAGTTCGCCAATGTCCTGGCCCAATTGCACGGCGCGATCATCCCCGCCGTTTTCCAGGGCATCTTTAACACGGTCGAGTTTGGCGTTGAGTTCGTTGACCACACCGTCGCCGAATTGCTGGCGGGCCTCGGGATCGTTGATCAGTGCTTTCAGGCCGTTGATCCCATCCACCGGATGGAGGAGGAATTGCGCCAGTCCTTCGACATCGCCCCAACCCGCCTGCACCAGGCCTTTGCCCAGGCCGAAGCGGGTCAGTACATCTTGTTTCTGGTTGATGTACGCCCATTTGGCGATCACTTTCGCCTTGGCTCCGAGACCGTCGGCCGCGCTGTACTCCTTCTCCGCCTGCACCAACTGCTGAGTCGCCAGCCAATTGTTGTCCACCGCAGCGCCCGCCGCGCTGTTGGCGGTGGCCGGGTCCAGCGAGGAGCTGGTGGCGGCCAGCCCGGTGACGATGCTGACAATCAGGTTGCGCTTGGCTTCGCGCTGGGCTTCGCTTTCATCGGGGCTGGCTTCGGAGAACAGGCCGGTGAGCAGGCTCGACGCTGCCGCGCCTGCCGCGCCGCTGCCACAGCTCTGGCTGCTGGCGGCGGCGCCCGCGCAGGCAACGACGCCGTGCAGGGCGGCGTGCAGTGGCGAGCCTTCGGTGAGTTTGCCGTCCGCCACTAGGTCGCCGATGTAGCCGGCACCCTGTTGCTGCAGGTAGTTGACTACCAGCCCTTGGACGAACGCACTGTTGCCGCCGCTGATGTTGCCACTGGCCGCGCCCACCAGGGCGGTGGTGATCTGCCGGTAGGTGCCGCCCGCGCCCCACTTGTCGGCGATGCCGCTGGCTTCGGCATTGAGTCGTTGCGCGTTGCCGAGCAGGGCCAGGCGCTCACTGTCGGTGAGTTGGGCGTTGGGGTCCAGGGCCGCTTTCTGGGCCGCCTCGGCCTGTTTGCGCTTGAGGTCGACTTCCTTGGCCTTGTTGGCAAGCAAGGTGCTGGCTTCGTTGGAGAACGCCCCGACGATCTCGAAACCGGCACGGATTTCGTCTTCGTCGAAGATCGGCTTGAGGGTGTTGCTGGTGTCGCGGTCGCTGGACACGTCACGGTTGAGGCTGGCGACGGTTTGCTCGCCATTCTTGCCAGTGCGCCTCTGTTGCTCGGCGTCGTTGCTGATGACGATGGTGCCGCCACTGATGCCGCTGCGGGTGACGCTGCTGGCATCGTCGCTGGCACTGATGGCGATCGGCATGGTGGCGCTGAGGTCGTTGTCGTTCTTCGGCAGGTCGGTGCCCGGGGTCTGCGTGCCGCCGCTGGTGGCGTTGCCCTGCTGGTCCTTGCCGACTTCGCGATAGCCGCCACCGACGCTGACGGTGCTGGCGTCGTACTCGGCCTTGTTCTTGATGTCGCGACTGGTGAGGCTGGCGGTGACCAAGCGATTCTTGCCGTCCTGCACAGCCTTGTCGCTGCTGGCGATGACAGCGCCGACCAGGTCGGTGTTGCCACCCACGCGAATGTCGAACCCGCCGTCCCCGGCCTTGATGCCCGATTGCTCGATCACGCTGGCGTAGTTGGAATCGATATCCGTGGCACCGAAGCTGCCGCTGGCACCACTGATCGTACTCATGCCGAAACAGAACGGCGGAATGCACAGGCTGATGCCTACGCCCAGGCTCTTCTCATCGACCACGTAGGTGTTGGTGTCTTGCAGGCTTTCGATGTTCAGGTCGCCGCCGATGTCGGCCAAGACCTGTTTACCGCTGGCCACCGCACCTCTGAGGTTGGTGTCACCGCCCGAGGACAGCAGCAATTGATTGCCCGCCTGGACGTGGGTGTTGGTATGGGTAAGTCCATCGCCATCCGCCTGGCCGCGACTGCCGGATGCCCCCAGATCCAGGGTGAAGCCGTTACGAGCACCGAGGGAGAAGCCGATGCCGATGCTCGCGCTGCTGCCTTTGCTGTCGGTCTCCTGCTTGTCGATATTGCGGGCGGCAAGCAGGTTGATGTCACCGTCCGCCAGTAGGCTGGCGTTGCGTCCGGCCTTGATATCGCTGCCTTGTACGGTGATGTTGCTGGCGGCTCCAGCGCCCGTGGCACGCAGGCGAACGTCGTTGCCGGCGGTCATGGTCGAGCCGGCCGCGCTGTCGCTGGTGTAGGTGGTGGTGCTTTCGTTCTTCTTGGTGCCCAGCGACAGGCTGATGTTGATCCCACCCACCGCGCCCGGGTCCATCGCCACGGCGGTGGCGGCATTGTTGGCGGCCATGACGGCGGTGGCGGCGGCCAGGGCCTTCATGCGCCCGTCGTCGGTTTTCTCCGACGCCCGTTTCATTTGCTGGGAGGTCTGAATCGCGCTGATCACCGGGTTGGTCACGGTGAGGGTGAACCCGGTCTGCTTGAACAGGGTTTCACGCTCGCGCTCGCGGGTGTTGCGCGCCTCGACGACGTCGATGGTCTGCGCCGTGACGTCGATGTTGCCTTGTGGCGCCGACACCTGACTGCCCACCTGACGATAGCCCTTGCCCGCCTCGATCAGCACATCACCAGCAGTCGAACCGACCGTGCTGGCCACGGCCGTGTGCTCGGTGGTGAGGTCCTTGACGCTTTGTTGCTGGCTGCCCAGGGTGACGGCGATACCACCGCCGCTGAACAGACCGCTTTTCTTCACCGACTTGTCATGGCGTTCGCTGCTGCTGGCGGTGGCCGCTTCGATGTTGACGTTGTTGTCCGCCACCAGCACCGTCTGGGTCGTGGACACCACGTTGCTGCCCTTGAGGTTGATGTCGCGACCGGCCTGCACATAGGTCTGCTCGCCGCTCAGGGTGGAGCCTTCGGCCGAGGTCTGGCTGATGGTGTCGCGGGTGGTGGTGGTCTTGCTGGAGAACATCCCGTTGCTGCCCTTGACCTTGTGCGCTTCATCGGCGAACTGGTAGTTCTGGCCAGCGGTCAGGTTGACGTCGCGCTTGGCCTCGGCAAACACCGCGCCTTGCTCGCTGGTGACATGGGCGGAGCGGGCGTTGAGGTCCTGGCCCGCGCTCAAGCGAACGTCGCCCTGTCCTTGGATCAGGGAGCCGACTTCGGTCTGGCTGGCGTCCTTGCGCCAGTTGCTGCTGTTCCAGCTCAGCGCTTGCTCGTGGGCTTCGCCGACGGTGGCCAGGTTGATGTTCTTGCCCGCCTCCAGCAACGTACTGCCGCCCTTGCCGGCGTTGACCACCTGGGCCCCGGTGAGGTTGAGGTCGTTGCCGGCGCTCACCCCCATCGTGCCCTGGGCGCCGCTGACGAACAGCCCGGCCACCCGTGACAGGTTGGTGCGGGTGCCTTGGGCGCTGCTGCTGTCCCGGCTGCTGGAGATGACGTTGATGTCCTGCCCGGCCTTGACCGACAGGCTGTCCACGGCACCGATCAGGCCACCGAGATTGTTGAGGTTCTCCCGCGCGGCGAGCGATACCTTGTCGGCCTGGATGCGCCCACCGAGGTTCTCGATGTTCTGCGCGGTAATCGCCATGACACTGCGCCCGGCCAGGCTGCCACTGTTGACCAGGTCGCCGGCGATGTTCAGGTTCAACCGCTGCCCGGCAATCAGGGCGCCGGAGCCGTTGAGGTCGCCCTCCTGGACCCGTACGTACACTTGCGGCACTAGCACGTTGCGGGTGTCACCGTTGGCCAGGGTGACCTGCTTCTGCACCAGCCAGACAATGTCGCTGGTCAACTGGGCCATCTGCGCGGAGGTCAGGGCCACGCCGGGCACCAGTTGCCATTGGCTGGCGACGGTCACGGCGTTGTCGATCAGGGCACGGTACTGCACCTCGTCATTGGCGTAGCCGTCGAGGAAACGTCGGCCGGTGAGTTGCGCGATCTGTTCACGAATCAATTTCTGTTCGTAGAAGCCGTCACCCAAACGTTGTTGCGTCAGTGCCGGATCGACCTGCAGGCGCTGCAACATGTAATCCGACGACAGCCAGGTGCGGTAGCTGGCAAAACGTGGGTCGGTTTCGATCAGGTAGCTGCTGGTGCTCTGGGGGTTGGTGCTGAACAGGCTGTTGTTCGGCAATGCCAGGGATGGCCCGCCGCTGCGGATCTGCTCGGCCACGCCCTTGTTGTTCAGGGTGGTCTGGGCCGCGACCTGAACGATGGGCGCCACTTGATAGGTCCTGTCGACCGGGGCGCTGACCGTGCCCGCGGCGGCTATCTGCTCGCCGACGCCCTGGGTGGCGCGGGCACCGATCTGGGTGCCGGTACCGTTGCCGGCGGCATTCTGGGCGAACACGGTCGGTTGCAGCGTAATGTCCTGGATCAAGGGTGCCGGCGTGTAGGCCGTGACGGCCGTGCCCTGACGGTCCCGGCCCTTGCGCTGGATGCGATAGAAATTACTGACGGTGCCGCTGTCGGTAGTGGTGCGCTGGCCGGTCAGTTCGGTGTTGGTCAGGCTGGTAATGTTGGCCTGCAATAACCCACCGGCAATGATGCGGCTCTTGTCGTTGAGCACATCCCCTGCGTTGATCTGCATCGTCCCACCGGAGAGGATCTGCGCCGGTGCGGAGGTGGCGATCTGGGTTTCCTGGACCACGCGGGTGTAGTCGTAGCGGTTCCAGTTGTCTTTGCGCCCCTCGGGGGTGGTCAGGTGAAGGACCTCGTCGTTGTTCACGGAGATCCGGTCGCCCTGGTAGCGGTTCGGCGAACCGCTGAGCTGGAACTCCTGCAAGGCCGTGCGGCTGACTTCCACCTGTTGGGTGCTGAAGTGTTCGTTGGTGTTGCGCACGCTTTGCACATCGAGCGACAGGTTGCCGAGGGCCTCGATGGTCGCGCTGGCGTTGGTCAGCAGTTGGGCCCGGTCCTGGGCCTTGTCGGTGGCGCTCAGCGCACCGCCGATGGCGAGGTCCCCGGCACTGAAGATCATCGCCTGTTCGCGGTTGTCCAGGGTGCCGGTGCCAATGTCCAGCGACTGGCGGGCGGCGATGGTCGCGGCGACTTCGTTTTCATCGCGGTTGCTCAGTGCCGAGGTGGCGATCGCCAGTTGATCGCCGTACAGACGTCCCGTGCCCAGGTTGTTGAGCGACAGCGCTTGCACACGCACCTGCTGGCCGTCGATCAGGCCACGGTTGGTCAAGCTGTCGTTGACGGTCAGGCGAACCTGGCCGGCGCTGATCTCGCCGCTGGCGGCGTTGTCCAGCGTCTGCGAGCGCACCAGCAGGAGATTGCCTGCCAGCAGTTTTCCGCTGTTGTTGAAAGCCCCGTCGGTGCTCAGGTCAACCTTGTTATTGGCCTGGATCTGCCCACTCAGGTCCAGGCTGCTTTGCAGGCTGAACGTCAGATCGCCCAGGCTCAGCGCCCGGCCAGTGCCCGCGTAATAGGCGGCGTTGAGGGACAACAGGCTGCCGGCGAGCAAGGTCCCGTCGAGGTTGTGCACCGACTGGCGACGTTGCATCGGATCGCGGTCGGTGATGGTCAGGCCGGCCCCCGAGGAAATCAGGCCGCCCTGGTTATCCAGCGCCTGGCTGACACCGATGGTCAATCCCTCATCGGCGCGCACGGCACCGGCCTGGTTGCCGAAGGTGTTGAGCGCCAGGCTCATGGCGCGGCCTTCGAGCCCCTGATTGGCCCCTTGGGTGGCGCTGTTGTCGAGCACGTCTGCGGTCACGCTCAGTGCGCCCGCGCTGCGCACCAGCCCGCTCTGATTGTTGAGCGTCTCCCCCAGCACCAACTGGACATCGCCGAGGCCCTGCAACTGACCACCGCGGTTATCGATCCGGGTGCCTTCGACCTGAACGCTCTTCTGGCCAATGATCTGGCCGCCGCTGCCGTTGGTAAGGTCGGTGGCCTTGAGCACCAGCGCGCCCTTGGCGCCGAGGAAGCCGGCGCTATTGTTGAAATGGGCGCTGTGGATTTCCACCGCGTCCTGGCCGCTGATGCCTTGGGTGGTGCCGGACTGAAGGTTGTTCAGTGCCTGGCTGCCGGTGTCGATGAACAGCTTGCCCTTGGCCTGGATCAGGCCCGCCGCGTTGCGCAATTCACCGCTGCGCAGGTCGAGGGTCGCGCCGGCATTCAACGTGCCCTGGCTGTTGTCCATCAGCAGGCCGTGGCTGTTCAGGTCCAAGGCCTGGCCACTGATCACCCCACCCTGGTTATTCAGGCCTTGGGCCGACAGCTCGATATCACCCAGCGCTTCAAGGCGTCCGCCACTGTTGTTCAATTGTTCGGCCGAAACGCTGACCAGCAAACCGGACTTCACCGAACCCAGCACGCCGTTGGTGTTATCCAACTGCCCGGCAATGATCTCCATGCGCTGGGTCGCGGCCAGCGTGCCGCCGATATTGTTCAAGCGGTCGAACGTCGCGTACAGCTCACCGCCTGCACTCACCGTGCCTTGGGTGTTATCCAACGCCTTGCCGCTGACCTTTGTCGTACCGCTGGCGGCCAGCGTCCCGCCGCCGTTATTGACCTCTTTGTCGGCTGTGACAGTCAACGCACCGCTATCGGTGGCGAGGACTTTGCCGCCCTGGTTGTTCAACGTGCCGACCCTCAAGTTCACCGCGCCGGGACTGCTGACTTGCCCGGCCTGATTGTCGAAGCGTTCACGGGCGGTGACCTGCAAGGGTTGTGCGCCGGTCTGCAGAATGCGTCCACGCTGGTTGGACAGGGTCGTGGTGTCGAGCGTGATCTGTTGGCCTTGGGTCAGGCCATCATCGACCACCACCTCGTTGGCCTTGACGCTCAACGTGCCATTGCTCGCCAGGGTGCCTTTGCTGCCGGCCAACTGGGTGACCTGGATGTCCAGGGTGCCTTTGCCAGCGTGCTCGACCTTGCCCTTGCTGTTGTCGAGGCGATTGGCGCCAAGCTTCAGGTTGGTGGCGTTGGAGGCAATACGGCCACCGCTGTTATCGAGCGTGGCGACGGCGGTGATCGATGTGTCGGCGGTGCCGGTCTGCACCAACTCGCCGCCGGCATTGGAAACATCTCGCGCGCTCAATTGCAGGTTGCCAGCGCTGACCTTGGCCGCATCGGTGCGCAGGGTCTTGGTCGCTTTGACATTCAGCACCTGGGTCGCATCGACTTGACTGCCACTGAGATTGGCATCGCCAGTGCTGGCCGTCAGGGTAACGTTGCGGCCCAGGGTCTGGCTGCTGCTCAAGTCCAGGTCAGCGGCCTCGACGCTGACATCGCCGCCGGCAAGGTTCTGGCCTTGCGCCTTGACCGTGGCGGCCCGTAGCGCGAGGTTGCCACTATTGCCCAGCTTGCCGTCCGCCCCGACGCCCGCCGCCAGGTTCGAGGCGGTGGTGCTGCGAATAGTCTTGGCGGTCAGTGTCGTGTGGTTCTGGCTGGCAACAGTGCCACTGTTGTCGATGTCGCCGGTGCTGTCGAGCTTCAGGTCGCCCTTGGCGTAGAGCGTGCCGCTGTTTTCAACGCTGGTGGCAGTGATCCGCGTCGCCGTTGTGCTGCTGATAGCGCCCAGGTTTTGCAACTTTCCGTCGGCGCTGACGATCACCTCGCCAGCCATGGCACCGATCTGGCCGGCGTTGCGCACACCCACGCCGGACTCCGTGCCCACCAGCATGATCTTCCCGGCATACATGCCGCCGAGCTTGGCAACGTCGATGGCAACGGTAGGCTTCTCACCCTCAGTGCCTGGCAGCGGCGTGGCCTGGGTGTTGTCGGCATTGACCTGATTGCGTCCGGCGGTGACTTTCAAGTCGTTGGCCCACACCCCGGCGTTGACCTGCACCGAACGGGCAATCAGGTCGGTGTAGTCGGCCTCGCGGGCATCCAGGCCTTTGCCTTCGATGTTGATCGCCCCGCCCTGCACGGTGTAGCCCGTGATGCGACCGTTCTCCAACTGCGCCCGACCGGTGCTGAGGGTCGCCCGGTCGGCGTTGATGAAGCCGCAACCGTTGCAGGTGATACCGGACGGGTTGGCGATCACCACTTCGGCGCGCTGGCCGGCGACTTCGACGTAACCGCGCAATTGGCTGGGATTACTGGAATTGACTTCGTTGAGGATGACCCGCGCGCTGCCATTGCCCAACATCGGGTTGCCTTCGATCCAACCGCCCAGTTTCGTCTGGCTATTGCCCGCGCCGTTGTTGAGGATCACCCCCCGGCTATCGACGTCGAACTGGTTGTAGGTGTTACGCGAGACACCGCCGGCGCTAGGCGCACGGATATTCACCTGCGGCGTGCCATTGGCGCTTTGTATCACCATGGGTCGCTGCCCGGCCGGAGCGCCAGGGTCGGCGACGATGGTGCCGGCCCAGGTCGGCGCCACGCTCAAGGACACCAGGCCAATCGCTGTCATCAAGGCAAAGCGCAACGCCCCGAGCGTCGCCGTGCAAGCCGTTGCGCCCGCCGTCGGACCGGAGCGGGTCCCCGGCGCCTTGACCTGGCTGGTGACGTTCTCGGCCACGACCATCAACAGTCCGCGGGCCTTGTTGAAAACGATTCGGTATATAGATGCTTGTTCATAGCAATTCCATTTGCGGAGCCAGCCCGCACGACCAGTGGTTGGAGTTACGCTTCGACTGCCAGCGGGTGGGCGGCAAACCAGGCCTGGGCCTGTTCGGGGATGACCCCTATGCCTTGGAATGTCTTGACCCGCAGGCCACGCTCGTCACCTCGGTGATAGAGGGCACGGGCGCAGCGATCGATGAAAAGGTGACGTTGCAACAAGCGGCTCAATACCGCCGTGTGGCCAAAGGGAGCGACCCCAGTCGTTGAGCCAGAGCCGCTCGCCGCTGTTCCAGTCCTCCTGGGTCAGTTCCAACGGAGACTGGCGCAAGTAACGTTGCTCTGCCGCCTCGTCGAGATTGAGCCAGGACAGGTAGAACACCGGCTTGCCGTGCTCGGAGCCGAGCACGAACTGGCGATGCTTGAGCGCCGGCAACAGCAACGTCGGCAAGGTGTGCAACGGCGCATCGCGATGGGCCTTGGAGTGCATCCACAACCAGGTGGCGGAGCCGAACACCGCGGCTTCGCTCCAAGGTTCGTCGATCAGGCCAGGAGCGATAATGTCTAGCGTCTCGAACTGCATGGGATCACCTCAGAATGACCAGATGACGGTGAACGCGCTGGTCACGTTGGCCGTCTCGAAACCATCGGGCTTCTTCAACGGCGTACCCACCGACCAGTCATAGGACAGGCCCTTGTAACCGCCGCGTATACCCACCACGGCCCCCGCCAGGCGCTGGCCGATCAGGAATTCACTGGATTGGCCGCTGACCTCGCCATAGTCGATACCGGTATAGAGTTCCTGGCCGGTCTGCCCCAGGGACAGGCCGATTTCGTTGCGCAGGGTCCAGCCACGGTCGGCGGAAAGAATGTTTTCGCCATCGAAGCCCCGCACGCTGTAGCGTCCGCCGATGGAGAAGCGATCCTGGGGCACCAGCGGCGTACGGTTCCATTGCGCACGCCAGCCGCCGATGTAGCGCAGGCGCTGATCGCCGACCTGGAACGGCACCTGCAATTGGGCATCGGCGGTGATGATCTGCGAGCGTGACGTACCGGCGTCAAAATCTTCTTCGGGCGCCCTGAGCGCATCATGGGCACCGGTGCCGCGACGATAGGCGACGCCCAAATCAAGAATCGAAGCGCCAATGAACTCCCGATGGTCCAACCCCAATTGCCAGCCGGCCATGCGGCGTTTCTGGTTGCCGACTTCGGTGTCGTCGATAAAATTCTCCGACGAGCGCGTCCACAGGCTGCCCCAGGCGGTGGTCTTGCGAACGGCGTCGCGGTACAGCAGGCGTGACAGGCGCAACTCGTTGTTACGACTCTCGCCGCGATACTGATAGGTCTGATTGGCGCCGGCGACAGACTGTTCGTAGTTGTATTCACTGTTGGTGAACCCCAACTGCCAGTAGCCGAACGGCAGCGAATAATGCACGGTGCGGCCATCGGAGCCGCGGTGCCCGGACTCGCCGCCGCCCAGGTCATGGTTGACGCTGGCGTAGAACAAATCGTTGAGCGACAGCAGGTTGTCCAAGGACAGCGATACGTTGCCCTGGTATTTGCCAGTGGTCTTGCTGCCCGAATTGTCCACCGACAGGCTTACACGGGCGGGGAAGCGCTGGCTCCAGGCGATCACCACGTCGCTCTCACCGGGCCTGGCGTCGGCGGCACGGGCTGGCGCGATCTTGATATCGGCCTCAGCGGTCGGCACGCGCTTGAAGTTCTCCAGCGCCTGTTCGATGTCGCGCAAGTTGAGCAGATCGCCAGGATTGGCTGGCATCGCATTCCAGGCATTGGCGCGGGAACGGGTGCCCTCCTCGAAACGAATCTCGCGAATGCGCCCTGGCACCAGGGTCAATACCAGCACCCCACTGTTCAAGTCCTGGGCTTCGGCGAGTACGCGAGTGGTGACGTAGCCGGCCTCGATGATCGCATTCTGCATGCGCTTCATCGTCAGGTTGATCCCGCCGCCACCGAGGCAACGACCAATGGCGGGATCATCCTTGGGATTGGCGGCGCGCAACGCCCACTGGAATTCTTCCGACGCCTCGCCGATCAGGCGGATGTCATTGATGGCAAAGCAGGGACTTTCCTTGGTGGGCAAGCGCTCGGCACCTTCATCCACGGGGGCTGCCTGCAGGCGCACGTCCGGCCGGGACTCCAACTGATCGCGCAAAACCCGTTCGCGCTCTTGCTGACGCAGCAGTTCTTCTTCAGGTCCAGCCGCCTGCGCAGTGCTCCACGCCCCCGTCATCCAGGCCACCATCAGCAGCAGCGCGAGACGCTTGGCGTTTTGTGCAGATGAGCGGGTTCCGTCAGCACAACGGCGAGGGCTGCTCGGTTTACACGTTCGGCAGGTTGCGGCTGGCTGCATGTCACATCCTTGTGGCTTGAATCGAAGACACGGTGGATCAGTTCCGCTGAACGCGGATTGGCACTGACATAGATAAAAAGAGGTATTTATTCCACCGATAACGAAGGAAAAGTCCTACAACTTACCGAGACGGTCTGATAGCAGAGGGAGGAGAAAGTTTCGCGGTATCGAAACAGGTTCGATACCAATGGGTAAAAATGGGCGGTCGATCACAGCCTGAGGCATTGAGGCGCTGAACAAGGCAGTGAACGGCACGCTCAAGCCGAGCCTGGTCGTTCGGGGGATGGGGTGCAAGCAGGAAAAGTTAGCGGCAATTGCGCTAACCCACTGTTTATAATGGTGTCCCAGGGCAGGTTCGAACTGCCAACCTTCCCCTTAGGAGGGGGATGCTCTATCCAATTGAGCTACTGAGACACGAGTCGACCACGAGAAACGTGGTGCGCGGAACGGCGTGCATGTTAACGACCTACCCTGCGTTTGTCATGTCGTCCCTGTTTTTAAGTGTAGGCAAATGGTACTGACCGGGGGAGGCTGATAAGGCCTAGCGGCTAGTTCCGGCGGCCATTCATCTGCCCCTGGTCTGTTCATCCTAGTAAATCGGCCATTTGCCACTATCCTGTACAAGACAGGGACGACTAGCGTTTTGGTCCATTTGCGTTATCCGCCAGACGGTATGGCACATCGACACGATCCGACGGTCACAGAATGCGAACCTGTTGTTTTTTTCCAACCAGTCCGCATTTTTTGATGAAAGGTGCTGGCATAACGCCTTTACCCGGATCAGAATTTGTCACAGAATTGGCGCCAATGATCTGGCAATTTTGAGGCATGATGCGGGCCTCTTAACAATTCAGGTTGAACATTTGGCAGTGGAGCTTGTCCTATCGACATCCTGCGGCCAATCCCGAGAACCGCTCCCCTGAACTAACCGGTTAAATAAATATGCGCCCAATGACAAAGGCAATTTATTCCAGCCGTACGGCTGACAAGTTCGTCGTACGTCTGCCAGACGGAATGCGGGAACGCATTGCCGAGGTGGCTCGTAATCATCATCGCAGCATGAACTCCGAAATCATTGCGCGCCTGGAGCAAAGCCTGATTCAGGAAGGTGCACTGGGTGAAGAGCTAAGCATGCGCCTGGACAGCCCGGAGCTGTCTTTGCATGAGCGCGAGTTGCTTCAACGCTTCCGACAACTCTCCCACCGCCAGCAGAACGCCCTCGTTTCGCTGATTGACCATAGCTCGGAAATAGCAGCAGAAGCGTCCTGATCCTGCCAATCCCTTCAAGCCAGCCTTGTGCTGGCTTTTTTCTGCCTGGCGTTTGGCCCAGACCTGCATTTGGAACGTCATCGAAGCCAACAGCCCACTGCTCAATGGCAGGGGTGCTAAATTGATCAGTCAACAACAGAGGCCTGGAGGCCTGCATGACAGGTCATGCATTCAAGGTTCGAAGAATCACAGGGCTGGGCGTGGAAATCGTCGAGGCCGATTCGGATCGAACGTTTGCCCGGCATATGCACGAACACTTTGGCATTGGCTTGCTTGTGCGTGGGGCGCAACGCTCAGCCAGCGGCCGAGGCCCGGTAGAGGCGACTGCAGGTGATCTTATATCGGTCAATCCGGCCGAAGTGCATGACGGCGCGCCCGTCGGAGACGGAACGCGTCGCTGGCAGATGCTGTATTTCGACCCACCGCTGATCGCGCAGACATTCGAGGATATGACCAAGGAAGGGGGCGTCTGCGCCAGTGAGTTCGCTTATCCGGTGCTGCAAAGCCCGCCTGCGGCCCAACTGTTCAGCATCCTGTATCGAACAATTGCTCAAGCCGAGGTGGTTGGCGATCACCTGAAAATCGAAGAGACGCTGGCGCTTTTGCTCGAACACTTGCTGGACCGCCCCATGCCGGTATCGTCTTTGCCGGAATCAGCGGCAAACCGTGCGAAAGCCATGATCGACGACGATCCGCAGTCGCCGATGTCGCTTGCCTTGCTCGCCAGGGAGGCCGATTTAAGCCGCTTTCAGCTCGTACGCGCCTTCACCCGCCTGACCGGATTGACGCCCCACGCCTATCTGCTGCAACGACGCATTCAGCGAGCCCGGCACCTGATCGCTGCGGGCATGCCGCTGGCCGATGCATCCCTTGCCAGTGGTTTTGCAGACCAGAGCCATATGACCCGATGCTTCGTGCGCAGCTTTGGGTTCTCACCCGGCATGTACGCACGACATGGACGCTAGCGTCCTGCAATTTCATTCAAGATCCCCCTTCTCATGACAGGCAGGCTGGAGCCTTCATCACTCCAAGGACGCGCTGCATGAACCTCGAATTTCTTCTCACATCCCTGATCGTGGTGGCCTCGCCTGGCACCGGTGTGGTCTATACGGTAGCGGCCGGCCTGGCCCAGGGCTGGCGCGCAAGCGTGGTAGCCGCACTCGGTTGCACCCTGGGGGTCGTGCCACACATGCTGGCAGCCATCACAGGTCTCGCGGCGCTGTTGCACGCCAGCTCGCTGGCCTTTGAAGTCGTCAAGTATCTTGGCGTCGCTTACCTGCTCTGGATGGCATGGAGCTCGCTCCAGCGTCATGGAGCATTGCACATTGATCCGGACAAGACGCCACGCTCCAATGGCGCGGTGATTGTTTCGGGCATTTTGCTCAACCTGCTGAATCCAAAACTGTCGATTTTTTTCCTGGCTTTTCTGCCGCAATTTCTTGCGCCAGGAGAAACGAATGCCATGGGGCGCATGCTGCTGTTGAGCTTCGTTTTTATGGCGATCACCTTTGCTATCTTCGCCCTCTATGGTGTGTTCTGTGCATCGATGCGCCGGCATGTTCTGGAGCGTCCATCCGTGTTGCAGTGGATACGCCGCCTATTTTCGGCAGCCTTTGTGTTGCTGGCTGCGCGACTGGCGGTGATGCGGTGATGCGGTGATGCAGTGATGCAGTGATGCAGTGATGCAGTGATGCAGTGATGCACAGAGGATTTTGCGTGATAAAAAACCGGTAAGCAGGCTAGTGCTTGGAGATTTTGATCTAGCGTTCTGGGGGCTGGGTTGGTGTGCATATCCGTTTCTTCGGTAACGGCTGCTTATGGTTCCGCCCTGACGGCGGGTCACTTTCGAAAAGCCCGGAAGCCGGCCCAGTCGAAAGTAACCAAAGCGCTTTTGCCCCACCACTCGGTGCCTCGCTTAGGCTCGGCATGCCTGAACGAAGGCATTGCTCCGTGGGCCCGCCGCGATAGCGGTGGTTCAGTCACATGGATGTTGGGCTGACGGGCCTCATCGCGAGCAAGCTCGCTCCCACAGATTTTTGTGTTGTGCGCACATGTTGTGAACATCTGCTGCCCCCTGTGGGAGCGAGCTTGCTCGCGATAGCGGTTGTGCCGTTGCATAGCGGCTGGATCTGCCGGTGGCTCTTGATTTCGACGCCCCGGCAATCAAAAGAAACCCCAAAAAAACGGCGCTTTCCATTTCTGAAGGAAGCACCGTTTTTTAAGTGGAAGTATTACGCCAAACAGGCGGGTTTCTTGTGGACGATCAGAGCAGGAAAATCGTCGCCAATCCCAGGAAAATGAAGAACCCGCCGCTGTCGGTCACAGCGGTAATCATGACGCTGGCACCCATGGCAGGATCACGCCCCATGCGGGCCAGGGTCATGGGGATCAGGACCCCCATCAATGCCGCCAGCAACAGGTTGAGCGTCATGGCGGCCGTCATGACCACCCCCAGTGACCAGCTGCCATAAAGCAGGTAAGCCACCACGCCAATCACCCCTCCCCAAATCACGCCGTTGATCAAGGAGACAGCCAGTTCCTTGCGCATCAATCGCGATGTATTGCCGGTGCTGACCTGGTCCAGTGCCATGGCACGGACGATCATGGTGATGGTCTGGTTACCGGAGTTGCCACCGATGCCGGCGACGATGGGCATCAGCGCCGCGAGCGCCACCAGCTTCTCGATGGAGCCTTCGAACAGGCCGATGACCCGGGAAGCGACAAACGCCGTGATCAGGTTGATCGCCAGCCAGGCCCAGCGGTTACGCAAGGACTTCCAGACCGAAGCGAAGATGTCTTCTTCTTCGCGCAGACCGGCCATGTTGAGGACTTCGCTTTCGCTTTCCTCACGAATCAAATCGACCATTTCATCGATGGTCAGACGGCCGATCAGCTTGCCGTTCTTGTCGACCACCGGCGCAGAAATCAAGTCATAACGCTCGAATGCCTGGGCCGCATCGTAGGCGTCTTCGTCTGGGTGAAAACTCACCGGGTCGCTGGCCATGACCTCGGCCACTTGCTTTTCCGGGTCGTTGACGAGCAAACGCTTGATGGGCAGCACGCCCTTGAGCACGCCGTCGTAGTCGACCACGAACAGCTTGTCGGTATGGCCGGGCAGTTCCTTGAGGCGACGCAGGTAACGCAAGACCACTTCAAGACTGACATCCTCGCGGATTGTCACCATCTCGAAGTCCATCAACGCACCGACCTGCTCCTCGTCATAGGACAACGCCGAGCGCACACGCTCACGCTGCTGGCCGTCGAGGGCTTCCATCAGTTCGTGGACAACGTCCCGTGGCAGTTCGGGTGCAAGGTCTGCGAGTTCGTCGGCGTCCATTTCCTTGGCCGCCGCCAGCAACTCGTGATCATCCATGTCGGCGATCAGGGTTTCGCGAACCGAGTCCGACACTTCGAGCAGGATGTCACCGTCGCGATCAGCCTTGACCAACTGCCAGACCGTCAGACGCTCTTCCAGGGGCAAGGCTTCAAGAATGTAGGCGACGTCGGCAGAGTGCAGGTCATCGAGCTTGCGTTGCAGCTCGACGAGATTCTGCCGGTGGACCAGGCTCTCGACCCGATCATGATTCGGACCTTCCTGGCGATGCGTCAGGTCTTCGACGACCCGCTGGCGCTGCAGCAGCTCAACGACTTGAGCGAGACGATCCTGAAGGCTTTCCTGCGTTTTTTTTACTTCTACTTGGGTCATAGGCGAACTCCACTCCCAGCAGTGGAGCACGCCGGAAGGATCAATCAGTTAATTCATGATTGGCAAAACTAGATATTGAGTAACTACTGGGTAAGTCCATGGAGATATTCCAAAGCCCCGGCGGGGCTGACGGGCGCAATCATACACCGCTTGACGCTTTAAAACGCTAAAAAATCATGGCAAGAACAAGCGCTTGCGAGACAAACCTGAACGCAGGCTGAACCTTCCCCTTTACGACGACTTATCCGGAAAAGAAAACACACGCCCCGGCAGAAATGCAGCGACTACCCTCTTCTCCTGCACCGCCAAGGAGGACGATCGGATGCCCATCAGCCACTACTTGTTCCTACTCGCCAGCCTGCCCTGCCTGCCCGTGTGGGCCGCCGGGCAGACCGTGCATCGCTGCGAAAGTAGCGCGGGGCACGTAACATTCACTACCTTGAGCTGCGGCCCGGGAGAAGCCCTGTCACTCCAGCAGATCCACCCGTACAGCCCAGGTTCGAGTGAGCCGGCGACCGAGGCGATGCTGCCCGAAGCGGAGCGTTGGCAAACATCCGGCAACACAACCACACGCAAGGCACTGACCGTGGTTGGCGAATTCCAAGACCGCTGCGGGAACCTTATCGATGCCAGGCAACGCCGCGATGCCATCCTGGAACGACGAATCGTCGCCGGCATGAGCCAACAGGACGTCGAGAGCGCCCTGGGCAAGCCAGACTCAATCAAGATTCGGAATTTGAGTACACGATATACCTACAAGGCGAAGAAAGGTCGCAGCGCAGAGGTCGTGTTCGATGAAAGGGGGTGCGTGAAAGGCAAATCGTAGACAGCAAAAAGCCCGCGTTAAACGCGGGCTTTTTGGTGTTTGGTGCACTCGACAGGATTCGAACCTGTGACCGCTCGGTTCGTAGCCGAGTACTCTATCCAGCTGAGCTACGAGTGCATGCTGTGGTTTTATACCAGATCACAACTGGTTGAAGCCAAGTTATTTGCATTGCTGCAAATGACTCTTAAATGGTGCACTCGACAGGATTCGAACCTGTGACCGCTCGGTTCGTAGCCGAGTACTCTATCCAGCTGAGCTACGAGTGCATTTGTTGCCGCGCATTATAGGTCGTCAAATCCTTTTGTAAAGCGCTTTTTTTCAGTAATTTCAATCACTTACTGAACAAGCCAGGTTTTGACGCACTAAACGAATAATGGCGGAGAACGGGGGATTCGAACCCCCGACACCCTTTTGAGGTGTACTCCCTTAGCAGGGGAGCGCCTTCGGCCACTCGGCCAGCTCTCCGCAACACGGGGCGTATATTAACCACCTTCATCCCCGTTTGCAAACATAAAAATCGATAAAAATTAATGGCTTGGTTCGTCGTCCTTCTCTTTCTTGATACGCAGGTAAATTTCCTCCCGGTGTACAGCAACCTCTTTCGGGGCGTTGACGCCGATACGCACTTGGTTTCCTTTGACGCCGAGCACGGTCACGGTGATTTCGCCATCGCCAATAATCAGGCTTTCTGCACACCGACGGGTCAGAATCAGCATACCTTTCTCCTCACGCAATTCACTTAAGGGACAACAGTCTGCAAAAAAAAGGCATTGGACCTACAACCGAAACGGTCGAAGCCTACAGGCCTAGTATTGACCAGCGCGGGCAAAAGAACAGTTTTGGGACGCGCCATTCAGAAAAACAAAGGGCGCGGTCCAGCCGCGCCCTCAAGACAACGCTTTACTCGCCCGGTTGGACAGCAGCGTCGAGTTCGAAAGCCGTGTGCAGGGCGCGCACGGCCAGTTCCAGGTACTTCTCTTCGATGACCACGGAAACCTTGATTTCCGAGGTAGAAATCATCTGGATGTTGATACTTTCCTTGGCCAGGGATTCGAACATGCGGCTGGCTACACCTGCGTGGGAACGCATGCCGACACCGACGATCGAGACCTTGGCGATCTTGGTATCACCCACCACTTCCCGGGCACCGATCTCGCCAGCGGTCTTTTTCAGGATCGCTTCGGCAGACTGGTAGTCGTTGCGGTGCACGGTGAAGGTGAAGTCGGTGGTGTTATCGTGCGACACGTTCTGCACGATCATGTCGACTTCGATGTTCGCGGCACTGATCGGACCGAGAATCTTGAACGCCACGCCGGGGGTGTCTGGCACGCCACGGATGGTCAGCTTGGCTTCATCGCGGTTGAAAGCGATGCCGGAAATGATCGGCTGTTCCATGGATTCCTCTTCATCGATAGTAATGAGGGTGCCCGGACCCTCTTTGAAGCTGTGCAGAACGCGCAGCGGAACGTTGTACTTGCCGGCGAATTCAACCGCCCGGATCTGCAACACCTTCGAGCCGAGACTGGCCATTTCGAGCATTTCTTCGAACGTGATCTTGTCCAGGCGCTGAGCCACAGGCACGACCCGCGGGTCGGTGGTGTAGACACCGTCCACGTCGGTGTAGATCTGGCACTCGTCAGCCTTGAGAGCCGCTGCCAGCGCTACGCCCGTGGTGTCGGAACCACCACGGCCGAGGGTGGTGATGTTGCCCTGCTCGTCCACGCCCTGGAAACCGGCGACGACCACGACACGGCCAGCCTTCAGGTCGCCGCGAATCTTCTGGTCATCGATCTGCAGGATACGCGCTTTGTTGTGCGCGCTGTCCGTCAGAATACGCACCTGGTTGCCGGTGTAGGACACCGCTGGCACACCACGCTTGATCAGCGCCATGGCCAACAAGGCGATGGTCACCTGCTCGCCGGTGGAAACGATCACGTCCAGCTCACGGGGAACCGGTTGCTGGTCGCCGCTGATTTGCTTGGCCAGATCGATCAGACGGTTGGTCTCGCCGCTCATTGCCGACAACACAACCACCAGGTCATCGCCCGCTTCACGGAATTTCTTAACCTTGTCGGCGACTTGTTCGATTCTCTCGACAGTGCCGACCGAGGTGCCTCCAAATTTCTGTACGATCAAAGCCATTTCAAAGCCGCCTCTGCCCATGAAGGGCGCCCAATAATCACTCAAACAGCGGCTGGGCTCGTCACTAGACCACGAGCCCGCGACGCTGCCTTAAATACCCTGCTCTACGAATGCAACGGTCTGGGCCAGTGCCGCGTCCAGTGCGCCGACGTCGGTACCGCCGCCTTGCGCCATGTCCGGACGACCACCGCCCTTGCCGCCCACTGCCGCAGCGGCCTGCTTCATCAAATCACCGGCTTTGAGTTGGCCAGTCAGGTCTTTGGTCACGCCTGCGACGAGAACGACCTTTTCCTCATGGACACTGCCGAGCAGGATCACTGCGCGGCCGAGTTTGTTTTTCAATTGATCGACCAGCGCCAGCAGCGCCTTGCCATCCTGACCGTCCACACGCACGGCCAACACGTTCACGCCCTTTACATCCACGGCCTGGGCCGACAGATCGTCGCCCGCGGCGCTGGCAGCCTTGGCCTGCAACTGCTCGAGTTGCTTTTCCAGCAGGCGGTTGCGCTCCAGCACTGCCGACAGCTTGTCGATCAGGTTGTCGCGGCTGCCCCGGATCAGGGTTGCCGCTTCCTTGAGTTGTTCTTCGGCCGCGTTGAGGTACGCCAGGGCCGCAGCACCGGTGACCGCTTCGATCCGACGCACGCCGGAGGCCACGCCACCTTCACTGATGATTTTCATCAAACCGATATCGCCAGTCCGGTTGGCGTGGATGCCACCGCACAGCTCAACGGAGAAGTCGCCCATGCTCAGCACACGCACGCTGTCGCCGTATTTCTCGCCGAACAACGCCATCGCGCCTTTGCGCTTTGCAGTCTCGATGTCGGTTTCTTCGGTTTCCACCGGGGAGTTCTTGCGAATCTCGGCGTTGACGATGTCTTCCAGCGCCTTGAGTTGCTCAGGCTTAATGGCTTCGAAATGGCTGAAGTCAAAGCGCAGGCGCTGACTGTCCACCAACGAGCCCTTCTGCTGGACATGCTCGCCCAGCACCTGGCGCAACGCTGCGTGCAGCAAGTGCGTGGCGGAGTGGTTCAGCGACGTGGCATGGCGAACCTCGGCGTCGACATGGGCGGCCACCGGAGCGGCAATCATCAAGCTGCCCGACGCCAGCACCCCGTGGTGCAGGAACGCACCACCGGTCTTGGTGGTGTCACGCACGTCGAAACGCGAGCTGCCCGCCTGCAGGTAACCGCTGTCGCCGATCTGGCCGCCGGATTCGGCGTAGAACGGGGTCTTGTCCAGCACGATCACGCCTTCCTGGCCTTCGCTCAGGATGTCGACCGATTGCCCGTCCTTATAGATGGCGACAATCTTGGCCGAGCCGGTGGTGCCGGCATAACCGGTGAACTCGGTGGCCACGTCAACCTTGACCAGACTGTTGTAGTCCATGCCAAAGGAGCTGGCGGAACGCGCACGCACCCGCTGGGCTTCCATCTCGCGCTCGAACCCTTCCTCGTCGAGGGTCAAGTTGCGTTCGCGGGCGATGTCGCCGGTCAGGTCCATCGGGAAACCGTAGGTGTCGTACAGCTTGAACACCACGTCGCCCGGGACCACGTTGCCCTTGAGTTCGGCCAGGTCCTGCTCGAGGATCTTCAGGCCTTGCTCCAGGGTCTTGGCGAATTGCTCTTCTTCAGCCTTGAGCACGCGTTCGATGTGCGCCTGCTGGGACTTGAGCTCCGGGAAGGCGTCGCCCATCTCGGCCGCCAATGCCGCGACGATCTGATAGAAGAAGCTGCCCTTGGCGCCCAGTTTGTTACCGTGACGGCAGGCGCGACGGATGATCCGACGCAGCACATAGCCGCGACCTTCGTTGGAAGGCAGCACACCGTCGGCAATCAGGAAGCCGCAGGAACGGATGTGGTCAGCAACCACTTTCAGCGAAGCCTGGTTGTCGTTGGTGCAACCGATGGCCTTGGCCGACGCGCTCAGCAGGCTCTGGAACAGGTCGATTTCGTAGTTGGAATGAACGTGCTGCAGCACCGCACTGATCCGCTCCAGGCCCATGCCGGTGTCCACCGACGGCGCTGGCAGCGGATGCAACACGCCATCGGCGGTGCGGTTGAACTGCATGAACACGTTGTTCCAGATCTCGATGTAGCGGTCGCCGTCTTCTTCCGGCGAGCCGGGTGGGCCGCCCCAGATGTCGGCGCCGTGATCGTAGAAGATCTCGGTGCATGGGCCGCATGGGCCGGTGTCGCCCATGGTCCAGAAGTTGTCGGAGGCGTAAGGCGCACCTTTATTGTCACCAATACGCACCATGCGCTCTGCCGGGACGCCGACCTCTTTGGTCCAGATGTCATAGGCTTCGTCATCGGTGGCGTAGACCGTTACCCAAAGCTTTTCCTTGGGCAGGTTCAGCCACTTGTCGGACGTCAGGAAGGTCCAGGCGAAGGTGATGGCGTCGCGCTTGAAATAGTCGCCGAAGCTGAAGTTACCCAGCATTTCGAAGAAGGTGTGGTGACGAGCGGTATAACCGACGTTTTCCAGGTCGTTGTGCTTGCCGCCGGCGCGCACGCATTTCTGGCTGCTCACCGCACGGGTGTAGGCACGTTTTTCCTGACCCAGGAAGCAGTCCTTGAACTGGTTCATCCCCGCGTTGGTGAACAGCAGGGTCGGGTCATTGCCCGGAATCAAAGAGCTGGAGGCTACTCGGGTGTGGCCTTGCTCTTCGAAGAAGCGAAGGAAGGCTTCACGGATTTCTGCGCTTTTCATTAGGTTCTTCCACGGAGGCTGCGGCCAAAGGCCTGTGCAAAACGTCAACAGACGAAGCAACGGCAAAGGGCCGCATTATATCGGCCCTGCGCGTGGGGTACAGCGTGTTTATGCGATAGAAACTGTCAATTGGCCCGGTTGCCAGGTCATTGGCAGGAAAATTCGACGAAAGTGGCGATCACCTGGTCGATTTGCGCCGAGCTTACGTCCATGTGCGTCACCATTCGCAGGCGTGACGCCGCGCTGAGCTTGATGCCCCGTTCATCGGCAAACGCCTTGATCGCCTCGGCCCGCTCGCCCATTTGGACGTAGACCATGTTGGTTTGCACCGGCTCGACCTCGTAGCCCGCCGCACGCAAGCCCTCGGCAAGCCGTTGGGCATTGGCGTGGTCGTCGGCCAGGCGCTGGACCTGATGCTCCAGGGCATACAGCCCCGCGGCCGCGAGAATGCCGGCCTGGCGCATTCCACCCCCGACCATCTTGCGCAGCCGACGGGCCTTGCCGATCAGCTCGACGCTGCCGCACAGGACCGAGCCCACCGGAGCGCCAAGGCCCTTGGACAGGCACACCGACACCGAGTCGAAATGTTGCGTGATTTGCCGGGCATCGACATTCAACTTGACCGCAGCGTTGTACAACCGCGCCCCGTCCAGGTGCAGGGCCAGGCCATGTTCCTGGGTGAAGCGCCGGGCCCGGGCCAGGTATTCCAGAGGCAGCACCTTGCCCTGCATGGTGTTTTCCAGGGCCAGCAGGCGAGTGCGGGCAAAGTGAAAGTCATCGGGCTTGATCGCCGCGGCGACGTGCGCCAGGTCCAGGGAACCGTCCGCCTGCACCTCGAGGGGCTGGGGCTGGATCGAACCGAGCACCGCCGCCCCGCCACCTTCATATTTGTAGGTGTGAGCCTGCTGGCCGACGATGTATTCGTCGCCGCGCTCGCAGTGGGCCATCAACCCCAACAGGTTGCTCATGGTGCCCGTGGGCACGAACAGCGCTGCGGCAAAGCCCAGGCGCGCGGCCAGTTCGGCTTCGAGGCGATTGACAGTCGGATCTTCGCCGTACACATCGTCGCCGGTCGGCGCGCTGGCCATGGCGTCGAGCATGCCGGCGGTAGGTTGGGTGACGGTGTCGCTGCGAAGATCGATAACGCTCATGAATCTGGCCTCGGGTTCTGGTGGGGGAATTCCCTTTCGAAGGGCAATTACTGCGGGCATGGCGCGGAATAATCAAGTCTGATCGACGGAAAGGGCAACACTCCCCTTGTGTGCCGTGGGAGCAAAGCTTGCTCGCGATGGCGTCGGGTCAGACAGTATTGATGTTGACTGACCCACCGCTTTCGCGAGCAAGCTTTGCTCCCACGGCTCGCTCCCACAGGGGGTTATGTGTTAAAAATCCTCCGCTGCCACAAACCATGGCGGCAAAAACGTTCTCAGGGCGGGGTGTAACTCCCCACCGGCGGTAATTGCACGCAACGTGCATAGCCCGCGAGCGCTTGGCGATACACGGCTTTGGCGGTGTAGCGACAAGGTCAGCAGACCCGGTGTGATCCCGGGGCCGACGGTCATAGTCCGGATGAAGAGAGAACGGGATTGGCACCCAAGGGCCGACTGCGACTGTCCGTGCGCGGCGTACCCTCGAATCCCCTTCGATTCATGACGCCCTGTTTTTCACACAAACAGGAACCAGAACATGCAACCCACTGCAATCGACAGCAAAAGCAAAAGTCACCCGGGCGAGCGCGTCGCGTTCATCCAGGCCTGCTGGCACAAGGAAATCGTCGACCAAAGCCGTAAAGGCTTCGTCGCCGAAATGATCAACCAGGGTTATCAGGAAAGCGACATCGACTTCTTCGAAGTTGGCGGCGCCTTCGAGATTCCGCTGCACGCCAAGCTGCTGGCCAAGTCAGGCCGCTACGCCGGCATCGTCGCCGCCGGCCTGGTGGTGGACGGGGGCATCTATCGTCACGAGTTCGTCGCCCAATCGGTGATCAGCGGCCTGATGCAGGTACAGCTGGAAACCGAAGTGCCGGTGTTCTCGGTCGTGCTCACGCCGCATCACTTTCATGCTGGGGAAGAACATCAGAAGTTTTTCTTCGAGCATTTCGTGCACAAGGGCCAGGAAGCGGCGAAGACCTGCGCCGATACCTTGCACAAGACCCGGGCGTTGCGGCGTAGTGAACAGCGGGCGGTAGCGGTCTAAAAGCTGCAAAGAAAACCTGTGGGAGCGAGCTTGCTCGCGATGGCGGAGTGTCAGTCACCTTCAGCATTGACTGATCCACCGCTATCGCGAGCAAGCTCGCTCCCACATTGGTTTGTGGGGGCTTTAAATCAGGTTTTCGTCCGTCGCCGGCACGATCAAAATCCCGGCCCGCAAGCCATTCTTCACCCTGGGGTTCGGGAAGATGATCCGCGCGCCCTCCTCTTCGATCACCCAGCGGGTCTGGGCGATGTCCTCAGCCAGCACATAACCTTTTTCAAGCTCGGAGAAGTTCTCGATATCCGCCGGCAGGTTCAGGCGGAAGCTGTCGCTGTGCTTGATGACTTCCCGCGCCACGCTGAACAGTTGAAGGCCGTCGAGCCCTTCATCCAGCTCCGGCTCGTTGCCTTCGATGATCTGTTGCAGCCGGGTTTCCAGCAGGCTGACGTTGACCCCGTCGTTCTGTCCGAATGGCCGGGCCTTGCCCAGTTCCAGGGTGAAGGACTCGGCGCCGAGCTGATCGTAGGTGTAGGCACTGAAGACGATGGACGGTTTGTTCTGCAGCAACACCGCCTCCATGCCCGCGGCACGCAGGCGCGCCAGTTCACGGCGTGAATGCTGGCGACCTTCTTTCCATGGGTAGAGGGCGAACTGCTCGATCTTCGAGCCTCGAATCGCGGTGTGCAGGTCGTAGTGCAAGCGGCTGCGTTCCGGCCGACTGAAGAAACTGGCAGCCAGCCGCTCCAGTTCACAGGCTCGCAACGCTTCAGGACCGCCGCTCAGTTCATGGCGGCCATTGAACAGCCGGTTGACGTCCTGTTCGACGAAACGCTCACCGCGCCGGATGGCCTCGGGGTTGCCGAACAGGAACAGAATGCGTGCCCGCGGTTTCAGGTCGCCACGGGCAATGTCGTGCAACAGACGGTCGAGCAATTCGATCGGCGCGGTTTCGTTGCCGTGGATACCGGCCGACAGCAGCAGGTCCAGGCCATTATCCCGGGCTTCGGGCGGCTTGACCTCCAGCGCGCCCTCGCTCAACCAGCGCATCCGTACGCCTTCGACAGTCAGTTGAGTCTTCTCCGCCGGTTCACGGCCGGCGAGGGTCAGTTCAAGCAGTTTGCCGAGGGCGAGCATAGCGCGGTTTCCTTAATGGTCGTGGCCGCAATCCGGGCCATGGACATGGTCATCGTCGCCGACGTCCGCCGGTTCCATTTCCAGTTGCAGGCTGACCAGGTTGGTCGCCAATGGACGCAACAACAGGTTGGCGTATTCCTCGTCCCCTTCCTCGACATCGACGCCGATCAGCAGCTGACCGCGGCCGTCCTGCTGGATCCACAACTCCTTGCCTTGCCACATCACCGCGACACGGGTGCAGGAGGTTTCCAGTTGGGTGCCGTCGGTGTCTTCAAGGATCAGTTGCAGGGTATCGCTCATGTCTTTACGTTCTCGTCTGGGGATAAGGCAACGCGCCCTGCTTTGACTGTAGTCAGGTCGCGCGCGCTTTCAATTGATCTGGAAAGGATAAACCGCGCCAAGTTTAAGGATTTGTGTCAATTCATCCAGTGCCGCACGGCATTCGAGCAGCAACTGCGGGTCTGCCAGGTCATTTTCGGTCATGCGGTCGCGGTAGTGGCGCTCGACCCATTGGGTCAGCGAATCGTACAGCGGCGCGGTCATGATAACCCCTGGGTTGACGGCCGCCAGCTCGGTTTCATTGAGGGCCACGCGCAACCTCAGGCAAGCCGGGCCGCCACCGTTCTGCATGCTTTGCTTGAGGTCGAAGACCTTCACTTCGCGGATGACCCCGCCAGCGCCCGTCAGGCCTTGCAAGTAGTGCCAGACGCGTTCGTTGCTGCGGCATTCTTCCGGCACGATCAACAGCATCGAGCCGTCGGGACGCGACAGCAACTGGCTATTGAACAGGTAGGAACGTACCGCATCATCGACGGTGACCGCCGAACGCGGCACGCACACCGATTGAAACTTCCCACCGACCTTGGCGAGTTTGCTGCTCAGTTCGGCCAGCATCTTGTCGGTCTCGAGGAATGCATCCTCGTGATAGAACAACACTTCGCCATTGCCCACCGCGATCACGTCGTTGTGGAACACACCCTGGTCGATCACCGACGGGTTCTGTTGGGCGTACACCACGCCCTCCTCCCTCAGGCCATGCAGGCGGGCAACGGCCTGGGAGGCTTCCAGGGTCTGGCGCGCCGGGTATTTCTGCGGTGCGGGGTAACGGGTGTCGAAGGCACTGCGACCGAAGACGAAGAATTCGACGCCGGCCTCGCCGTAGGCGCGGCAGAAACGGGTGTGGTTGGCCGCGCCTTCGTCGCCGAACTGCGCCACCGCCGGCAAGGCGGCGTGATGGGCGAAGTGCTGCTGGTTGGCGAACATCGCCCCCAGCACGCGACTGGTGGTCGGATGCTCGATGCTGCGGTGGTACTTGCAGTTCAGGTTGGCGGCGGTGAAATGCACGCGGCCATCGGCGGTATCGGCGCTCGGGCTGACCGTGGCGGCGTTGGCCACCCACATGCTGGAAGCCGAGCAACTGGCAACCAGCAGCGGCATCGCTTCTTTCGCGGCCTGTTGGATGACCTGGGCATCGCTGCCGGCAAAGCCCAAGCGGCGCAGGGCCGCCACGTCCGGGCGCTCCTGCGGCGCCAGCACGCCTTGCTGGAAACCCATGTCCATCAGCGCTTTCATTTTCGCCAGGCCCTGCAGCGCCGCTTCCTTGGGGTTGGAGGACTGCTGGCTGTTGCTCTGGGACGCGACGTTGCCGTACGAGAGCCCGCCATAGTTATGGGTCGGCCCCACTAGACCGTCAAAGTTGACTTCATAGGATTTCATCAGCGAGGCTCCACGAGAATCTGTTTTTTTATAGGCATCAAGTAACAACCGCAGCGCGGCCATCGCGAGCAAGCTCGCTCCCACAGGGTTTTGCGCAATCCTTTGTGGGAGCGAGCTTGCTCGCGATTGGGGTTCACACCATGCGCACGCCGGGGGTCAGGGCAGCCGGCATGACAAGGCTTGGTGTCTCCAGGGAAGCCACCGGATACGCGCAATAATCGGCCGCGTAATAAGCACTGGCGCGGTGGTTGCCCGAGGCACCGACACCGCCGAACGGTGCGCTGCTGGCGGCGCCGGTCAGCTGTTTGTTCCAATTGACGATACCGGCGCGGCTCTGCAGCCAGAACTGCTGATAACGCTCCTGGGAATCGGACAGCAACCCGGCGGCCAGGCCATATTGCGTGTTGTTGGCCTCGGTGATTGCCGCTGCGAAATCTTTGTAGCGGATCACTTGCAGCAACGGCCCGAACAGCTCTTCATCAGGACGCTCGGCCACGGCCGTCACGTCCAGGATACCCGGCGTCAGCAATGCCGCCTGGGCCTGGGGTTGGGTCATGGCCAACAGCGGCACGGCGCCTTTGCCCAGCAAATGGTTTTGCGCATCCATCAGCGCCTTCGCCGCGCCCAGGGAAATCACCGAGCCCATGAATGGCGCCGGTTGCTGATCAAAGGCACCGACATCAAGAGTCGAGCTGACCGCCACCAGGCGCGCCAGCAAGGCATCGCCCCAGGCGCCTTCCGGCACCAGCAGGCGGCGCGCACAGGTGCAGCGCTGCCCGGCGGAAATGAAGGCGGACTGGATAATGGTGTAGACCGCCGCATCGACGTCCGCCACCTCATCCACCACCAGTGGGTTGTTACCGCCCATTTCCAGCGCGAGGATCTTGTCCGGGCGCCCGGAAAATTGTTGGTGCAACAGATTGCCGGTGCGGCTGGAGCCGGTGAAGAACAGCCCGTCGATACCCAGGTTCGCCGCCAGGGCGATACCGGTTTCCCGGGCACCTTGCAGCAGGTTCAGCACACCCGCCGGCAGGCCGGCTTCGACCCAGCACTTGACCGTCAGCTCGGCGACTTTCGGCGTCAGCTCGCTCGGCTTGAACAACACGCTGTTGCCGGCCAGCAGCGCAGGCACGATGTGGCCGTTGGGCAAGTGGCCGGGGAAGTTGTAGGGGCCGAACACCGCCACCACACCGTGGGGCTTGTGGCGCAGCACGGCGGTGGCGTCGCCCAGGGGGCCGCTCTTCTCGCCGGTCCGCTCGCGGTAGCTCTGCACCGAAATGGCGACTTTGTTGACCATGCTGGTGACTTCGGTCGCCGCTTCCCACAACGGCTTGCCGGTTTCTTCACCAATGCACTGGGCCAGTTCGTCCGCGTGGCTTTTCAGGGACGCGGCAAAGGCTTCCAGCACCTGGATGCGCTCATCCAGCGAGCGCCGTGCCCAGTCCGGGAACGCCTGGCGCGCGGCCTGCACCGCCGACTCCACTTGCGCCGCCGTGGCGCCGTTGCCCGACCACAACACCTGCTGGGTCACCGGGTTCAACGATTCAAAGAGGTCGCCCTGGCCTTCCAGCCAGCTACCGGCGATGTACAACGAGTTCATCATTTCGACTCCCGGGCAGCGGACAACGCGACGGCACGCACCTGATCGCCGGCGTTGAGTTGAAGACGTTTGGCGGTCAACGGATCGACCACCAGTGTGCCTGCGGCGAAGCGCGCCGGTGCAGCGGTGATGCGGCAGTCTTCGCGCTTGCGGTTATGGATGAGGAACGGCGTGGCGTCATCGCCCGGCGTGCCGATGGCCAGCACCAGCGCCTGGCTGTCGCGAATCGCGCGGATCTTGCCGGTTTCGCATTCCACCGCCGGGCCGGCGTCGAAGATGTCGACGTAACCCTGGTAGCTGAAACCTTCGCTCTTGAGCATCGACAATGCCGGTTCCGTATCCGGATGAACCTGGCCGATCACGGCCCGGGCATCTTCGGACAAGAAACAGGTGTACAGCGGAAACTTGGGCATCAGCTCGGCGATGAACGCCTTGTTGCCCACGCCGGTGAGGTAATCGGCCTGGCTGAATTCCATCTTGAAGAAATGCCGGCCCAGGCTTTCCCAAAACGGCGAACGCCCGCTGTCGTCGGACATGCCGCGCATCTCGGCGATGATTTTATTGCCGAACAGGTTCGGGAATTCGGCGATGAACAGCAGACGGGCCTTGGCCAACATCCGGCCATTGAGGCCACTGCGGAAGTCGGCATGGAGGAACAACGAGCACAGTTCGGAATTGCCGGTCAGGTCGTTGGCCAGGAACAGCGTCGGGATTTCCCGATAGATGTTCAATTCCTGGGAAGCACTGACCGTCAGGCCGACCCGGAAGTTGTACCAGGGCTCACGCAGCCCCACGGCACCAGCGATGGCGGAAATGCCCACCACGCGACCGTCATCGTCTTCGAGCACGAACAGGTAGTCCGCGTCACCGCGCCCGGCTTCGCCGCGAAAGGTCTTCTCGGCCCAGCCGACCCGATGGGCCAGACGCTCTTCATTGGCCGGCAAGGTGGTCAGGCCGGTGCCGGTGCTGCGGGCCAGGGCGATCAGAGCGGGTAAATCGCTGCTGCGTACGGGACGAACGATCATGCTATCTCCTCAAACGGGTCGCTTGCGCCACCCGCGAAACTCAGCGGTAAGGCGTTAAACAGCTACCAGACGCACGCTGGCGCCTTCGCCAACGCCCAAGGCTTCGGCCGCTTCCATGTCCAGGGTCACAGGCTTGCCCGGCGCGTAGTCGAGTTCGAGCAGCACGGCGCGGTAATCCTGCAATTGGGCATTGGCCACCAGGTATTGGCGACCGGCGCCCTTGACCGGTTCGCCGATCTTGACCGGCACCACGCGGCTCTGGGCGATCGAGCGGATCCCCGAGACGCGGGCATGCAGGGTCGGGCCACCGTCGAAGATGTCGATGTAGTGATCGGTCTCGAAACCCTCGCGCATCAGGATGTCGAAGGTGATCTGCGCCCGCGGGTGGACCTGGCCCATGGCTTCCTGGGCGGCGTCCGGCAACAACGGCACGTAGATCGGGTAATGGGGCATCAGCTCGGCGAGGAAGGTACGGCTTTTCAGCCCGCACAAGCGCTCGGCGGCGGCGTAGTTGAGGTCGAAGAAGTTGCGACCGATGGCGTCCCAGAACGGCGAGTCGCCATTCTCATCGCTGTAGCCGACGATCTCGGTCACCACCGAATCGGCGAACCGCTCCGGATGGCTGGCGACGAACAACAGCCGCCCGCGCGAGTTGAGTTCCGACCATGGCGAGCCCACCAGCTCCGGCACCACGTAGAAACTGGTCAGCAAGCTGTTACCGGTCAGGTCGTGGCATTGGGAAAGCACGTGGATCTTGTTGTGGATCTTCAGCTCACGGGAAGCGTGAACGAAGGTCTCGTTGCGAAAGCTGTAGAACGGTTCGGAATAACCGGCCGACGCGACGATGGCCGAGCAGCCGGCCAGTTTGCCGGTCGCGGTGTCTTCAAGGACGAAGAAATAGCTTTCCTCGCCGTTGAAGCTGACTTCGGCGGCAAACGAGGCTTCGCTTGCGGCGATCTTGTCGCTCAGGCGTTCCACGTCATCCGGCAAGGAAGTGACACCGATCGGACTGTCCGCAGCCAGACGCTGTACCTCGCCCAGATCAGCCATTTGCGCGGGGCGCATCACCAGCATGGTGTCACTCCTTAACTTGAAATAAAGGGTTCGACCGTTGGGTCGACACAGAGAAAAAAATACCGGACCTGCCTCCCTATTGACTCAAATGTGGGAGCAGGTTTGTGGGAGCAAAGCTTGCTCGCGATGCAGGCAATGAGTTCTACCTGCAAGGCCGAGGCGATCCGTCGCGAGCAAGCTTTGCTCCCACAAAAGCCCGGCTCCACATTGGAGCCGGTACAGTCTGTAAACAATCAGGCTTGCGTCAGCTTCGCCGCGGCCCGCTCGAAGCGGTCCAGGCCGGCGTCGATGTCGGCGTCTTCGACCACCAGGCTCGGGGCGAAGCGAATCACGTCCGGGCCGGCTTGCAGGATCATCAGGCCTTCCTGTTCGGCGGCGTTGAAGATGTCCTTGGCTTTGCCTTTCCAGGCGTCGTTCAGCACGCAACCAATCAGCAGGCCCAGGCCACGCACTTGGGTGAACAGGCCGTACTTCTCGCCGATCTGCTCCAGGCGCGCCTTGAACTTGGCGTGCTTGGTTTTGACACCACCTAGCACCTCGGGCGTATTGACCACATCGATCACCGCTTCGGCCACCGCACAGGCCAGCGGATTGCCGCCGTAAGTGGTGCCGTGGGTGCCGACGACCAGGTGCTTGGCCAGCGCTTCGGTGGTGAGCATCGCGGCAATCGGGAAACCACCGCCCAGGCTCTTGGCGCTGGTGAGGATGTCCGGGACCACGCCGTAGTGCATGTAGGCGAACAGATGACCGCTGCGGCCCATGCCGGTCTGCACTTCGTCGAACACCAGCAGCGCATCGTGGGCATCGCACAGCTCGCGGGCGCCTTGCAGATAAGCCAGCTCGGCCGGCAGCACACCGCCCTCGCCCTGGATCGGTTCCAGCACCACGGCGCAGGTCTTGTCCGAGACAGCCGCTTTCAAAGCCGCCAGGTCGTTGTAAGGAACGTGGGTGATGCCGGTAATTTTAGGCCCGAAACCGTCGGAGTACTTCGACTGCCCGCCGACGTTGACGGTGAACAGGGTGCGACCGTGGAAGCTATTGAGCGCGGCAATGATTTCGTATTTCTCGCTACCGAAACGATCGAACGCAACGCGACGGGCCAGCTTGAAGGCGGCCTCGTTGGCTTCGGCGCCGGAGTTGCAGAAGAACGCGCGCTCGGCAAAGGTTGCGTCAATCAGCTTATGGGCCAGGCGCAGGGCCGGCTCATTGGTGAAGACATTGGAGACGTGCCACAGCTTGTTGGCCTGCTCGGTCAGTGCGCCGACCAGCGCCGGGTGGGCATGGCCCAGTACGTTGACTGCGATACCGCCAGCAAAGTCGATCAGCTCGCGACCGGATTGGTCCCATACGCGGGAACCGGCGCCACGCACAGGTATGAAGGCAGCAGGCGCATAGTTGGGAACCATAACCTGGTCGAAATCGGCGCGTTGTACCGCGGCTTGCTCAACGGACATCGGAGTCTCCTGATGAGGAACACCCGCCTGGAACTGGCGGGCTTGGTAAGGATTGTAAGGACAGTTTTCAGCCCGGCCTTGCCGCCAAGCGACAACTTCTTATAGCGCCAACCCACGTTTTTCGCGGGTTTACGGCAATGCGACAAATAGCGTCGCAAAGGCGCAGTTTAAACGTTGCCAAGGGATTTGAGGCGCCCGCCTCGAGATTTGATTCAGACGCCTCCCCTTGCCAGCCACAACACTTGTGGCGAGGGGATTTATCTGTGGGAGCAAAGCTTGCTCGCGATGAACGATAACTCGGTCAGCCTGCACAAACGTGGCGCCTGCATCACGGGCAAGCCTTGCTCCCACAAGCCTTGCTCCCACAGACCCACTCACCACAAGGCGGCTGTGCCAACCCTAGCCGCGCTCGGACGGCACCGAGGACAATTCGAACGGGCTGCTGCTGCGTCGCTGGTTGCGGTCTTCCCGCGGCGTGGCGCCGAAGAAGTTGCGGTAGGCACTGGAGAAGTGTGGCCCCGAGGAGAAACCGCAGGACAGGCCGATCTGGATGATGGATTTGCTGGTCTGCATCAACATCTGCCGGGCCTTGTTCAGGCGCAGCTCCAGGTAGTACTGGCTGGGCACGCGGTTGAGGTATTGCTTGAAGATCCGCTCCAGTTGCCGGCGAGACACGCACACATGCTGGGCGATTTCGTCGGTGGTCAGTGGCTCTTCGATATTGGCTTCCATCAGCAGCACCCGCCTGGGTGAGCTTCGGGTGGCTGGAACCGAGGCGGTTCTGCAGCGGGATGCGCTGGCGCTCGCCGCCTTCGCGAATGCGCTCGACCACCAACTCTTCCGACACCGCGCCGGCCAGTTCCGCGCCGTGATCCCGGGCCAGCACCGCCAGCAACAGATCCAGCACCGACATGCCACCGCAAGCGCTCAGGCGATCGCGGTCCCAGTCGAACAGATGGCTGGTGGCGATGACCTTGGGGAAGCGCTCGGAGAAATCGTCCTGCCAGCGCCAATGCACGGCGGCACGGTAACCGTCGAGCAAACCCAGTTGGGCCAAGGGATAGACACCGGCCGACAAACCGCCGATCACACAACCGGCGCGTACCAGTTGCTTGAGGGCGCTACTCAGGGGCGAGGCCAGGGCGGTTGGTGGCTCATCGGCCAGCAGGAACAGCTTCTGGAACCCCTCCAGCTTGCCGGCCCAAGGCTCACCCGGCAGTTGCCAGGCGCCGTCGGCCGGGGGTTCGGCCTGCAAGAACGACAGCTCGTAGACCACATCCGGATGCACCCGCTGAGCGACACGCAAGGCGTCCTCGGCCAGCGCCAGCGTCAAGGCTTTAGTGCTGGGCCAAATCAGGAAACCTATTCGATGGGCAGTCATGGCGGGCGATCCGAAGCGAAAACAGTGTTAAAGCCAAAAGCGGCTGCAACCAAATTAGACCATCTGGCGCACGGTGCGCAGCATGACCCAAATCAGGTGCGTAACGGGAGCGATTACTTGAGGCTGCCCGAAAGAAATTGTTGCAGGCGCTCCGATTGCGGATTGACCAGCACTTCGCGTGGGTTGCCGCTTTCTTCGACGATGCCTTTGTGCAGGAACACCAACTGGTTCGACACTTCACGGGCAAAGCCCATTTCGTGGGTCACCACCACCATGGTCCGGCCTTCCAGGGCCAGGGCCTGCATCACCTTGAGCACGTCGCCCACCAGCTCCGGGTCCAGCGCCGAGGTCGGTTCGTCGAACAGCATCACCTCAGGCTCCATCGCCAGCGCACGGGCAATCGCCACGCGCTGCTGCTCGCCGCCAGACATGTGGCCCGGGTAGGCATCCTTGCGATGGGCCACGCCGACCTTGTTCAGGTAGTGCTCGGCCTTCTCCCGCGCTTCAGCCTTGGCCACGCCCAGTACATGCACGGGCGCTTCCATGATGTTTTCCAGCGCGGTCATGTGGGACCACAGGTTGAAATGCTGGAACACCATCGACAGCCGCGAACGCATGCGTTGCAGTTGCTTGGGGTCCGCGGCCTTCATGGCGCCATCCTTGCCGGCGACCAGCTTCAGCTCTTCGTTGTTGAGCAGAATCTTGCCGGCATGGGGTTGCTCAAGCAGGTTGATGCAACGCAGGAAAGTACTCTTGCCAGAGCCACTGGAGCCGATGATGCTGATTACATCGCCAGCGGCGGCTTTCAGGGACACGCCCTTGAGCACTTCGTGACTGCCATAGCGTTTATGCAGGTCTTGGACTTCAAGCTTGTACATGCGGTCGGTTCTCACAAAACGTCAGTCATTGAGCAGTCGATCGGATCGATGCGTTATCAGTGCTTGCGCGGGGCCAGGTAACCCAGCCAGCGGCGCTCGGCCAGTTTGAACAGGCGCACCAGGATGAAGGTCAGGCACAGGTAGAACGCGCCGGCCGTGATGTAGGCCTCGAACGGCAAGTAATACTGCGCATTCACCGTACGCGCGGCGCCGGTGATGTCGATCAGGGTCACGATGGAGGCCAGGCTGGTGGTCTGCAGCATCATGATCACTTCGTTGCTGTATTGCGGCAGCGCCCGACGCAAGGCCGACGGCAGCAGGATCCGGCGATACAGCTTGTAGCGCGACATGCCCATGGCCTTGGCCGCCTCGATCTCACCGTTGGGCGTGGCCCGCAGGCTGCCGGCGATGATTTCGGCGGTGTAGGCGCTGGTGTTGATGGCGAACGCCAGGCACGCACAGAACGTCGCGCTGGACAGCCACGGCCAGAGGAAGCTTTCGCGCACGACCGCGAACTGCGCCAGCCCGTAGTAGATCAGGAACAACTGCACCAGCATCGGCGTGCCGCGGATCACGTAGGTGTAGAGCCAGGCCGTCATGTTGACGATCGGCTGCTTCGAGACGCGCATCAGCCCCAGGGGCAACGCCGCCAGCAGACCAAAGAACAGCGACAGGGCCAACAATTTGAGGGTGGTCAGCAAGCCACTGAAATACAGCGGCAAGGCTTCATAGATGACGTTGTAGTCGAAGATCATAGATCAGCCGCCCTTACGCCTACCGAGTAGCGCTTCTCAAGGTGACGCAATGCCAGCAACGAGACACTGGTGATCACCAGGTACATCGCCGCCACTGCGAGGAAGAAGGTGAAAGGCTCGCGAGTGGCATCCGCCGCCTGCTTGGCCTTGAACATCATGTCTTGCAGGCCCACCACGGAAATCAGCGCGGTGGCCTTGGTCAATACCAGCCAGTTGTTGGTGAAGCCCGGAATCGCCAGGCGAATCATCTGCGGCACCAACACTCGGAAGAACACCTGGAAGCCGTTCATGCCGTACGCCATGCCCGCCTCGGCCTGCCCCTTGGGGATCGCCATGAATGCACCACGAAAGGTTTCCGACAGGTACGCACCGAAGATGAAGCCCAGGGTGCCGATACCGGCCGCCAGCGGGTTCAGGTCGATGTAGTCGTCATAGCCGAGCATCGGCGCCACGCGATTGAGCAGGTCCTGGCCGCCGTAGAAAATCAGCAGGATCAACACCAGGTCGGGAATGCCGCGAATGACCGTGGAATACAGGTCGCCCAGCCACGCCAGCCAGCGCACCGGAGAGAGGCGCAACGCAACGCCGATCAACCCCAGGACGATGGCCAGGGCCATGGACGACAAGGCGAGCTCAAGCGTCAACCATGCGCCATCGAGGATGACAGCCCCGTAGCCTTTCAACATGATTCAGGTCCTCGAAAGTGGGATGAAAAAATGGCGCAAACCGCAGAGATCCTGTTGCTTGCGCCATTTCGCACGAGTGGCGGGACGTCGTTACTTGCCGTAGATATCGAAAGCGAAGTATTTGTCCTGGATTTGCTTGTACTTGCCGTTCTCGCGAATGGCGGTGATCGCGCCATTAATCTTGTCTTTCAGGGCATCGCCCTTGCGAACCGCGATACCGATACCGTCGCCGAAGTATTTCTCGTCGGTAAAGGCCGGGCCGACGAACGCGAACCCCTTGCCGGCATCGGTCTTGAGGAAGCCGTCATCCAACAGCGTAGCGTCTGCCACGGTGCCGTCGAGACGACCAGCGGACACATCCAGGTAGATCTCGTTCTGCGAACCGTATGGCTTGATCTCGGCACCCAGCGGAGCCAGCACTTCACGGGCGAAACGCTCGTGGATCGAACCGCGCTGCACGCCGATGTTCTTGCCCTTGAGCTCAGCCAGGTTGTCGCCGACCTGGGTACCGGCCTTCATCACCAGACGGGCCGGGGTGTTGTAGTACTTGTTGGTGAAATCAACCGACTTCTTGCGATCTTCGGTGATGGACATGGACGACAGGATCGCGTCGATCTTGCGCACCTTCAGCGCTGGGATCAGGCCGTCGAACTCTTGCTCGACCCACACGCACTTGACCTTCATCTCTTCGCACAGCGCGTTGCCGATGTCGTAGTCGAAACCGACGATGCTGCCATCCGGGGCTTTGGAGGCGAACGGAGGGTAAGCCGCTTCGATACCAATCTTCAGGGGCTTCTCATCAGCGAAAGTCGGCAGGGACAGCACGGACAGTGCCAGGGCGCCAAGCAGCACAAGTTTCTTCATCTTGGGACTCCATCGGTAAAGGGCAAAAACGGCAGAGTGAGCGACAGCCCAATATGCGAATGGGTGAAACGAACGTTGGCGCTGCGTCCTAGGGAGCTCACGGTTTAACCAACGCGAGCCACGACGAGCGAGTGATCGGCATTCTAACGACAGGCCCGAAGCCGATATTTCTTCAATGCGACAACAAATTACAGAAGCACCGAGAAAGCTGTTCGAGCACATTGACAGCTCCGCAAATTCATGCAAGAGCAAAAGAAGGGAAACCGATCTATGCTGCAAATAGCGGGCCCATTATTCGCAAACCCTTCTAATCCGGCAAGCACAGCGTGTCGGCTTATTTTCTGAAACGCCTGGATCCGCCCTATGACGGGGCTTCACGTTTCACATCGCCCCGTTGTGGCGCCTTTGGTTACACATTTCGAAACACCGGTAACGTTCGGAAGCGTCCTGCTTTGAAGGTCGATATTTATTCGCCGACTGCTCCAGGCGCGCTGATTTGTGGGAGCAAAGCTTGCTCGCGATGCAAGCGCCTCGGTTTCTGAAGGACCGCATCGCCTGCATCGCGGGCAAGCCTTGCTCCCACAAATCGGGGATAAAGCCTCTCTCCACAAGGATCCACGCCGGACGCATAAAAAAGCCCCACCCGGCAAATACCGGGCGGGGCTTTTGGCGCTACATGCGACCGTCAGGCCACGTTCATGGTCTTGTGCGTCTCGATCAGATGCGCCACCACACCCGGATCGGCCAGGGTGGAGATATCACCCAACCCGTCGTACTCCGCCGTGGCAATCTTGCGCAGGATGCGGCGCATGATCTTGCCGGAACGGGTCTTCGGCAGCCCGGGCGCCCACTGGATCACATCCGGCGAAGCAATCGGACCGATCTCCTTGCGCACCCAGTTCTTCAGCTCCAGGCGCAGGGCCTCGCTGGTTTCTTCGCCGGCATTGAGAGTGACGTAGACATAGATGCCCTGCCCCTTGATGTCGTGCGGCACACCCACCACCGCCGCTTCGGCGACTTTCGGGTGGGCGACCATGGCGCTCTCGATCTCGGCCGTGCCCATGCGGTGACCGGACACGTTGAGCACGTCATCCACCCGACCGGTGATCCAGTAGTAGCCATCCTCGTCACGACGGGCGCCGTCACCGGTGAAGTACATGCCGCTGAAGGTCTTGAAGTAGGTGTCGACAAAACGATCATGGTCGCCGTACAGCGTACGTGCCTGGCCTGGCCACGAATCGAGGATCACCAGGTTGCCTTCGGCCGCGCCTTCGATCAGGTTGCCGAGGTTGTCCACCAACGCTGGCACCACCCCAAAGAACGGACGAGTCGCGGAACCCGGCTTCAACGCCGTGGCGCCTGGCAGCGGGCTGATCAGCACACCACCGGTTTCGGTCTGCCACCAGGTGTCGACGATCGGGCAACGCTCCTTGCCGACATTTTTGTAGTACCAGTCCCAGGCTTCCGGGTTGATCGGCTCGCCCACCGAACCCAACAGGCGCAGGCTGCTGCCATCGGCGCCTTCGACCGCGGCGGTGCCCGAAGCCATCATCGCGCGGATGGCGGTTGGCGCGGTGTAGAGGATGCTGACCTTGTGCTTGTCGATGACCTTGGCCACCCGGGTGATGTCCGGATAGTTCGGCACGCCTTCGAACAGCAGCGTGGTCGCGCCATTGGCCAGCGGGCCGTAGACGATATAGCTGTGACCGGTGACCCAACCCACGTCGGCGGTGCACCAGTAGACTTCGCCAGGCTTGTAGTCGAACACCCGCTCATGGGTCAGCGCCGCATACAGCAAGTAGCCGGCCGTGGTGTGCTGCACGCCCTTGGGCTTGCCGGTGGAACCGGAGGTGTAGAGGATGAACAGCGCTTCCTCGGCGCCCATTTCCTTCGGCGCGCAAACGGTGCCGGCCACCTTCATCAGGTCTTCGTACCAGATGTCACGGTGCTGGTTCCACTTGATGTTGCCGGCCGTGCGCTTGCACACGATGACTTTCTGGATGCTGCTGGTTTCCGGGTTGGTCAGCGCGTCATCGACGTTGGCCTTGAGCGGAATCTTCTTGCCGGCGCGAACGCCTTCGTCGGCAGTGATCACCACTTTGGATTTGCAGTCGATGATCCGGCCGGCCAGTGCTTCAGGGGAGAAACCACCGAACACCACCGAGTGAATCGCACCGATCCGGGTACAGGCCAGCATCGCGACCACGGCTTCAGGGATCATCGGCATGTAGATGGTCACCACGTCGCCGCGATGAACGTCCTGGCCGCGCAGGGCGTTGGCGAACTTGCAGACTTCTTCGTGCAGCTCGCGATAGGTGATGTTGCGGCTCTCGGACGGGTCATCGCCTTCCCAGATAATCGCAATTTGATCGCCGCGCTCGGCCAGGTGACGGTCGAGGCAGTTGTAGGAAACGTTCAAGGTGCCGTCGGCGAACCACTTGATGTCGACATGGTGGTCGTCGAAGGAAGTCTGCTTCACCGTGGTGAAAGGCTTGATCCAATCGAGGCGCTTGGCCTGCTCGCGCCAGAAGCCGTCCGGATTGACGACCGACTGCTGGTACATGGCCTTGTAGGTCGCCTCGTCAGTCAGCGTATTGGCCGCAACCTCGGGACGAACGGGATACACAGAAGCCGCACTCATCTTTCTTACCTCGGTGAATAGTTGTTTTTGTATGATCCCGTTGTAGCCCGGGGCGGGCCTATAGAACCATTCGACGATGGTAGTAACAAGTCCCTACAAAATGTCGGTACTAACGTGCAAGGCCCTGCCTGCCGGCATTTTCCTGTGGGAGTGAGCCTGTGGGAGCCGAGCTTGCTCGCGATGGCGGTGGGTCAGCCAATATCCATGCAAACTGGTCCACTGCTATCGCGAGCAAGCTCGCTCCCACAGTTGATCTCCATTGAACGCTCACTTTACGTCCAACGCCGCTCCCCCTGTGGGAGCCGAGCTTGCTCGCGATGACGGCGGCAAATCCAACATAGATGCAACAGACAACACCCGCCACCTGCAGCGATTGTTACCAGATCAACCAACAGTGTTTATCAAAACCACGGCTTTTTACGACACCCACCACCCCCTAAAATCCACCTCGCCAACCGGCAAACACGATTAACGCAACACAGCCCCCACGAAGGCCGTTAATCCAACTTCCAATACTTGCTCCACACGCAGCCCCAAAAAGGTTGCGTGACCCCACTCGACCTCAAAAAAGGTGAAATACAGATGAAAGCTTTATGGGTTCTGGTCCTCGGCAGCCTCTGCGCCACCGCCATGGCAGACGAGGCCCCGACCGACGCTGCACAGCAAAAACCAGCCATTGAGGAGTACACCTACTCCACCCACCTGGACATCGCCAAAGTCATCTCCATGAGCGACATCCCGAACGTCTGCGAAGTGGTCCCGGCCAAGATGGAATACGACGACTCCAAAGGCCAGCGCCACATCCTGCGCTACAGCATCATGGGCAGCGGCTGCTCCAACGGCTGATCACAACTGGCAATTTCCACGGCCCGATTCCGCTCGGGCCTGGTTGTGTCTGGAGCCACCAAAAACGGTCAAGAAACACAACATGTAGTGCAAAACCGCAAAAAACGCTGGTTTTTTGATCAAAAAAATCCGCGATCCGCTTCATGCAAAAAAAATCTTAAGCGGCCAAAGCCTTGTAAACCCTCGCTCCCACGCGGATCTGTCACTCGCCGCCCCTTCTGTGAGCCATTTCGCCGCAGCACGTAGGCAAAAAAGTCCTTATAATGCCGCCTCAAACGGGCCTGCAATATTCCCTTACAGGGGATCACGCCAGCCTGGAGCCCACGCAGAGGCCCATCGCCTCCTCGCGTTCACCGCCGCTCCGGAATGACCCGTACATTTTTCTGTTTATTGCCTGCGTCAGCTGCTGCAACAAACGATTTTTCAAGATCCACCGCGGCCAGTAGGCCTTCATCGGGCATCTGGCCCTCACGCAGGAGACGACACGTCATGCTGAGCTGGGACGAATTCGACAAAGAAGACAGCGGCGAAGTCGCGGTAAAAGGCGCTAACGCCGGCCACGCTTCCGAAGCCAACATGGACCGCCTCGACAGCGCCGGCGGTGCCGCCGCCCTTGAAGCCCGGGCCGTGACGGCCAGCGACTCGGCCGCGATCATTCGCGCCAAGGCCGCCCTCGACAAACTCGACGTCGCCGAAGGCCTCGCCGAACTCGAAGGCGCCTCCGCCCGTGTCGCCGTCGACGAAAAGCGCATGATCAACTGCCGCGCCGACCTCAACCAGCTCGTGCCCTTCAAATACGACTGGGCCTGGCAGAAGTACCTGGACGGCTGCGCAAACCACTGGATGCCGCAAGAAGTCAACATGACCGCCGACATCGCCCTCTGGAAAACCCCGGAAGGCCTGACCGACGACGAGCGCCGCATCGTGATGCGCAACCTGGGCTTCTTCTCCACCGCCGACTCCCTGGTTGCCAACAACCTGGTCCTGGCCGTGTACCGCCTGATCACCAACCCGGAATGCCGCCAGTACATCCTGCGCCAGGCCTTCGAAGAGGCGATCCACACCCACGCCTACCAGTACTGCATCGAATCGCTGGCCATGGATGAAGGCGAGATCTTCAACATGTACCACGAGATCCCATCGGTCGCGAAAAAAGCCGCCTGGGGCCTGAAATACACCCGTTCGATCTCCGATCCGAAGTTCGAAACCGGCACCCCGGACACCGACAAAGAGTTGCTGCGCAACCTGATCGCCTACTACTGCGTTCTGGAAGGCATCTTCTTCTACTGCGGCTTCACCCAGATCCTCTCCATGGGCCGCCGCAACAAAATGACCGGCGTCGCCGAGCAGTTCCAATACATCCTGCGCGACGAATCCATGCACCTGAACTTCGGCATCGACGTGATCAACCAGATCAAAATCGAAAACCCGCACTTGTGGGATGCCGAGATGAAGGAAGAAGCGACCCAGATGATCCTGCAAGGGACTCAACTGGAGATCGAATACGCGCGCGACACCATGCCTCGTGGGGTGTTGGGGATGAATGCGGCGATGATGGAAGACTATCTGAAGTTCATCGCTAACCGTCGCCTGTCGCAGATTGGTCTGAAGGAAGAGTATCCAGGGACGACGAACCCGTTCCCTTGGATGAGCGAGATCATGGACTTGAAGAAAGAGAAGAACTTCTTTGAGACGCGCGTGATTGAGTATCAGACCGGTGGGGCTTTGAGCTGGGATTGATTTGAAAGAAAAATCCTAGGCTCCACGCGTAACTAAAAACCCCGTGAAAACGGGGTTTTTGTATTTCTACAGGACCAAAACTGCGTTTAACTCTGGGACCGGCACACTACCTTTACCCTACGAAAAACTCAGAATCTTTCCGCATTGACGCCGTATCGTCGCGTTACCTATCTTAGTCGCAGGTGCCTAAGAAACGCCCAACGTAGTAGCTAATCGCCAAACATAGAACCGCGTACTGTCTAAGGACATTTGCAACTCTGTGTGGAGAAAGTAGCTAGTTGGGATTTCTCTTACATCCTCTACGTCGGGCTCGCGCCGCTAACCTTTGAACGTAGAGGTGGTGATGCCCACAAAAATTTCACCCCGCTCTCCGTATACCTCGGAGACCCATCATGCCTGATGCTTACATTCCGGCGGTTTTCACCCGTCACAACCTCCACCTTCACGCCCTGCTTCTGGAAAACCAACCTTGGTTTTGCGCCCGCGACCTCGGACGGTTAATGGGCGTACATCTGAACGAACGCATGGTCAGCAAACTGGATGAGGACCAGCGACACATTCTGCTGATTCGTTACCACGGCCAGCCTGAAAAGCGGCTGATGCTTAGCGAGTCTGGTGTGTATGCCCTGTTGGTTTATCACTACTCCCCAGGGAATCGCTTGCTGCGTGAATGGCTGACGCATCAGGTCGTACCAGCCTTGCGGGACGCACAGGTATCAAGCGATACCGAGCGTCCCATGCTGAGTGTTTTAGATTGGCCGGAGATCTCCTTAAGCCTGTTGCATTGGCAAAATGACGGCTGGATTCGACTTCGGGACATGCCGTATCTGTTGCTCAACCGGACTCGGGGTCGGTCGGTGGCGGCTAAGCCTTGGTGGCGTAGGTTGCTTGAGGTATTTCACGTTTCTGGGCATTCAGTGTCGTAGGACGCCCGAGCGAAAGCTCTGCCTCTTCTGTAGGAATTTTCATAGACAGCCGTAATGGCCTGTCAGTATCGTCCGAAGGTTTAAACCCTCGGCGATTGTTGAATACCGCATGCAGAATATCTCGGCGGTGTTGGAACAGATGGGGTTGCAGCGAATCAGCGGCTACATGCCTGCCAAGAACATTGGTGCAGGTGTGGCTCAGCGAATTCGCAAGGTGCTTGCTAATAAAGTGACACCTGGGACGGGAGAGTCTGCTCCAACCTCTGACCACATGACGTTGATCAGCCGGGCCACCAAGCTGCAAAAGAGAGGCCTCAAGATCGAGCCATCAGGGAACCTGAATCCGCAGCAAGTCAGTACGACCACGACGTCTTACGTTCGAGATCCTAAAGTCCGGGCGTGGGTTGCGGAGTTGGCTAAAGGTGTTTGCGAAGGTTGCGGTCAGAACGCACCGTTCCAGGTGGACGGGTTGCCGTTTCTTGAAGTGCATCATGTGAAGCATCTGGCTCAGAAAGGATCGGATAGCGTTGCTAACGCGGTTGCGCTGTGCCCGAATTGTCATCGACGTTGTCATCTTGCCAGTGACAGAGAGGCCTTCACTTTGTCGCTGTATCAGAAGGTTGGTCGACTGATCGTTGAGTGAAAAACATCCAGTTTTGTTGGACGAAAAAGAACACATGGGGATATGTAATGACGAAAAAAATAAGAAGTGAGGCCTTCGAATCGATTCACAGCTCGGCCGAAGCGCTGCTGAAAATCGGTGCTATCGACAAGGCCGCCATGCGAGAGTTTGATGAGGTCTGCATGGCTGAGGTATCTGCTGAAGTCTCAGTTCAAGAAGATTCGTCTGCACTCAGAACCGGCCCTCAAAACCCTCGATGATGTCCTCGGGTGCGCGGTCAAAATCCGCCGGCATCCGAATCCTCCCCTTCAACCGCCCAGGCTTGCGCGTCTGCGGTGTAGCGACATGGGGCAGCAGATTCAGATAAGGCTTGCCGGCCTTGGTGATCACTACTCTGTCGCCCTGCCATGCACGCGCGCCCCGTTGAAAGAGCTGAGCCTTTGCTTCTTGCAAGGTTACGTGTAGCTGTTCACTCATACGGTCCCCCCTTGTCATCGTCCATGGCCTTTGCAGTGCTTGGCAGAGTAGCAACTCTACTGAGCTGTCCTACGGACTTGCGTTTAGGATTGGCGCCGCGAACGGGCATTTTAGAGTCCGTTTTTCTCTGCTCTGGAGGTGGTGCGTAAAGGTTTATGGCAACCTTCGTCAGCCCTAGTCGCAGCCCGAACTTTCTCAGGATGGCTTCGAGGGTGTTAATGGTCGGGTTACCCTTGTCCTTCTCGATCTGGTACAGGGCCTTGGTCGACATGTTGCACATGGCGGCAAAGGTTTCTTGATCCAGGCCGGTCACCTCAAGCCGTAGCCGGCGGATAGCGGTTCCCAGGGTTTCGTTCCCTGTCACATGTTGCATGACGATGTCGTCAATGATTTCCCTGCGTCGTTCACCGGTGTTCTCTTTCATCGAAGTTTCTTATTCACTGTTTCCGGCAGTATATTGCCGGTTATCTGAAAGGTCGGGCTATAACCGGCATTATGATACCGATTCATACAAGTTGGGGCCGTAAAACCGGGGCTGCTTCGCAGCCCAGCGGGGATAAATCCCCTCGCCACCGGTTGGTGTCAGGGCGCAGGTGGGTGGCAGGTTTGATGGCCGCGTTGGGTTTTGGAATCGCGAGCAAGCTCGCTCCCACAGGGGGTTTGTGGTGGGTTGAAACTTTGGGTGCAGCCCGCTGCGTCCTTCGGTATTAATACACTTCCTCTCACGGACCCGAGCCCCGATGAAATTCGACACCGCCTACTGCCTCAGCCTCGATGCCAAGCTATCGATCTATGACGTTCGGGATCTGAATTTCGATGAGACCATGGCCTTCGATTCGGCCAAGGAGCGCTTTCAGTGCCCCAACGATGCGTGTCGGGCGGCGTTTGATGAAGAGAATCGGCTGACGACGTTCAACGCCAAGAACGTCAATTACATTCGCACGCCACACTTCAAGAACCAGCCAACGACCCAGCATATCGAGGGTTGTCCTTATGTCAGTCCGAAAACGCCGGGGTTGGGTGTAGAGAGTGGCGAGGCGGAAACGGATGACGACCGCGAGGAGCATTTTCCGTCGGAGCTGTTGCTGACTCGGCGTCAGTACGTGCGTAAGCCGTCCGATCTGCCGAAAAATGTTGAAGCGACTCGCCCTACGCCCCCTTCCGTATCGTCCCACGGTGATAACGCTCATTCCGCCCAAGATTCAGCACCGGACAAGACCAGCATCTTCGCCCATCCGGTGGAATGTTTCGTCTCGAACTTCGATAACAAGGATCTACTCAAGCGCATGCCGCTGAAGATTGGCGAGCACACGGCGCCCTATGGCTCGTTCTTCAAGAAGATCGAGTACTTACAGGACAACAAGGGCTTGATTTACTGGGGCAAGATCAAGGAGATCAAGGATTACACGTTGAGCTTTCGCATCGACTTCGAAGCGAAGGTCTGGTTCAAGCAGCCGGACGAGGCGAAGAAGAAGCCTTACTCGGTCAACGTTTACCTGAGCAAGAAGCTGATCGATAACTACCGCAAGCGCAAAGCGTTCCTGGCAGAGATCAAACATGCCATCGACAGTGATGCGTCGTTGTATTGCTTCTTTTATGGCGTCACGCCAGAGTTGAAACAGGTACCTAGCAAGAAGAACCCCGAAGAAACGTTCGGCGTGTTCAGTGCCAATATCGAGAACCTGGATCACTTCATTATTCGGGAGGCACCGGGATTAGCGGGCCAATAACGCCCCCTATCCCAGGCACATCCCAATCATCACCCCTATCAACAACCCCACATACACCCGCGCATGCAACCGGTCTGGTATCCGTCCGATCCAAGGCGTTGCCAGACGGATACCCAGGAGCGCGCCAAGTGTGAGCATAGCGAAGGCCATCAAGTCGACGTAACCGACAAACCACGGCCCCAAATCAAACTCGGTAAACCCGGCCATGGCCATGTAAGTCAGCGTCCCGGCCACTGCAACCGGCAAACTCAGCGGGTTAGCCATGGACGTCGCGCGGGACATGCTCAGCCCGCAACGGCGCAACAACGGGACCGTCATGACACTGCCACCCACGCCCAGAAAAGTGGCGATGGCGCCAACGCTGATCCCGCCTGCCGAGACCTCTGCCCTACCCAATCGCCGTGGGATTACAGCCTCAGACTGAGTCAGGAAACCGCGTCTGAACAAGCAGTCCAGAATGGTCACACCCAGATAAACAATGAAGGCATAGCGAATCACTTCGCTGCTCGCCCACATCGCGGCAACGGCGCCGACGATAGCGCCCAGGCCGATAAAGCCGCCCAACGGCCACACGTAGTGACGAATGAGGTTGCCGGCACGGTGATGCTTCACGGTGGCGATCAGCGCGTTGACGATCATCACGCAGGTCGAGGTGGCCACGGCAATGTGCATCGCCGATTGACCGATAGGATCGTCGGCACCGTGGCTGGCGGTGAGCATGCGGTACAGCAAGGGCACCACGACGAAGCCGCCGCCGAAACCGAACAACACGGCCGTCACGCCACTCAGGCAGCCGAAACAGGCAAGCAATACATAGAACATCGAGACGAATCCGTGAAATGGGAGGCGCCCACGATAGGTAAGAGACGCTTGGCCCGCTGTAGCAAACAGGCCAATAATGTTCGCGTTTACGCCAATCCCGAGTGGCCCATCGATGCGCAACAGTTCGATCGATTTATTGGATGCGACACCCAGGGCCGTCGTTGCGATCGGCACCGATTACGCTCATGGACAAGTGCTGCCGATGCATCGCCATCGCCGCGCGCAGTTGCTCTATGGCGCCACCGGGGTGATGCAGGTCAGCACGACGGAGGGCAATTGGGTAGTGCCGCCGCAACGGGCGGTGTGGATTCCGGCGGGGGTCGATCATGAAGTGCTGATGCTGGGCGTGAGCACCCGCAGCCTGTACATCGAACCGGCCGCGATAACGGCCATGGACACGCGGTGCCAGGTCATCAGCGTGTCGCCCCTGATGCGCCAGTTGCTGATGGAAGCCGTGGAGCTTGTGCCGGACTACGACGAGGCTGGGCGCGATGGCGTGCTGATCGATCTGCTGCTGCACGAACTGCAGCGCAGCGCCCATCTACCACTGCACCTTCCACTGCCCCAAGACCCGCGCCTGCTCGGCCTGTGCCAGGCATTTCTGAAACGCCCAGACGCCCATGTCTCGCCCGTGCAATGGGCGGCGCAATTGCATATCAGCTTGCGCTCGTTCAATCGGTTGTTCAGCCGGCAGACCACGCTAAGTTTCAGCCAGTGGCGGCAGCAGGCGTGTGTCATGGCGGCGTTGGCCCATCTGGCCGAAGGGGATTCGGTGACGCGCATCGCCCTGGATCAGGGCTACGACAGCCCCGCTGCGTTTTCCACCATGTTCCGTCGGGTACTGGGCCACGCACCGAGCGCCTGGCTGGAGAAGACCGCCGGTCATTGATCAAAAAAATGGGATTGATCCGGACTCAAAACAACTGTACAAAAACACAGTATTTTTTGAATCCCATCGCTTTGGAGCACCCCATGGCCTCTCTCGCAATCAAAACCACCCTGGAACGTATTGCTGTCTATCAATTCACCCCTGCTCACAGTGCACAGGCCCGAGCCATGCTGGGCTGGAGTGTCGAGGAGCTGTCTCGACAATCCGGCGTATCGGTCCAAGCCATCCGCCGCTTCGAGGCCGGTGGCGAGTTGCTCGATGTGACTCGCCTGGCCCTGGCGTTTCGCCTGGAGGCCGAGGGGCTGGTGTTCTTCCCCGGCTTCGCACCGGGGCGCGGCATGAACATCAAGGGCGCAACCCCGGACCCGATGGGGCGGTCCGATTACGCGATGATCGAATAACACTGACCGCAGGTGCTAGGCGATACCGGCCCGGTCCTGATACGCCGAGGGTTCCACGTCCAGCCACCAAGCGCGGCCACGTTGCGGCTGCGCCAGGGTGAATGCTTCGCCCATTTGCGGCGTGGCAATGCAAACGTTGCGCTCCCAGGCCAGGGCCAGGATGCGATCGAAGGGTTCATACCAGGCATGCATCGCCAGGTCGAACGTGCCGTTGTGGATCGGCAGTAGCCAGCGGCCCTTCAGGTCGATGTGAGCCTGCAGCGTCTGCTCCGGCTGCATGTGGACATGGGGCCAATCAACGTTATAGGCGCCGGTTTCCATCAGCGTCAGGTCGAAGGGGCCGTATTGTTCGCCGATGCGTTTGAAACCCTCGAAATAGCCGGTATCGCCACTGAAGAAAATACGTGTGGCGCCGTCGATCATCACCCACGAGGCCCACAAGGTGCTGTTGCTGTCGAACAGGCCGCGCCCGGAAAAATGCTGGGAGGGCGTGGCAATGAACTCGATACCGTCCACCTCGGTGCCTTGCCACCAGTCCAACTGACGCACCTTGCTGGCGTCGACGCCCCATTTGATCAAGGTGTCGCCTACACCCAGGGGCGCCAGGAAATAGCGGGTCTTGGCCGCCAGCTTGAGAATCGCCTGATGATCGAGGTGGTCGTAATGATCGTGGGAAAGGATCACCGCTTCAATCGGCGGCAACTCTTCCAGGCTGATGGGCGGCTGATGGAAACGCTTGGGGCCGACCCATTGCACGGGTGAGGCACGTTCGGAGAACACCGGGTCTGTCAGCCAGAATTTATCCCGCAGCTTGAGCAGCACGGTGGAGTGGCCGAGACGGAAGACGCTGTGATTCGGCGCGGCCAGCAACGCGGCGCGCGTCAGCGGTTGAACCTCGATGGCGCCCGCAGGCCGGGTAGCGCGCGGCTTGTGGAAGGTCATGTTCCAGATGATGCGCAGGGTCGTACCGAACCCTTGCCGCGGAGTAAGAGCATGATTGCGATACTTGCCCTGTTCGTGCCGGGATAAATGTTGGGCAGATGGGCTGTCGGTCGAAAGAGAGGGAATGGTCATGGTGCGATAACTCCAAGGACGTCGTCGCCATTGCGCTTCGCCGTTGTGGGACGCTGGATGGCCGTTGCATGCACGCTTAGCCGCCTGAGGAAAATCTACACCACTCGGGTGTAGTTTCCAGATTGCATGAATCCCGGGAGCAAGTAAACTGCCGAGTGTAAGTTCTCTCACCTCAACCGACGAATTGCCCATGACCGTGCCGCAGCGCCTTACCGAGCGAAAACGCGAAGCCATCCTCCAGGGCAGCGATTGCTGAATTCCGTAGCAGCGGTTTCGAGATCACCAGCATGGACAAGATCGCGGCGACTGCCGGCGTATCGAAGCGCACGGTGTATAACCATTTCCCGAGCAAGGAAGCGCTGTTTGCCGAAATTCTGAATCGGTTATGGAACAGCATTACCGCAGAACAGGACATGGCCTACAGCCCGCAAAAGCCGCTCCGAGAGCAGCTTCAAACGTTGCTGCAAGCCAAACTGCATATGCTGGCGGACGAGAATTTCCTCGACCTGGCGCGCATCGCCATCGCTGCGACGATTCATTCTCCGGAGCGAGCCCAGGACATGGTGTCGCGCATGGGCCAGCGTGAGGAAGGGCTGACGGCCTGGATTCGCCAGGCCCAGGCCGATGGCCGGTTGAAACCCGTGGAGCCGGCATTCGCCGCCCAGCAAATGCATGGGCTGCTCAAGACATTCGCCTTCTGGCCACAGGTTTCGATGGGCCAACCGAGCCTGCCCCAGGAGGAGCAGACCCAAGTGATCGAATCGGCCCTCGACATGTTCCTGAGTCGTTACCAGGCCTGAGGGTCAACCCCAACGCAGATTGCGCCCCAGCTCATCAAACAAGGTCACGACCGAACGCAAGGCCCGGCAGTCCGGGCGCGTCAGGAGCCACAGCGCCGTGTCGTAGCCCACCAGTGGTTCGCCAAGGGGCATCAAGCCCTGGTTTTCGTCGATCAGAAAGTCCGGCAGCGCCGCAACGCCCAAACCGGCCCGCACCAGTTCGGTGACCGAGAGCATGCTGTTGCAGCGATAGGCAGGCACTACGCCGGGCAAATGCTGGCGGCGCCAGGCCACGGTGGGGTGATCCGGGAGGAAATCGTCCGGCGCGATCCAGGTCATGGCGGCCAGGTCATCCGCATTCGCCGAGCGCAGGTATGTGGCGCCGGCACATATCCGGAACGTCACGTAGCCGAGGTTGCGACCGACCAGGTGTTCCGGCGGCGCACGGGTCAGTCGCAGCGCAATGTCGGCATCGCGGCGGCTCAGGTTGGCGAAGTCGTTCGAGGTGCTCAACTCAAGGCTCAACGCCGGATAAGCGGGCATGAAACGCGCCAGCGCCGGCAGCAACAACGCTTGCAGGACTGAATCACTGCACGTCAGGCGCACCGTCCCGCTGATGACCTCGCCGCCCTGCTCCACACCCACCCGCGCCGCCTCCAACGCCTGCTCGGCGCGCTCGGCTTGTTCGGCCAATGCCTGGGCCAGGCTCGTGGGCAAGTACCCGGAACGGCTTTTCTCGAACAAGGGCTGGCCCAGGGCTGCCTCCAGCCGACGTACCGAACGAAACACCGTCGACACGTCCACTTGCAGCAGCCGAGCGGCCCGCGCCAACGAGCCGCCACGGACCAGCGCCAGGATCAGGGACAGATCGGGATAGTCCAGACGATAGTGCGTCGTTGCATTGATCACTTGGGTAAACGCCAATATTGATTGCATGAACGCCAATCTATAGTGGCAACCAGGAATCAACAAGCGGCGAGCCTCCCATGGAAAAACAACATCCGTTAAACATCGCCCTGGTCGGCGACCACGATCCACACATCACCGCCCACCGGGCGATCCCCCTCGCACTTGAGCTGGCGGGCACACAAACCGGCCACGCCATTCGCTTGCAATGGCTGGCAACGTCGCTCATTACCGACAACGCCGTGCTGGAGGATTTCGACGGTGTCTGGTGCGTGCCCGGCAGCCCCTACCAAAACGAAGCCGGCGCCTTGCAAGCCATTCGTTTTGCCCGCGAACAGCGTCGCCCTTTCCTGGGCACCTGCGGTGGTTTTCAGCACGCCGTGCTGGAATATGCCCGCAACGTGATGGGGTGGGCCGACGCCGTCCATGGTGAAACCTCTCCAGAGGCTGAACGGGCGCTGCTGACGCCGCTGAGCTGTGCCTTGGTGGAAACCATCGACAGTCTTCAGTTCGAGGCGGGCTCGCTGATCGCCAATGCCTATGGCCGACAGACAGCGTTCGAGGGCTACCATTGCCGCTTCGGGGTCAATCCGGATTTTGAAAAAGACTTGCTGAGCCAGCGCCTGCACGCCGTCGCCCGGGATTCGGCCGGCGACTTACGAGCGGTGGAACTGCAGGACCATCCGTTCTTTGTCGCCACGCTGTTCCAGCCTGAACGTGCCGCACTGGAAGGCCGCGTGCCACCGCTGGTCCGCGGGTTTGTCGAAGCCTGCGCGAGGCAAGTGTCATGAGCGACCATTATTACGCAGTGATTTTCACCTCCCAGCGTACCGAGGGGGACCAGGGCTACGCCGAAGCCGCCGAGCGCATGCTCGCCCTTGCCCGGGAGCAGCGCGGATTTTTAGGCGTCGAATCGGCCCGTGGCGACGATGGTGTGGGAATCACCGTGTCCTATTGGAGCGATGAAGCAGCGATCCTGGCTTGGAAGCAGCATCCCGAACACAGCGCGATTCGTGAGCAAGGCCGATCCACCTGGTATACCCATTGCCATACGAGGGTGTGCAAAGTCGAACGGGACTATGCCTTCCAACGCCCAATCTAATGCCAAAACAAAAATCCCTGTGGGAGCGAGCTTGCTCGCGAAAGCGGTGGGTCAGCGCAACGATGCTGAATGTGCCGACGTCTTCGCGAGCAAGCCCGCTCCCACACTGAATCTCGGGGACTCACAGATCCTGCCTTCACCACAAATCCCCTGTGGGAGCTGAGCTTGCTCGCGATAGCGGTGGGTCAGCGCAACGATGCTGAATGTGCCGACGTCTTCGCGAGCAAGCCCGCTCCCACACTGAATCTCGGGGACTCACAGATCCTGCCTTCACCACAAATCCCCTGTGGGAGCTGAGCTTGCTCGCGAAAGCGGTGGGTCAGCGCAACGATGCTGAATGTGCCGACGTCTTCGCGAGCAAGCCCGCTCCCACACTGAATCTCGGGGACTCACAGATCCTGCCTTCACCACAAATCCCCTGTGGGAGCTGAGCTTGCTCGCGATAGCGGTGGGTCAGTGCAACGATGCTGAATGTGCCGCCGCCATCGCGGGCAAGCCCGCTCCCACACTGAATCTCGGGGACTCACAGATCCTGCCTTCACCACAAATCCCCTGTGGGAGCTGAGCTTGCTCGCGATAGCGGTGGGTCAGCTTGCAGCGATATTGAATGTGCCGCCGCCATCGCGGGCAAGCCTTGCTCCCACAGGGGATCTTGCTCAACTCACGGTCGTGGCTTCAGCTTTCCACCAATTGCCGCACCGCCACGATTTCCGGCAGGTCGCTGCGGGCCATGTACACCCGCAACGGTTCGGTGAGGTTGATCCGGTCGTCGATGTTCTGGTCCAACAGCAGCTGGATTCGCTCGCGCTTGAGGGCCATGGTGCCGTCTGCCACAGGGAGCCAGACAAATTCGCAGGTGGGGATGATGCCGTCGTCGGCCACGTCCATGCCGAAGGCGTCTTCGCTGAACCGCACGATGTATTGGCCGGTCTTGCGGTTCAGGCCGACAAATCCCTTGAGCTGGTCGGCGGCCTGGCAGATGAATGTCGAAGTGGTGCGCATGGTAAACCTCATGGATGCGTCCCTCGGGACGCCTGATCGATGGTTTACACGCAGGGCAAACGAACTTTAAGGTTTCCCTCTGCCGGGGAACTGGTGCGGCCAAGGGTACTGCAAAGCGGCCTGGAAATGCGTGGGAAAAATCCGCTTTGCATAGGTTTATGTCGGCGTAGCGATAGCGCCAACAGCGTTCAGTTGTTAAAAGATAGGTTTTTGCCCCCGACGAAAGGATCTCGAGCATGCCTGTCACCTTCACCCGCAGCGCCTTGGTGCTGAGCCTGTTGCTCGGCTTCGGTCAGACACAAGCCTCCGAAGCCCCGAGCCCCAAGGCCCTGGCAACCCTTCAAGGCATTCCACACCCGGCGGTCATCGCCCACCGCGGCGCCTCGTTCGACGCGCCAGAATCCACCGCCGCCGCCTACAAGCTGGCCCGCGATCTGGGCGCCGACTACCTGGAACTGGACCTGCAACGCAGCAAGGACGGGGTGTTGTTCGTCCTGCATGATGACAGCCTGCTGCGCACCACGGATGTCGCGAGCAAGTTTCCCGAACGCAAGGACAGCACCGCCAACGAATTCACCATGGCGGAACTCAAAACCCTCGATGCCGGCAGCTGGTTCAACACTGCCTACCCGGACCGCGCTCGCCCTTCGTTCGTCGGCCTGAAAATCCTGACCCTCGATGAAGTAATCAACATCGCCGAGGGCAATCCGCAGCAAAAACCGGGGCTGTACATCGAGACCAAGGAGCCGAAGCTGTTCCCCGGCATAGAGCGCGACCTGAAGGACAAACTGCAGGACCGCGGTTGGCTGAGCCCCGCCGGGTCCAAACTGGCCAAGCGCGCCATCGGTGTCGGCCAGGGCAAGGGCAAAGTGGTCTTGCAGACCTTTGAAAAAAGCAGTCTCGAACTGCTGCACAAAGAGATGCCGAAGGTGCCGAAGATCCTGCTGCTGTGGGTGGGCGAAGGCAACATCGAACCCAAGTCCAAGGTGACGTTTGCTGAGTCCGGCGAAACGGACAAGGCCGTCTATTACGCCAAGCAGGAACCCAAGGACAAGGCCGAGTTCGAGCAGTGGGTCCAGTATGCCAAGGCCCATGGCGCCATCGGCACTGGTCCTTCGGCGGCGTTGACCCATGGCGGCAGCCAGAGTTACTCGGACCTGGTGCAGCCGTGGATGAACCAGTACACCCATGACCAGGGTCTGCTGGTGCATGTCTACACCGTGGATGAGCCGGTGGACTTCAAGAAAGTGATGGAGGCCGGCGTCGACGGCATCTTCACCAATCGATCCAGTGAACTGCTCAAATACTTCAAACGTCCCGAAACAGGCAGTGTGACGCAACTATTGGAGAAGAACGGTTACTGAGTCGGAAGACGGTCGTCAGGAGACTTGCTTCAAGTTTTTTCGAATTAAGGGTGAATTAAGTTGCCACAGATAATCTGAACCCACTTAAACGACTCACCCTTTAACGACACAAGGAAAGACATATGAAAACTTTGACTGCCCTGTTCACCGCTGCCGCCCTGACCCTCACCGCTGGCCTGGCCCAGGCGGATGTACGAATCGACCAGGTTCCCCAATTGGTCAAGGACGGCAAGATCAAGTCCCTTGAATCGATGAATGAGGAAGCCCTGAAGTTGCACCCAGGCGCCACCATCACCGACACCGATCTGGACAATCACTTCAACGGTTACGAATATGAAGTGGAACTGAAAACTGCCGACGGCAAAGAGTTCGACGTTGATTTCGATGCAACCACCGGCAAAGTCCTGTCGAACAAGCAAGACACTTGATCCATGGATTTAAGAAGCCGCGCAACTTTCAAGTTGCGCGGCTTTTTCGTGTGCGCCTGTAAACCGTTGCAGGGTCTGAGCGCCGCGGCTCAACCGTCACAAAACCTTCAAAAAACCCTGCAATGATGCCGCTCAAGTGAACCTGTAGCCGCTGCGACAGGCACTCCCCGCCAGCGAGTCCTCATGAACCACAGCATCGACCAAAGCCATCGCGATCCGGACCTGTTCGGCCTGCTTTATGGGTTTCGTTTCCGCCCCGGCGAGCGTGGTCGGGAGATCGATTCGGCCCAAGCCCTGCTAAGCCTGCAACAACCGCAAGACGCCGACGAATTCCTCTGGCTACACCTGAACCTGGCTCACGCGGCCTGCGAGCGCTGGATGAAGAGTCACCTGGCCTTGCCCCAGGAGTTCTTCGAAGCCCTGCACGAAGGCTCGCGCTCGACTCGCATCGAACATGTGGACTCGGCATTGCTGGCAGTAGTGAACGATGTGGTGTTCAACCTCAGTAACCTGGTGTCCTCGGATGTATCGACATTGTGGGTGTGCGTGCACAGTCGGTTGATCATCAGCGCGCGCCTGCAACCGTTGCACTCGGTCGACAAGCTGCGCTCATCGGTCAAGGCCGGCGAGTGCTTTCGCTCGCCACTGGAACTGCTGGTGCATCTGCTGCGCGACCAAGGCGAAGTGCTGACCCAGATCGTGCGCAAGACCAGCCTCAGCGTCGACCAGATCGAAGACCAGTTGCTGTCTTCGCGCGTGTCCAACAACCGCGCCGAGCTGGGTGCCCAACGCCGCGTGCTGGTGCGCCTGCAACGCCTGCTGGCCCTGGAGCCAGGCTCGTTGCTGCGCCTGCTAAACCGCCCACCGCAATGGTTGCAGAAGGAAGACGTCAAGGAACTGCGCAAATCCACCGAGGAGTTCGCCCTGATCATCAACGACCTCACCGCCCTGGGCGAGCGGATCAAGCTGCTACAGGAAGAGATCGCCGCCAACCTCAACGAACAAAGCAACCGCACGCTGTTCACCCTGACGGTGGTCACGGTGCTGGCGTTGCCCATCAACATCATTGCCGGTTTCTTCGGCATGAACGTCGGCGGCGTACCGCTGGCCAGTGATCCCGAGGGTTTCTGGATCCTGGTGGCGCTGGTGGCAACTTTCACCGTGATTGCAGGCCGATGGGCGTTTCGCAAGCGGCGCGATTATTGAAATTGATCCACCTCGGGTTCGCATAAGCTTTTGTGGCGAGGGAGCTTGCTCCCGCTCGGCTGCGCCCGTAGGAGCTGTCGAGCGCAGCGAGGCTGCGATCTTGTCCCGGACAATTGAGTCGCAAGCGAAAGATCAAGATCAAAAGATCGCAGCCTTCGGCAGCTCCTACCCACAGCGGGAGCAAGCTCCCTCGCCACAGGTGTTAATCAGGCCCTATTGCAAACAGGTCAATACCATCAGGCACTCAACCGCGCCGTCACTTCATTCAACTGCCCGGACAGCCCATGCAAATCCCGACTGGCCGCTTCGGTGCGCTGCACATTGTCGAGGTTGGTGCTGGCGATGCAGGTGATTTCGGTGAGGTTGCGCGAAATGTCTTCGGCCACGGAGGTCTGCTCTTCCGCGGCGGTAGCGATCTGGCGGTTCATGTCGCGAATCGCTTCCACCGCCTGGGTGATGCGTTCCAGCATGGCGCCGGCCTGGGTCACTTGCTCGACACTTTCTTCACTGCGCGACTGCCCGCTTTCGATGGCCTGGGCCGCGTCCACTGCGCCAGTCTGCACGGTCTGGATGATCTGATTGATCTCGATGATCGATGACGCCGTGCGCTGCGCCAAGTTGCGAACCTCATCGGCGACCACCGCAAAACCGCGTCCGGCCTCACCCGCCCGTGCCGCTTCGATGGCAGCGTTGAGCGCCAGCAGGTTAGTCTGCTCGGCAATCGCGCGAATCACTTCAAGCACTTTACCGATGCGCCCGCTGTCGGTTTCCAGACGACGGATCACCGTGGCCGTGTTGGCAATTTCGCCACGCATCTGGGTGATGGTGTGGATAGTGGCCCTGCATCACTTTTTCGCCCTGCTGCGCCGAATGATCGGCATCATCGGCAGCCCGCGCCGCATCGGCGGCATGGCGAGCAACCTCCTGGGCGGTGGCGGACATCTCGTTCATGGCCGTTGCCACCTGATCGGTGCGTTCGAATTGTTCGCTGGTGCCTTGGCTCATCAAGCTGGCGATGGCATTGAGCTCACCGCTGGCACTGTCCAGCTCCGTGGCACTGCGTTGCAGGGCGCGTGAAGGTTTCGGCAAGGAAATCGCGCAAGGTATTGGCCGCCAGGGCCAGGTCGCCCAGTTCATCCTGGCGCGTACTCGTGACACGCTCGGCGAAACGCCCGCGACTCAGTTGAGTCACGTACTCGATCAGGTTACGGATGGGCTGCACCAGGTTGCGGTTGACCAGCCATACACTCAACAACCCGACCAGCAGCCCCGAGACGAGCATGATCACTGTACCCAACATGATCGTGCGATCGGCACCGGAACTGATCAGCGCCGATTGCTCATCGCCCAGTTTATGCAACTCGACCACCAACTCACTCATCTGCTCACTGGCCGCGCGGTCCACGCCCTTGACCGCTGCGTCACCCGCCGCAGCATCGCCGCCCGCCGCCACAAACGCATCACGGCCCTTCTGGTAAGCCGCGCCCAACTGCACATGCTCGCTCCGCAGCCGTTCGATGCGTGTCTTGATCTGCGCCGGGACACCGTCGTGGGTGGTCAACCGGCCAAGAATGTCCTGGACATCGTGCTGACGCGCCTCGAACTGCTTCCAGTATTTCTCCAGGTCTGCCGGCTGCTTGCCGCGCAGCAACACATTCTTCCACTCCTGGACCTGGACCTTGAATTGCACGTTGGCCTCATCGATCAATTGCGAGGCATGCAACGGGCCATCGATCAGGTGGCGATAATTCTGGATGCCATCGGAAAGGAAGTGAAAGGATGCCAAGGCGATCAGCAACATGGTCAGCAGGCTGCCGCTCAGCAAGGCGAGAATCTGGGCTTTCAGGGATTTTTGTAGAAACATGGAGTCAATCTCTTCGAATAAAGAACCTCCATGTCCAGGCCCCACTGTTGCAACCGAATGTGGAGGATATGTGCATGACATCGGCCCATAAGCCGTGTTCTTGAGCCTTGGCGACCACCGGTAGCGACGGCGTTTTCGCTGATTGGACATGACCTGTCCAGACAATCCCTTTTGTCGGCCCGACGGGATTTAAAAGTCTTTTTGTCATTTCTCCTGCTGTATCCTGCCCAGGCTTTGTAAAAGCGCGGATCTACCAGATCTATCCACAGACTTTGCGAGGAGCGCGATATGCACGAGATCCCTAATCTCCCCTTCCCAAGCCTGCACGACACTGAGCAGACGACCACGCTACAAGCCGGGGGGCAACCTGATGCCCAGCAACCCGAGCCCAAGGAACCCACTGAACGCCGCCAGGCCGACAGCGAAGACTGATTGACCCGCACCACCAGACCGTGTGGAAAGCGCTAAGATGCGCTTTCCACACTGCCTGAATCCCGAGCCCCCCATGAGCGATGACACCCCACCCTTCAGCGAAGCCCAGGCCAGCGTCCTGATCGGCACCGCCGAGAAAATGGTCGAAATCTGGACCCGCCTTCCCGCCGAGAAACAAGCGGCCCTGCTGGCGCGTTTCGGCAGCGAAGAAAACGCCATCGCCGCGCTGGTCACCACGCGCCTGATCAGCGGACAGCACGACAGCTGAATCACCATTGGGCAAATAGTTTTGCTTTTCTGCGCTCGGACGCCACGGCCGCCGTTATCATAAGCAGCCTATCTATCCTGCTGCTCCGTGGACCTTTTCCCCATGTCAGATTCCCAGCGCCCCCTGGCGGTCACGCTGCAAGTCGTTTCCATCGTCCTGTTCACCTTCATCGGCTACCTGAATATCGGCATTCCCCTGGCCGTGCTGCCCGGGCTTCGTCCACGGCGAACTGGGTTTCGGCGCGGTGATCGCCGGGCTGGTGATCAGTGTGCAATACCTGGCCACCCTGCTCAGTCGCCCTTACGCAGGGCGAATCATCGACAACCTGGGGAGCAAGCGCGCGGTGATGTTCGGCCTCGCCGGCTGCGGGCTGAGCGGTGTGTTCATGCTGGTGTCGGCTTGGACACCCCACCTGCCAACGTTCAGCCTGATCAGCCTGTTGATCGGCCGCCTGGTGCTGGGCAGCGCGGAAAGCCTGGTGGGTTCGGGTTCGATTGGCTGGGGCATCGGTCGGGTCGGTGCGGCGAATACCGCCAAGGTGATTTCCTGGAACGGTATCGCCAGTTACGGCGCGTTGGCGATCGGTGCGCCGCTGGGGGGTGTGGCTGGTCAATGCCTTGGGGCTGTGGAGCATGGGCGTCAGCATCATCTTGCTGGGTTTGCTGGGGCTGGCGTTGGCCTGGCGCAAAACCGCGGCCCCCATCGTCGCTGGCGAGCGCCTGCCGTTCATGCATGTATTGGGGCGTGTGCTGCCACACGGCTGCGGCCTGGCCCTGGGTTCCATCGGGTTTGGCACCATCGCGACGTTCATCACCCTGTACTACGCCACGCAGCACTGGGACAACGCCGTGCTGTGCCTGAGCCTGTTCGGCGCCAGCTTCATCGGCGCGCGTCTGCTGTTCGGCAACCTGATCAACCGTCTGGGCGGCTTTCGCGTAGCGATTGCCTGCCTGTCGGTGGAAACCCTCGGCCTGTTACTGCTCTGGCTCGCACCGGATGCCCAGTGGGCCCTGGCGGGAGCGGCGTTGAGCGGCTTCGGCTTTTCCCTGGTGTTTCCGGCGCTGGGGGTGGAAGCGGTCAACTTGGTGCCAGCTTCCAGTCGTGGGGCGGCGGTGGGCGCTTATTCACTGTTCATTGATTTGTCATTGGGGATCACCGGTCCGCTGGCCGGTGCGATTGCGGCGGGTTTCGGCTTTGCCTCGATCTTTCTGTTCGCCGCCTTGGCGGCTCTGGGCGGGCTGGCACTGAGTGTCTACCTGTACCGGCAGGCGCCTCGGTACCGTGAAGCGCGGGAGAAAAACTAGAAATCCACCTTGCCGCGGCCGGCCTTGATCGAGCCGCGCTTGGTCTTGGATTCCAGGCGACGTTTTTTCGAACCCAGGGTCGGCTTGGTCGGGCGACGCTTCTTTTCAACCTTGGTGGCGCTGAGGATCAGTTCGACCAGGCGCTCCAGCGCGTCGGCCCGGTTCTGTTCCTGCGTGCGGTATTGCTGGGCCTTGATGATCAGCACACCGTCGCTGGTAATGCGACTGTCGCGCAGGGCCAGCAATCGCTCCTTGTAGAACTCGGGCAGCGACGAGGCCGGAATGTCGAAGCGCAAGTGCACGGCGCTGGAGACCTTGTTGACGTTCTGCCCCCCGGCCCCCTGGGCGCGGATGGCCGTCAGCTCGATCTCGGCGTCCGGGATGTGCACGGTGTTGGAAATGACCAGCATGGAAAGTGTCCGGTATCAGGCCCCACAGGATACCGCGAATCCCCCAGACAACACCTGCCCCCTGTGGCAGCGGTGGTGACCACACACACTGTGAACACTGAAGATCCAATGTGGGAGCGAGCTTGCTCGCGATTGCAGTGTGTCACTCACCATTGATACTGCTGACCCAACGCCATCGCGAGCAAGCTCGCTCCCACAGGGTTTCGTGCTTACTTGGCAGCCGCTGCCACCGCCAGCTCATGCCGGGCACTGCGCTTGTTCTTGATCCAATAGCACCCGGCCATGAACACCACCCACACCGGAATCGCATAGACCGAGATCTGGATGCCAGGGATCAGCAACATCACACCCAGGATGAACACCACGAACGCCAGGCAGATGTAGTTGCCGTACGGATACCACAGCGCCTTGAACAGCGGCGTCTGGCGTGTCTGGTTCATGTGCTGGCGGAACTTGAAGTGCGAATAGCTGATCATCGCCCAGTTGATCACCAGGGTCGCGACCACCAGGGACATCAGCAACTCCAGCGCATGCTGCGGGACCAGATAGTTCAACAGCACCGCCACCAGCGTGACCGCTGCCGACGCGAGGATCGAACGCACCGGTACGCCGCGCTTGTCGATCTTGGACAAGGCCTTGGGCGCATCGCCCTGCTCGGCCATGCCCAGCAACATACGGCTATTGCAGTAGGTGCCGCTGTTGTACACCGACAGCGCGGCGGTCAGCACCACAAAGTTGAGGATATGCGCAGCGGTGTTGCTGCCCAGCATCGAGAACACCTGCACGAACGGGCTGCCGCTGTAGGCATCGCCGGAAGCGTTAAGTGTGGTCAGCAGGCTGTCCCAAGGGGTCAGGGACAACAGCACCACGAGGGCGCCGATGTAGAAAATCAGAATCCGGTAGATCACCTGGTTGATGGCCTTGGGGATCACGGTTTTCGGTTTGTCGGCCTCGGCGGCGGTGAAACCGAGCATTTCCAGGCCACCGAAGGAGAACATGATGATCGCCATGGCCATCACCAGGCCGCTCACGCCATTGGGGAAGAACCCACCGTGGGACCACAGGTTGGTCACCGACGCCTGCGGGCCACCATGGCCGCTGACCAGCAAATAGCTGCCCAAGGCAATCATGCCGACAATCGCCACGACCTTGATGATCGCGAACCAGAACTCGGCCTCGCCGAAGACTTTGACGTTGGCCAGGTTGATCACATTGATCAGGATGAAAAACGCCGCCGCCGACACCCAGGTCGGAATGTCCGGGGCCCAATAGTGGATGTACTTGCCGACCGCGGTCAGCTCGGACATACCCACCAGGATGTAGAGAATCCAGCAGTTCCAACCCGACAGGAACCCGGCGAAACCGCCCCAGTACTTGTGGGCGAAGTGGCTGAAGGACCCGGCGACCGGCTCTTCGACGATCATTTCGCCCAACTGGCGCATGATCATGAAGGCGATGAAGCCGCAGATGGCGTAGCCGAGGATCATCGACGGGCCGGCTGATTTCAGCACCCCCGCCGAGCCGAGGAACAGGCCGGTGCCGATCGCGCCACCGAGGGCGATCAGTTGAATGTGTCGATTTTTCAGGCCGCGTTTCAGCTCGCCTGAATGCGTATTTTCTACAACGGTCATGCGTCACCTATTTGTTTTTATCTGTGACGAAATCGAACCCGACACGCTCGTGGCATGGCGGAGTGAACAAGGCGGATAACCTTGAAAATGCGTGGGTACGCGAAGGGTCACAGTAAAACGCGGCGCATTGTACACCGCTGCCCCACCGCGACCAGACATCCGCGCACCCCGTACTTCAGGTCTGCCGCGCATCTGACCCGTCCCGCCGGTTTGAAACAAGCGCTGCGAAGTGTCGGAAAACCCGTCAAACCGACCTCTTCGGCAGCTTTTTCTTACAGCGCAGCCAAACACCGGGACAAACCGGCTTGATAGGCAAAAATCGTCAGCATTTCTTTACAAGCCGTAACGCAAAATTGCCATGTAGGAATTTTCTGTAAGCCGACTGCAAATTGACGGTAGCTAGCTACCTAAGTAAAAAACTACACAGCCAACTGTTTTTGAATGAGTAATTTCTTCGGCGAAAATGGAACAAAAAGTTCAAACGAAAAAAATAAAATTATTTTTTTGCAATCCAAAAACCCCTCGACTAGGTTTTCAGCGACTTGCCAAGGCATCGTGCCGACAAGTTCTGCGGTGCCGTTGCCGGCCTGTTTACACTCGCCGAATCGGGCCGTTGATTTCCGTAAAAGTCATCTAGGAGATTCACTATGCAAGCACTGGACAAAGACTTGGAAACCGAACTGCAACTGGACGAATGGTTTGAAGCCCCTACCCATGAAGCCGCCGTTGAAATGATGCAAGCCGACGCCGTCGTTCCGTTCGGCACGGCGATGTGGCCTCTGTAGGCACTGCCCGGCGGAGGCGATCCGGCCGGTCGACTCCGCCACTTGCCGGTTGTCAGGGAAGTTAAATGAACTTGTCAGGGAAGAATAAGCATGGACACACAACGAGCCATCTCACATTTCCTTTACTACCTCGAACACCATCCCGCCCTGGCCGGCATTCAACCCGCCAAGGTGTTGCTCGGTCATACCGCTGACTACGAAGCGCTGACCGGCGCCATTGCCGAACAGGCGGGCAGCGGCTCGCCTTTTCGGTTCAGTGCCATGCGCCTGGACCTCGAGTCCACGGAGCGCCTGTCCAAGGCCATTGCAGACAGCGATCTGTATATTTTTTTCTACGACTCTTCCACCCTGCCCAACCCGCGTCCCGACGGCCCGGACTTTGTCCGCGCGCTGCAGGGCGTGATGGCTGACAACTGGAAGAAATCGCTGCTGTTCAAGGACTACGGCGATTATTTCTACGACACCTTCAGCGTGATTCCCCAGCGCATCGCCGGGCTCAACAGTCACCTGATCCGGCGCATGTCCCAGGCGACGACCCTGAGTTTCCAGGATGACCACGGTTCGTATTTCGACACAGCCTTGGGCAGCGTGAAGAAATGGACCGACATCAACGGCCTCGGCAACTACGACCTGGCCCCCGGCGAAATCGCCACCCACAGCGACACCATCAATGGCCGGGTGAATTTCGTCGGCACGTTCCTGAGCACCATCCCGTTCGCACGCAAATACGGCGTACTGCAATCGCCGCTGGAGCTGTGGATCGAAGACTCCACCATCCAGAAAATCGCCACCGACGTGCCGGGCCTGGAGCACGACTTCAATAAATACCTGGACGCCAACCCGTCCAACCGCCGCATCGAGGAACTGGGGATCGGCACCAACGAAGGGGTCAAGAGCCTGTACGCCCGCAATGCCGGTTTCGAGGAGCGCCATTGCGGCCTGCACCTGGGACTGGGTGGCGGGGCCAAGGGCAGCCATCACCTGGATCTGATTTTCGAGAAAGGCATGCTGGCGCTGGATAATGAGCCGATGTTTGATGGGCGGTTTGTGCTTTAGGGGCAACCTTGGGGGGAGTGGTGGGCCTGCTGACCTCTTCGCGAGCAAGCCCGCTCCCACACTGGATCGCCGGCGATCACAAATGCTATGTCCACTGAAGATCAAATGTGGGAGCGGGCTTGCTCGCGAAGACGGATTCAAAGGCACTGCATCACTAAGGCCAGACAAAAAAAACGCCAACCCAACGGTTGGCGTTTTTTCTTGCAGCTTGCAGCTAGAAACTCACCGCGATCTCACTCCGGCTTACGACGCCCAAACCCCGGACGCTGTCCCGAACCTGCCGGGGCACCACGGCGCTTGCCCGATGGCGTGTCGCGGTCGGCCAGGACGATACCCGGGCGTTTTTTCGGTGCCGGCTTGGCCGGACGCTTCGTGTCGGCCGGGCGATCGGCGACTGGCGTACCGCGACCCGCCGGGGCACCGCGACCTTCACCTCGCTCGGTCCGACCATTGGCCGGACGCGGCGTGCGAGGACCACGCTCACCGTCCTGACGGGGCGCAGGCTTGCGAGCCGGGCGCTCGCCTTCGATCTGCGGCTCGCGGGAAGGACGCGGGCCAATCGGCGCACCTTCAGCAGCCGGACGCAGCGTACGCACGCGCTCGGTCTTGCCCATCGGGCGCGAGGATTTACGCTGCATCCGCTCCAGCTTGTCCTTGCTCTTGGCGGTCATCTGCGGCATTGCCACCGGCTTGAGACCCACTTCGGCGGCGAGGATGTCGACTTCGTACTGGCTCATTTCGCGCCAGCGGCCCATCGGCAGGTCGGAATTGAGGAACACCGGGCCGAAACGCACGCGCTTCAGGCGGCTGACCACCAGCCCCTGGGATTCCCACAAACGCCGCACTTCACGGTTACGGCCTTCCATCACCACGCAGTGATACCAGTGGTTGAAGCCTTCACCGCCGGGCGCCTGCTTGATGTCGGTGAAACGCGCCGGGCCGTCTTCCAGCACAACACCGGCCTTGAGGCGCTCGATCATTTCGTCGTCGACTTCGCCACGCACACGCACGGCGTATTCGCGGTCCATCTCGTAGGACGGGTGCATCAAACGGTTGGCCAGCTCACCGTCGGTGGTGAACATCAGCAAACCGGTGGTGTTGATGTCCAGGCGACCGATGTTGATCCAGCGGCCTTCTTTCGGACGCGGCATCTTGTCGAACACCGTCGGGCGACCTTCCGGGTCGTCACGGGTGCAGATTTCGCCGTCGGGTTTGTTGTACATGATCACGCGGCGCACCGTTTCGGCGGCCTCTTCGCGCTTGATCACCTTGCCATCGATGGTGATGGCGTCGTGCATGTCGACACGCAGGCCCAAGGTGGCATCTTTGCCGTTGACCTTGATCCGGCCCTGGGTAATCCAGGCTTCCACGTCACGGCGCGAACCGACGCCGATACGGGCGAGGACTTTTTGCAGCTTCTCGCCTGCTGGGCCGATTTCCTGGCTGTCGTTCTGGTCTAGGTCTTTCATTCTGGGCACCTCCCGGTGTGGTCGGGTCAGGCGTGGCCTGACGCTTTGAAAACGGGTCTTCGACGAAGGGATCGCCAAAGGGTCGCGAATCATACGCCTGTTAAGGCGATTGCGCATCAGAGACTAGCTGATCGACGAGCGCCCGGCGTATTTTCCGCCGACCGGTGGCTTCCCGTTTGGTGGGGACTTAATGAAGCCCCCTGTGGGAGCCGAGCTTGCTCGCGATGGCGGCGGGTCAGCCTGCATTTATGCTGAATGTTACTCCGTCATCGCGAGCAAGCTCGGCTCCCACAGGGGACGGCGGTGGATCAGCCAGCGTTTCCAAACCAGTTGAATCAGTCGTCGAACTGGCGCCGTTCGTTCTCGATCGCTTCGGCCAGGGCACGGGCTTCGGCTTCTTCATCGCTCAGTTCGGGTTCCGGCGGCTGGAGGGCGGCGACGGCGGCCAGCAGTTTTTCCCGGGCTTGGGCAACGCCGAGGATGTCTTCTTCCGGTTCCGACTCCGCTTCCGGCTCTGGCTCTGGCTCTGGCTCTGGCTCTGGCTCTGGTGCAGGTTCCACCGGGCTATTGGGCTCCGCCAACTCATCCGACTCGCCCTCAAGGCCAGGCCCTTCACGCAGCAAGTCGTCGAAATCGGTCTTCAAACCCTCCTCCATGGTGTCCAGCTCCAGCAACAACGAGTGGAAACTGGTCTCTTCCTTCGGCTCCTCAGGCTCGGCGCTGGCGTCGGCCAGTTCCTGCAGGCCTTGGGGTACCGGGGCGTCGTCGAACTCCAGCATCGGTTCGGGTTCCAGCTCCCGCAGTTCGGCCAGGGGCGGCAGGTCATCCAGGTTCTTCAGGTTGAAGTGATCGAGAAAGGCCTTGGTGGTGGCGAACATCGCCGGTTTGCCCGGCACGTCGCGATAGCCAACGACGCGGATCCACTCGCGCTCCAGCAACGTCTTGACGATATGGCTGTTGACCGCCACGCCCCGTACATCCTCGATCTCGCCGCGGGTGATCGGTTGGCGATAGGCAATCAACGCCATGGTTTCGAGCATGGCGCGGGAGTAGCGCTGCGGCCGCTCCTCCCACAGGCGCCCGACCCAGGGCGCGAACTTCTCGCGGATCTGCAGGCGATAACCGGACGCCACTTCCTTGAGTTCGAAAGCCCGCCCCTCGCAGGACTTGCCCAACAGCGTCAGGGCTTTCTTGAACACGGCTGGCTCGGGCCGCTCGCCTTCTTCAAAGAGTTCGAACAGGCGCTCCATCGATTGCGGCTTTCCCGAGGCCAACAGGAAAGCTTCAAGCAAGGGGGCCAGCTCGCGGGGTTCAGTCAGATTCATTGATTTGCTCGTTATTCGGCTCGTGCCCGCACGTGGATCGCTGCGAACGGCTCATTCTGCACCAGCTCGACCAAGGATTCCTTGACCAATTCCAGGACCGCCATAAACGTCACCACCACCCCCAACCGTCCTTCCTCGGCGGTGAACAGCTCGACGAACGGCACGAAACCGCCGCCCTTGAGCCGTTCCAGCACATCGCTCATGCGCTCGCGGGTGGACAGCGCTTCGCGGCTGACCTGGTGACTTTCAAACATATCGCCCCGGCGCAGGACCTCGGCCATGGACATCAGCAGCTCTTCCAGGCTCACATCCGGCAGCAACTTGCGCGCCCGTGCTTGCGGCGCATCGAGCTTGGGCACCACCACATCGCGCCCCACCCGGTTCAAGCCATCGAGGCCTTCGGCGGCGACCTTGAAGCGTTCGTACTCCTGCAAGCGCCGAATCAACTCGGCCCGCGGGTCGTCCTCTTCCTCTTCGACTTCCGCCGAGCGCGGCAGCAGCATTCGCGACTTGATCTCGGCAAGCATGGCCGCCATCACCAGATACTCGGCCGCCAGTTCCAGGCGCACCGACTGCATCAACTCGACGTAGCCCATGTATTGGCGGGTGATTTCCGCCACGGGGATGTCAAGGATGTTGATGTTCTGTTTGCGGATCAGGTACAGCAGCAGGTCAAGGGGGCCCTCGAAAGCTTCGAGGAACACTTCCAGCGCATCCGGCGGAATGTACAAGTCCAGGGGCATTTCCATGACCGCCTGGCCATAGACCATGGCGAACGGCAACTCCTGCTGCGCGCCAGCCTGGCTGTCGGCATTGTCCACCGCGGTTTCCACGGCGGACATTCAGGCCTCGACCATGAACGGCGTCGGATCGCCGCAACCGACGCGCACCACCTGGGGTTCGCCATCGGCCAGGTTGATCACCGTGGACGCCGACATGCCGCCAAAACCGCCATCGATGATCAGATCCACCTGATGCTCGAGTATCTGGCGCATCTCATAGGGATCGGTCAACGGCTCGGTCTCGCCAGGCATGATCAGCGTCACGCTCATCAGCGGCTCACCCAGCTCCGCCAACAGTGCCAGGGCGATGGGATGGCTCGGCACCCGCAGGCCGATGGTGCGTTTTTTCGGGTGCAGCAACAGCCGCGGGACTTCCCGCGTGGCATTGAGAATGAACGTGTACGGCCCCGGCAAATGCGCCTTGAGCAAGCGGAAGGTGCCGGTGTCGATCTTGGCGAACAGGCCCAACTGCGAGAGGTCGCTGCAGATGAGCGCGAAATTGTGCTTGTCGTCCAGTTGACGCAGGCGTCTGACACGCTCCACGGCATTCTTGTCGCCGATCTGGCAACCGATGGCGTAGGACGAGTCGGTGGGATAGACCACCACGCCACCGCCACGAATGATTTCCACAGCCTGTTTGATCAGGCGCGCTTGCGGGTTTTCCGGATGAATCTGGAAAAATTGACTCACATGTTCTACCTGTTCAGACGGCGGCGGTAACGGGATCATGTTTGAATCTACACCAAAGTGGTGGCAGATCTTCCGGCAACGGGCGGTATTCGCCTATCTCGGACCAGCCCCCAGGGCCATGGAAATCACTGCCGGCGGTGACCAGCAGGCCGAACTCACGGGCCAGGATCGCCAAGCTGCCCACCTGCTCGGCAGGCTGATGGCCGTTGACCACCTCGATGGCATGGCCCCCTGCTTGAATATAGTCGGCGACCAGACGGCGGCGCTTGCTGCGGGTGAAATCATAGTGCCATGGATGCGCCAGGCTGACCCAGGCGCCAGCGGCTCGCAGGGTCGCGACGGTATCTTCCAGGGTCGGCCAATGTTGCTTGACGTCCCCCAGCTTGCCGGCCCCCAGCCATTTGCGGAACGCTTCGGCGCGATCCTTGACGAACCCTTCGCGCACCATCCAGTCGGCAAAGTGTGGCCGGGCCGGTGCGTTGCCACTGTCGCCCAGCTCCTGCTGCATCTGCCGGGCGCCGTCCAGCGCACCGGGCATGCCCTTGAGGGCCAGCTTGCGGCTGATCTCTTCGGAACGCAGCCAGCGGCCGTCGCGCAGTTGTGCGATGGCCTGGACCAACGCTGGCGCATTCACATCGAAACCGTAGCCCAGCACATGGATGGTCGCCCCGCCCCAAGTGCATGACAGCTCGACCCCATTGACCAGCTGCATGCCCAACGCCGTGGCGGCGCTACGGGCCTCGTCGAGGCCTTCGAGGGTGTCGTGATCGGTCAGGGCCAGGACTCGCACGCCGTGCTCGAACGCCCGCGCCACCAGAACCGCAGGCGCCAGGGCGCCATCGGAGGCCGTGCTATGGCAGTGCAAATCAACATTCACGAGAGTTTGTTACCTCAAATCAGCTGGCCCTATCGCGGCCAAGGATGTTTGTTATTATGCCGCCACATCCTGCTTCTGGCTGCCACTGTGAAACAATTCATCGACTTCATCCCGCTCCTGCTGTTTTTCATCGTCTACAAACTTGATCCCCGGGCCGTCGATTTCGCCGGTCACTCCTTGACTGTAGGCGGTATTTACAGCGCCACCGCGGTGCTGATCATCAGCTCCCTGGTGGTCTACGGCGCGCTGTTCGTGTCCCAGCGCAAGCTGGAGAAGAGCCAGTGGCTGACCCTGATCGCCTGCCTTGTGTTCGGCAGCCTGACCCTGGCGTTCCACAGCGAAACCTTCCTCAAATGGAAGGCCCCGGTGGTCAACTGGCTGTTCGCCCTCGCCTTCATCGGCAGCCACTTCATCGGTGATCGCCTGCTGATCAAGCGCATCATGGGCCACGCCATCAACCTGCCGGAACTGATCTGGACCCGGTTGAACATCGCCTGGATCGCGTTTTTCCTGTTCTGCGGCGCCGCCAACCTGTTCGTTGCGTTCACGTTCCAGGAGTACTGGGTCGACTTCAAGGTCTTCGGCAGCCTGGGCATGACGCTGCTGTTCCTGATTGGCCAGGGCATCTACCTGTCCCGTCACCTGCACGATGCCGACCCCACCACGCCTAAAACCGAGGACTGACATGCTCTACGCAATCATTGCCACCGACGTCGCCGATTCCCTGGAAAAACGCCTGGCCGTGCGTCCGGCACACCTGGAGCGCCTGCAACAGCTCAAGGCCGAAGGTCGTATCGTGCTGGCCGGCCCGCACCCGGCGGTGGACAGCAATGACCCGGGCGCCGCGGGTTTCACCGGCAGCCTGATCGTAGCCGAATTCGCCTCCCTGACCGACGCACAAGCCTGGGCCAAGGCCGATCCGTTCGTGGCGGCCGGCGTCTACGCCGATGTCGTGGTCAAGCCGTTCAAGCAAGTCCTGCCGTAACCCCCCTGGCGCGATGAGCCTGCGCGGCTCATTGCGCTCAGTTGCTCATCTTTCTCATTTGCCTGCCGACAACCTGTCTAATCTCGATTGGAATTCAGGAGTTGCAATGCGCAAAGGTCCGTTGTGCCTGTTGTTGGTCTCGTTGGCGATCGGAGCGCCCGCCCATGGCGAGGAAAGCACCGAGGGCAGTCATTCGGCGCCCTTGTCCCTGAGCGCCGGCGGCCAGATCGCTGAATTGCAGCAACGCTTGAAAGACAGCGAGCGCCAGCGTGAAGAGCTGAGCAAACAACTGAAAAATGCCGACAGCGAACGCGAAAGCGCGGTGCTGGCCCGACTGCGCCAGGAAAACCAGCGCCTGAAGCTGCAACTCAAGGAAGCCCAGGCCAGCCCGCTGCCGCGCCTGCTGACCGATCAACAGCAATGGTTCGTCATTGGTGCCGGGGTAGCGCTATTGGCCTTGCTCTGCGGTATCTTTGCCAGCGGTGGACGTAGACAACGTCGGCAATGGCTAAATTGAGTGAGTCATGAGCGAGCTGTTACTGATAGATGATGACCAGGAGCTGTGTGAGCTCCTCGTGAGTTGGCTGAGCCAGGAAGGGTTTCAGGCCCGCGCCTGTCACGATGGCCAGAGTGCCCGCAAGGCCCTGGCCGAAACCGCCCCGGCTGCCGTGGTCCTGGACGTGATGCTGCCCGACGGCAGTGGCCTGGAACTGCTCAAGCAATTGCGCACCGATCACCCGGAATTGCCGGTGCTGATGCTGTCGGCCCGGGGTGAACCGCTGGACCGTATCCTTGGCCTGGAACTGGGCGCCGATGACTACCTGGCCAAGCCCTGCGACCCACGGGAACTGACCGCCCGCCTGCGCGCCGTGCTGCGCCGCAGCCACCCGACGGCCGTGTCCAGCCAGATCGAACTGGGTGACCTGACCTTCAGCCCGGTGCGTGGCGTGGTCAGCATCGACGAACAGGAACAGACCCTCACCGTTTCCGAAAGCCGCCTGCTCGAAGCACTGCTCAAGCAGCCGGGCGAGCCGCTGGACAAGCAGGAACTGGCGCAGATCGCCCTGGGCCGCAAACTGACCCTGTACGATCGCAGCCTCGACATGCACGTGAGCAACCTGCGCAAGAAAATCGGCCCCCACCCCGACGGCCGTCCGCGCATCGTGGCGCTGCGTAGCCGTGGTTACTACTACAGCCTCTAAGCACTGCGCCGCTGAGCTGTGGGAGCAAGGCTTGCCCGCGATGCAGACACCTCGGCTCCCTCAGAGACCGTGTTATCTTCATCGCGGGCAAGCCTTGCTCCCACAGGGTTTAGTGTTTGGCCCTGCAGATTTGTCAGGTCCGCACCAAACCGTCTTTACCCAAGCTTTACGCCCCCCTGACCGCCGCTGACCTTGATCTCCGTAATCTGCACATATCCGGAACTGACCGGGAATGAGACAAGGAGACACACCATGCGCAAGACCCTTATCGCTCTGATGTTCGCTGCCGCCCTGCCGACCGTCGCCATGGCCATGCCCGAAGGCCCCGGCCCGATGGGGCCGATGGACGGCCCACGCCACGGCGGCCAGATGCATGACAAAGGTCCCTACAGCCAACTGGACCTGAGCCGCGAACAACGCCAGCAGATTCGCCATATCATGGGCGAACAGCGCCACGAACAACGGGAATTGGTCGACAAGTACCTGGCCAAGCTGTCGCCAGCCGACCAGAAAGCCATGCAGGACGAAATGCAAGCCCGGCATCAGAAGGTCGATGCCCAGATCCGTGGACTGCTGAAGCCTGAGCAGCAAAAAGAATTCGACGCGATCCAGAAGAAACAGGCCGAACGTCGCGCCGAGTGGGCTGAGTTCAAGGCCTGGAAAGCGCAACAGCCGCAAAAAGCGCAATAATGCACTGAAGCTCCCCAGCCCAACGGCCCATCGCCGTTGGGCTTTCTTTGTTTTCGAGGATTTATCGTGCGTTCATTGTTCTGGCGCATCCTGGCCAGTTTCTGGCTGGCCATCACCCTGGTTGCAGGGCTTTCGATCCTGATGGGCCACATGCTGAACCAGGACGCCTGGATCCTCAGCCGCCACCCGGGCCTCAACACCCTGGCCGAAGAATGGACGCAAACCTATGAAAGTCAGGGCGAGGACGCCGCCCAGGACATCCTGCAACAACGCAAGCGCCAGTATCGCATCGACGTCCAGGTGCTCAACGAAAGCGGTGACCCGGTGGTACGCGGCACCTTCCCGCCTCGCGCCGCCGCCTTCGAGGCACGGCAAAAGCGCCTGCCCTGGCGGCGGCTGACCGACGAGTTCACCAGCGCCAAAACCGGCGACACTTACCTGTTCATCTACCGCATTCCCCATCCTGAACTGGACGCCTGGCACCGCGAGAGCCTGCTCTTGCCCCTCAGTGCACTGGGGATCGCGTTGGTGGTGCTGACACTGTTCAGCTTGTTGGTGACCTTCTCCATCACCCGTCCACTGAGTCGCCTGCGCGGCGCCGTGCATGACCTGGGGCAAGCCACCTACCAACAGAACAGCCTCGCCAAACTGGCCAATCGTCGGGATGAATTCGGCGTATTGGCCACTGACTTCAACCGCATGGGCGCACGCCTGCAAAGCTTGATTGCCAGCCAGCGCCAACTGCTGCGCGACGTGTCCCACGAACTGCGCTCGCCCCTGGCCCGACTGCGCATTGCCTTGGCATTGGCTGAACGGGCCACCCCCGAGGAACGTGAAAAACTCTGGCCGCGCCTGACCCGCGAATGCGATCGCCTGGAGGCGCTGATCAGCGAAATCCTGGTCCTGGCCCGGGTCGATGCCGACAACGCCGGCGCCGAAGAGGTGGACCTCAACGGTTTGCTGGTCACCCTGCAAAAAGATGCGCAGTTGGCTTCACCGGAGCAAACCGTGCAGCTTGAAACCGAGGCGGACCTGACCCTCAAGGGCTGGCCGACCATGATCGAGCGGGCGGTGGACAACCTGCTGCGCAACGCCCAGCGCTTCAATCCGAGCGGGCCATCGATCGAGATGCGCGCGGTGCGCCAGGGCGAACGGATCCTGATCAGCGTGCGCGACCACGGGCCCGGCGTGGAGGCCGAACACCTGGGGCAATTGGGCGAACCGTTCTACCGCGCCCCCGGCCAGACTGCCGCCGGCCATGGCCTGGGCCTGGCCATCGCACGCCGTGCCGCCGAACGCCATGGTGGTGCGCTGGTATTAGGTAACCATCCCGAAGGCGGCTTCATTGCGACATTGGAACTGCCGTTGGTGCCGGGGGCCGTGGTACTACCTTAAGTTCAAAAATGAACCTGTGGCGAGGGAGCTTGCTCCCGCTGGGCTACGAAGTAGCCCCAAGATTTTACGGTTGCTGCGCAACCGAGCGGGAGCAAGCTCCCTCGCCACAAAAGCTCCCTCGCCACTGGAAATCAAACAAGGCAAGGTGAGCGACGTGGCCGTACCCAACGGCAAGCACGATCTCATTAAACCAAACGATAATTCCTCTTATTCAATCTGCCCCGCCCTGTTAGACTTTGCGCCCTCTTTTCACCTATCGCCCAGGTCGCCCGATGCCGTCGTTGCCTCTTTGTTTATGTGCACTGTTCATGGCCCTGGGCCTGAGTGCCTGCGATGATGCCCCGCGCTTTACCCAGGCCGAACCGGGTGAAGCCCGGTCCGGTGGCGCCGCGACGGTGCGCAAGAGCGATCAGAACGCCTTTTCCCAGCCCTCGGCCAACCTGCCGCCCTCGCGGCGCGTGGATTTCAGCGTCGGCAACAGTTTCTTCCGCAACCCCTGGGTGATCGCTCCTTCGACCACCACCGCCCGGGACGGCCTCGGGCCCTTGTTCAACACCAACGCCTGCCAGAACTGCCACGTCAAGGACGGTCGCGGCCATCCGCCGGCGCCGGACGCGACCAGCGCGGTGTCGATGCTGGTGCGCCTGTCGATTCCCGACGCACCGGCCTACGCCAAGGTCATCGAGCAACTGGGGGTGGTGCCGGAGCCGGTCTACGGTGGGCAATTGCAGGACATGTCGGTGCCCGGTGTCGTTCCCGAAGGCAAGGTGCGGGTCGATTACACGCCGGTCCCGGTGCGTTTCAAGGACGGCAGCGTCGTCGAACTGCGCAAGCCGAACCTGCAGATCACCCAACTGGGGTATGGCCCGCTGCACCCCGATACGCGCTATTCGGCCCGCGTGGCACCGCCAATGATCGGCCTGGGTCTGCTGGAGGCCATCCCCGACGAGGCGCTCCTGGCGAACGCCAAAGCCCAGGCGCGAGAGAACAAAGGCGTCGCCGGTCGTCCCAACCAGGTCTGGGACGATGTGCAACAGAAAACCGTGCTGGGGCGTTTCGGTTGGAAAGCCGGGCAGCCCACCCTCAACCAACAGAACGTCCACGCGTTCTCCGGTGACATGGGCCTGACCACGAGCCTGCGCCCTTTCGACGACTGCACCCAGGCCCAGGTCGACTGCCAGCGCGCGCCCAGCGGTAACGGTCCGGACGGCGAGCCGGAAGTCAGCGACAACATCCTGCGCCTGGTGCTGTTCTACAGCCGCAACCTCGCGGTGCCGGCCCGTCGCGACGTGAACTCGCCCCAAGTGCTGGCGGGCAAGAACCTGTTTTTCCAGGCCGGCTGCCAGTCTTGCCACACACCGAAATACACCACCGCCGCCAACGCCGCCGAACCGGAGTTGGCCAACCAGGTCATCCGCCCCTACACCGACCTGCTGCTGCACGACATGGGTGAAGGCCTGGCTGACAACCGCAGCGAATTCAAGGCCAGCGGTCGTGACTGGCGAACCCCGCCACTGTGGGGCATCGGCCTGACCGAAACCGTCAACGGCCACACCCAGTTCCTGCACGACGGTCGTGCCCGCAACCTGCTCGAAGCCGTGCTGTGGCATGGCGGCGAAGCACAAGCGGCGCAACGCCAGGTTTTAGCGTTCAATGCCGAGCAGCGCGCTGCGTTGCTGGCCTTTCTGAATTCCCTTTAAATGCCTTTTCCAGAAATGGGAGCCTGACATGTTCCGTCCCAAGCTGTTGTTCACCAGCCTCGCCGCCATCGCCCTCGGCGCCTGCTCGCCCCAAGACCCACAAGCCGTCACCTCGGCCGCCATCGCCAAACAAGTGATCCTGCCGACCTACAGCCGCTGGGTCGAGGCCGACCGGCAACTGGCGACCAGCGCCCTGGCGTTCTGCCAAGGCAAGGAAAACCTGGACACCGCTCGCGCCGACTTCCTCAAGGCGCAAAAAGCCTGGGCCGAGCTGCAACCGCTGCTGATTGGTCCACTGGCCGAGGGCAACCGCGCCTGGCAGGTGCAGTTCTGGCCGGACAAGAAAAACCTGGTGGGCCGTCAGGTCGAGCAGTTGGTCAACAGCCAGCCGCAGATCGACGCCGCCGGCCTGGCCAAGTCCAGCGTTGTCGTGCAAGGGCTCTCGGCCTACGAATACCTGCTGTTCGACGCCAAAATCGACATGGCCGACGCCGCCCAGAAAGCCAAGTACTGCCCGCTGCTCATCGCCATCGGTGAACGCCAGAAGCAACTGGCCGAAGAGATCCTGTCGGGCTGGAACACCAACGACGGCATGCTCGCCCAGATGAGCAAATTCCCCAACCAGCGCTACGCCGACTCCCACGAAGCCATCGCCGATCTGCTGCGCGTGCAGGTCACGGCCCTGGACACGCTGAAGAAAAAACTCGGCACACCGATGGGCCGCCAGAGCAAGGGCGTACCTCAGCCATTCCAGGCCGATGCCTGGCGCAGCCAGTCGTCGCTGCAAGGGCTGGAAGCCAGCCTGAGCGCGGCCAGGACCGTCTGGGCCGGCGTGGACAACAAGGGCCTGCGCGGCCTGTTGCCAAGCGACCAGAAGCCGTTGGCCGACAAGATCGACGCCGCCTACGATGCCTCCTTGAAACTGTTCGCCAGCAGCCAGCGCTCGTTGACCGAAATGCTCAACGACGATGCCGGGCGCCAGCAACTCAACGATCTGTACGACAGCCTTAACGTCGTCCATCGCCTGCACGAAGGCGAACTGGCCAAGGCGCTGGGCATTCAACTGGGCTTCAATGCCAACGACGGTGACTGATCATGTTTCGACGTCAGGTCCTGGCACTGGGTAGCTTGTTGCTCGGCGCCGTCACCCTGGGCGGCTGGACGCTGTTCAAGCAAAAGGACAAGCACCCACTCTTGCTTTCGGCACGGGACGATGGCGACGGCAAGCACTACGCCGTCGGCTATCGACTGGACGGCACGCGGGTGTTCGCCACCCAGGTCGGCCAGCGTTGCCATGACATTATCAATCACCCGACGCAGCCGATTGCGCTGTTCGTCGCCCGTCGTCCAGGCACCGAAAGCTACTTGATCGACCTGCGCGACGGGACGCTGCTGCAAACCATCACCTCGTTGCCGAACCGGCATTTCTACGGCCACGCGGTCATCCATAAAAGCGGCGAATGGCTATACGCCACCGAGAACGATACCACCGACCCGGGACGCGGCCTGTTGGGCGTGTACCGTTTCGACGGCGAGCGGTTGGTGCATAGCGGCGAGCTATCCACCCACGGCATCGGTCCTCACCAGGTGTCCTGGATGCCCGATGGCGAGACGCTGGTGGTGGCCAACGGCGGCATTCGCACCGAAGCCGAAAGCCGGGTTGAAATGAACCTCGACGCCATGGAGCCGAGCCTGGTGCTGATGCAACGCGATGGCACCCTGCTGAGCAAGGAAACCCTCGCCCAATCGATGAACAGCGTGCGCCACCTAGGCATCGCCAGTGACGGCACTATCGTCTCCGGCCAGCAGTTCATGGGCGCGGCCCACGAATCGTCGGAACTGCTGGCGATCAAGCGACCGGGGCAGCCTTTCCAGGCATTCCCGGTGCCCGAAGAGCAATTGCAGGCCATGGGGCACTACACCGCCAGCGTCGCCGTGCACAGCGACCTGCGACTGGTGGCCCTGACCGCCCCGCGCGGCAACCGCTTCTTCATCTGGGACCTGGACAGTGGCGAAGTCCGCCTGGATGCGCCCCTGCCAGACTGTGCCGGCGTGGGTGCGGTGGCCGACGGTTTTGTCGTGACCTCGGGCCAAGGGCGTTGCCGCTATTATGATTGCCGGCAGACACAATTGGTTGCAAAACCTCTGGATCTGCCGGCAGGGCTCTGGGATAACCATTTGCATCTGGCCTGAGCCAGGGAGCGAAGCCCATCGGCGCCAAGCTCCCTGATTTTTCGGAAAATTCCCACGCACCACCGGCCCGCCAGCATCTGGAATAGCCCGCACACTCGGAGTAATGTGCCCGCCTATCTGTATTTTCTCTCAGCTCTTTTCCAAGGAAGTGGAACATGCTGCGACGCCGCATGCTGATCATGTTGGGTGTTGTCCTGCTGGTGGTGCTGTTGCTCGCCGGCTACAAGGCCTTCTCCGTTTACCAGCAGATCCAGTCGTTCTCTGCGCCAAAACCGCCGGTCAGCGTCGCCGTGGCCACGGCCGCCCAGCAACCCTGGCAAGCTCGCCTGCCCACCGTTGGCAGCCTCAAGGCGCTACAAGGCGTGGACCTGAGCCTGGAAATCGCCGGGACCGTGCAGAAAGTGCAGTTCCAGTCGGGCCAAAAGGTCAAGGCCGGCCAGCCGCTCCTGCAACTGGACAGCGAAGTCGAAAGCGCCCTGCTGGAAACCGCCGAGGCCGACCTGGGCCTGTCACAACTGGATTTCGGTCGCGGCCGACAACTGGTGGGCAGCCAGGCGATCTCCAAAGGCGAATTCGACCGGCTCTCGGCGCAATTGAAGAAGAACCAGGCCACGGTCAATCAGCTCAAGGCGTCGCTGGCCAAGAAACACATCCTGGCGCCGTTCAGCGGCACCATCGGCATTCGCCAGGTGGATGTCGGCGACTACCTGGCCAGCGGCACGGTGATCGCCACCCTGCAGGACCTCAGCAGCCTGTACGTGGACTTCTACGTGCCTGAACAAACCGTGCCCCGGCTCGCCATTGCCCTGCCAGTCAACGTCAGCGTCTCGGCCTATCCCGGGCAGACCTTCGTCGGCACCATCAGCGCGATCAACCCCAAGGTCGAGGACAGCACCCGCAACGTCCTGGTACGCGCCACCCTGGCCAACCCCGACGGCAAGCTGCTGCCCGGCATGTTCGCCAACCTGCAGGTGATCCTGCCGGACGTGGCCGCCGGAATCGTCGTGCCGGAAAGCGCCGTGACCTACACCCTCTACGGCAACTCCATGTACGTGGTGACGCAAAAGAAAGCCGCCGACGGCACGGTCGAGAAGGACGACAAGGGCCAGCCGGTCCTGATCGCCGAACGGCGCTTCGTTGAAACCGGCGAGCGACGCGACGGGCAGGTGCTGGTTGCCAAAGGCGTGCAGAGCGGCGAACAAGTCGTGATCGCCGGCCAGATCAAGCTCGATAACGGTACGCCGATCGCCATCAGCGACGACAAGACCCTGACCGAACAGAACAGCCCGCCGCGCGCGGACTGATCAAGGAACCCCCATGGCTTTTACCGATCCGTTCATCCGCCGTCCGGTGCTCGCCACCGTGGTCAGCCTGTTGATCGTGCTGCTGGGCTTCCAGGCCTGGAGCAAGCTGCCCCTGCGTCAGTATCCACAAATGGAAAACGCCCTGATCACGGTGACCACCGCCTACCCCGGGGCCAACGCCGAAACCATCCAGGGCTACATCACCCAACCGATGCAGCAGAGCCTGGCCAGTGCCGAGGGCATCGACTACATGACCTCGGTCAGTCGCCAGAATTTCTCGGTGATTTCGGTCTATGCCCGCATCGGTTCCAACAGCGACCGACTCTTTACCGAACTGCTGGCCAAGGCCAACGAGGTCAAGAACCAATTGCCCCAGGACGCCGAGGACCCGGTCCTCAGCCGTGAGGCCGCCGATGCCTCGGCCCTGATGTACATCAGCTTCTTCAGCAAGGAACTGAACAACCCGCAGATCACCGACTACCTGTCACGGGTGATCCAGCCCAAGCTGGCGACACTGCCCGGTATGGCCGAAGCGGAGATCCTAGGCAACCAGGTCTTCGCCATGCGCCTGTGGCTGGACCCAGTCAAGCTCGCCGGCTTCGGACTGACCGCCGCCGACGTGACCAACGCCGTGCGCCAGCACAACTTCCTTTCCGCCGCCGGTGAAGTGAAAGGCGAGTATGTGGTCACCAGCATCAACGCCAACACCGAACTCAAGTCCGCCGAAGCCTTCGCCGCAATCCCGCTCAAGACCGACGGCGACAGTCGCGTGTTGCTGCGGGACGTGGCTCGCGTGGAAATGGGGGCCGAGAACTACGACACCATCAGTTCCTTCGGTGGCACGCCCTCGGTGTACATCGGGATCAAGGCCACGCCAGGCGCGAACCCGCTCGATGTGATCAAGGAAGTGCGCAAGATCATGCCGGAGATGGAGGCCCAGCTCCCGACCAACCTCAAGGCCGAGATCGCCTACGACGCCACCCTGTTCATCCAGGCGTCCATCGACGAAGTGGTGAAAACCCTGTTCGAGGCGGTGCTGATCGTCATCGTCGTGGTGTTCCTGTTCCTCGGCGCCCTGCGTTCGGTGGTCATCCCGGTGGTGACTATCCCGCTGTCGATGATCGGCGTGATGTTCTTCATGCAGTTGATGGGCTACTCGATGAACCTCCTGACGCTGCTGGCCATGGTGCTCGCCATCGGCCTGGTGGTGGACGACGCCATCGTGGTGGTGGAGAACATTCACCGGCACATCGAGGAAGGCAAGACCCCGTTCGACGCCGCAATAGAAGGTGCCCGGGAAATCGCCATGCCGGTGGTCTCGATGACCATCACCCTGGCGGCGGTGTATGCACCGATCGGCCTGCTCGAAGGCCTGACGGGTGCCTTGTTCAAGGAGTTCGCCTTGACCCTGGCCGGTGCGGTGGTGATCTCCGGGATCGTCGCCCTGACCCTGTCGCCCATGATGTGCGCCCTGCTCCTGCGCCACGACGAGAACCCCTCGGGGCTGGCCCATCGGCTGGACATGCTCTTTGAACGCTTGAAGAGCCGTTACCAGCACATGCTCCATGGCACGCTCAATACACGGCCGGTGGTGCTGGTGTTCGCGGTGATCGTACTGCTGCTGATCCCGGTGCTGGTCATGTTCAGCAAGTCCGAACTGGCCCCCGACGAGGACCAGGGCATCATCTTCATGATGGCCAACGCCCCGCAGCCCACCAACCTCGACTACCTGAACACCTATACCGATCACTTCATCACCATTTTCAAGGAGTTCCCGGAGTACTACTCCTCGTTCCAGATCAATGGCTATAACGGCGTGCAATCGGGCATCGGCGGCTTCCTGCTCAAGCCCTGGAACGAACGCGACCGTACCCAGATGGAAATCCTGCCCGAGGTCCAGGCCAAGCTGGAAAGCGTGCCTGGCCTGCAGATATTCGGTTTCAACCTGCCCTCGTTGCCGGGCACCGGAGAAGGCTTGCCGTTCGCGTTCGTCATCAACTCACCGAAGGAGTATGCGACGCTGCTGGAAGTTGCCGACCGGGTCAAAAAGCGCGCATTGGAATCCGGCAAGTTCGCCTTCATGGACATTGACCTGGCGTTCGACAAGCCGGAAGTCGTGGTGGATATCGATCGCGCCAAGGCCGCCCAGATGGGTGTTTCCATGCAAGACCTGGGCGGTACCCTGGCGACGCTGCTGGGCGAATCCGAGATCAACCGCTTCACCCTCGAGGGCCGCAGCTACAAGGTCATTGCCCAGGTCGAACGGCCGTTCCGGGACAACCCCGACTGGTTGAACAACTACTACGTGAAAAATGCCAAGGGTGAATCGTTACCGCTGTCGACGCTGATCACGGTCAGCGACCGGGCGCGGCCGCGACAGCTGAACCAGTTCCAGCAGCTCAATGCGGTGACGATTTCAGGCTTTCCCATCGTGAGCATGGGCGAGGCCATCGAGACCGTCCGCCAGATCGCCCGAGAGGAAGCACCGGTGGGGTTCGCCTTCGATTACGCCGGGGCTTCGCGCCAATTCGTTCAGGAAGGCAGCGCGTTGTGGGTGACCTTTGCCCTGGCCCTGGCGATTATCTTCCTGGTGCTGGCCGCGCAGTTCGAAAGTTTCCGGGACCCGCTGGTGATCCTGGTGACCGTGCCGCTGTCCATCTGCGGTGCCCTGATTCCGCTGTTCCTCGGCTGGTCGAGCATGAACATCTATACCCAGGTGGGCCTGGTAACGTTGATCGGCTTGATCAGCAAGCACGGGATCCTGATTGTCGAGTTCGCCAACCAGTTGCGCAGGGAACAGAACCTGTCGCCGCGCGAAGCCGTGGAACAAGCCGCGTCGATTCGTCTGCGGCCGGTACTGATGACCACCGCGGCGATGGTGTTCGGCATGGTGCCGCTCATCCTCGCCACTGGCGCCGGGGCAGTGAGCCGCTTCGACATCGGCACGGTGATCGCCACGGGCATGTCGATTGGCACCTTGTTCACACTGTTTGTGTTGCCTTGCGTCTACACGCTGCTGGCCAAGCCGGACAAGGCCTGAAGTGGATACCTGTGGCGAGGGGTACTGTGGGAGCAAGGCTTGCCCGCGATGAAGGCGATGCGGTCTTCCAGGAATCGAGGCGACTGTTTCGCGAGCAAGCTTTGCCCCCACAATCCAAAGGGGATAAGTCCCCTCGCCACAAGGGTTGATCTGACAGTCCAAAAAATAAAGACCTCACAAGGGAGGCCTTTATTTTGATTTCAGGGCTTTCAACTCTGCGGCCTCATCCCTTGGGACAGGCTGAACATGAACAGCAGCAGATCATCGTCCGGTCGGATCGCCTCGCTGGCCTTTGCCACACGCGGCAGCGGACAATGCGCACCCGCATTGGAAGCACTGAGGATCTGCGAGCGTGGCTGTTCCCATACAGCCACCGCCATCGATGTAACTGCCAGGGCTCCGACTAAAAACAAACCTCTAGCAATTTCTAGTTTCATGACTATAAACCTTTGATAGCGCTGCCAAACGCCGCCTCATAAAAGTAGACGAGTTTTTTCCAATCGGCATCGCTGAACGACGAATGGCGCCGCAGCTGTTTCAGGTCATGGGAAGCCGCACGCCGGGCAGTCAGGCGCTGGCGACACTTTTCAAAATCGAGCAAAGCCACTTCAGCCTTGGCCGCCTCTCCCTCTCCGGTCACACGCACAAAGACGTGCTTGATGTAGATACAGCCATGTTGCCAACGGCCCTTGTGCATCCGCGCCAGTGTTTCAGCCAGTGTCAGGAGAATTTGATCATGCACCGCTTCGCCATGGCGCTCGCGGCCACCTGCGGCATACCAGTGCTCGATCTCTTCAAAACCTTCCAGCGCCTGGGTCACCAGCAGCGCACGCCACTTGTGGACCGGGTCCCGCTGGGCGCCACAGAAAATAAGCTGGGGGACGCGGACATCCAGCCGGGTCAATGCCAGCAGTGCATCTTGCTCACGAAGCACGGTCGGTCGACCGAACGGGTGCAGCCAGCTGCGATAAATATGTCCGGTCTGACGCTTGGCATAAAGTAGCTTGCCGTCCTTGTCCTTGATCCGTTGCACACCGCTTTCACCGCCGCGACGCACATTAGGCTCTTCCACCCACTCACCCTGTTGACTCCAGAAATGTTCGAAGTCACCGGGGGGAATCATTGATGCTTCTATTGCCTGCACACCCATGCCTTTACCTCTTGCGTAATACATAAACTCGCCACATGGCATAGAGCGGTAGGAAATCCAGTCGTTCCTGAATGCGAAACCCGGCCTGCCGAAACTCCCCTTCAACTGTATCAGTCGGTAACACAAATCGATTCTGGTAGTCTTTCTGCCCACGGGTGCGCTCCAGGCGCTTGCGTTTCCAGGCCTTGAAATTGCCATCGACCCACAATGAAACGATCACGCTGTCACGACTGACACGCTCGAACTCCTTCAGAATCGCCAGTCGATGCGCGGGTTCACCGATGTGATGCAACAGGCGCATACAAAAAATGCTGTCGACGGCGTTATCAGGTAAGGCGATGTCGAACGCAGAAGTGTGCAAGGGCCGTACCCGTTTTACGACATCCGTCGGTTGAGCCTCCAACGCGGTATTGAGCATGGCTTCGGAATTGTCCGCGCCGATGATGACCCGGTTCGGTTTTTCGGCCAACAAGGACCAGAAGCGCCCGGCACCGCAGGGCAGGTCCAGGACCAGGCCGGGATCTCCGACGAGTGTCAATGCACGTCGGGCCAATTGTTGGTCTCGCTGGTTGGAAAGACGGCGACTCAAGCCGCGGCGATGCTTGTGAAAATATTCCCTGGCGTGCTGCTCGTCGTATTTTTCGGAAAAATCCAGCTTGATGGGTTTGGACATTAGCGGGGCCTCAATGACTGATCGGCCCCACCTTATGAATCGGAATGTCATGCCTTTGTGAAAATTAAGTCAGGCAAACGCTCCAATGTTTACAAGACTTTTCGGTCCGGAGGCCTAGCCCCTTGGATTCAATTCCACCTCGAAGTGGCAACCATTGGGCTCCATCGTACTGAGGCTGACGGTCCAAGCCTGGTTCTCGCAAATGCGCTGTACCAGGGACAAGCCCAGCCCCAGACCCTCACCGCGTTTTTCATTACCGCGCACAAACGGCTCGAACATCGCCTCGCGTTTTTCCTCAGGAATACCCACGCCGCTGTCCTCGACCACAAATCCGGTGGTGGTCAGTGAAAGGCGGATGAAGCCCTGATCGGTGTAGTGCAGGGCGTTGCGCAACAGATTGCCCATCACCGCCGTCAGGAACGTGGCGTTATACAGGGTGTCGACAGTTTGCCCGGGCTCGAAGATCAACGTCAGGCCTTTGGATTCGATGGGCCCGCGCCACACACCGAGGAGATTCTCGGCCACCTGCCCCAGGGTCAGCCGCGGCGACATGCCGTTGTCTTCACGTTCGGACCTGGCGAGCATCAGGAAAGTCTGCACTAGCTCACGCATCTCTTCACTGGCCCGATTGATGCGTTCGACCTGGGTACGACCGCGCGGGTCCAGCGCCGGGTTTTCCAGCAGCAACTCGCAAGAGGTCGCCAGGACCATCAACGGTGTGCGCAACTCGTGGCTCACGTCGCTGGTAAACAACCGCTCGCGGGTCAGGGCCTGGCGCAAGCGCCCCAGTGTGGCATCGAACGCCACGGCCAGCTCACCCACCTCATCGGCGGCATAATCCGGGGCCAACGGCGGCGCGAGGCCGAGGAGCTGGTCGCGATGGCGCACTTGCCGGGCCAGGCGAACCACCGGCGCCATCACCCGGCGTGCCAGGACCCAGCCCAAAAATACCGCCAGCGCCAGGCTGAGCACGAAACCAACCAGCACCACGGCAAACAGCACCCGTTCGCGCTCTTCGAAGTCGCTCTGGTCTTGCAGCAATACGTAGTGCCGGCCGTCAACGATCTCGACCATGGCGTGATAGGACAATTGCTCGCGAAACACCTCGTGGAAACCGCGCTCCAGATGGCGTAAATCCTTGGGCAACTCGAAGTCTCCCGGACCACCACTGAAATAAAACAATTGGTCAGGTTCCGGCCGGTGGTTCCAGTCCGAGACGCTGTCCATCAACAACAGGCGTTGCAGATCGCCGCCAAGCCCGGCGGAAATCAATTTCTCTTCAACCAAATGGACGGTCGCCACGATACCCATGGCGAACGCGCCAGCCACCAATGCGCTCATCAGCGCAAACGCGATGATGATCCGTTGGGCAAGGCTCTGCTTAAACTCCATCGCGGCCCTCGGCCAGGCGATAGCCGACGCCATGCACGGTGTGCAACAACGGTTTTTCGAACGGTTTGTCGATCACCTGGCGCAGTTGATGGACGTGGCTGCGCAAGCTGTCGCTGTCCGGGCAATCGTCACCCCACAACGCTTCTTCAAGGATTTCGCGGCGCAACACGTGGGGACTTTTCTGCATCAGTACCGCCAGCAGCTTCAGGCCCACGGGGTTGAGCTTGAGCAGCTTGCCTTCACGGGTCACTTCCAGGGTATCGAGGTCGTAGCTCAGGTCGCCGACCTGCAAGGCACGGCGGCCACCGCCCTGGGCCCGACGCATGACGGCTTCGATCCGCGCCGCCAGTTCCGACAGGGCAAACGGTTTGATCAGGTAGTCATCGGCCCCGGACTTGAAGCCCTGCAGGCGATCGTCCAACTGATCCCGGGCGGTGAGCATGATCACCGGCGTATCGCGCCGGGCGTCTTCGCGCAGACGCTTGCACAAGGTGTAGCCGTCGATGCCCGGCAGCATGATATCGAGCACGATCAGGTCGTAGTGTTCGGTCGCCGCCAGATGCAACCCCGACAAACCGTCCTGGGCACAATCAACGGTGTAGCCCTTGAGCCCCAGGTAATCGGCCAGGTTGGCCAGGATATCGCGGTTGTCTTCGACCAATAGAATTCGCATGGGCACCTCTGCGTACACAGTTAACGGCTGGCTTGGCCCGCGCAGCTTACGGCCAAGCGTGGCTCACGGCTAGGGTTGTATCAGCTGTGGCAGCGCGTGGTCCCTTGTGGGAGCGAGCTTGCTCGCGATAGCGGTGGGTCAGTCCCATCAATATTGGATGTGCCGACGCTTTCGCGAGCAAGCTCGCTCCCACAAAAGGCAAGTGCACCCAGGAACTGGACTGCGCGGGTATTGACGAGTTTTTCACCCAACATTCACACCGCCCGAACGCAACGCAGACCAGACTGCGCAACGCGCTGATTACGAAAACTCCCATCAAAGGTATTGCCATGGTCTCCACCGCCATCCGCCCCGCTTCCAGACCGCTGAATTTATGGATTGCCTTGGGCCTGCCTGCCGTTGTCGCGGTCATTCTGGTACTGCTGGAACTGACCACCCTGGACATGGACCTGGCCAAGCTGTTTTACGACCCGATGGCGGGTGGCTTTATCGGTCGGCACAGTTTTTTTCTGGAGGACATCCTCCACGATCGAGCCAAAGAGGTGGTGATCGTGTTCTCCGTGCTGGCGATCCTCGGCTTCATCGGTACGTTTTTCATCGCCCGGCTCAAACCGTTCAAGCGGGAACTGGGCTGCCTGGTGTTGTCCCTGGCACTGGCGACGTCCTTCGTCACGCCGATGAAAGCCGTGACGGCAGTCCAATGCCCCTGGAGCCTGAAGGAATTCGGCGGCCAGGAAACCTACAGTGAGCTGCTCAGCCCACGCCCGGCCACAGATAAACCCGGCCGATGCTGGCCCGGCGGCCACGCGGCCACCGGGTTCACGCTGTTTGCGCTGTTCTTCGTCCTGCGCGATCGCCGCCCGCGCCTGGCCCGCCGGGCCTTGATACTCGCCTTCACGCTGGGCACGGTGTTTTCCCTGGGGCGGATGATGCAAGGGGCGCACTTCTTTTCCCATAACGTGTGGACGGCGGTGTTCTGTTGGCTGATTTGCCTGGGGTGTTACTACTACATCCTGTACCGACCGGCCGCCAGGGCTGATCGCGTAGCGCTGAGCCAACCCGCCAACGCCTGAACATGATTCAAATGTGGGAGCGAGCTTGCTCGCGATAGCGGTGTGTCAGTTCATGTATCAGGCACTGATCTACCGCTATCGCGAGCAAGCTCGCTCCCACAGAAGGAGGATTGGCGCCGCGTCATGAATCCAAGGCAATAAAAAACCCCGCTTGCTTTCGCAGGCGGGGTTTTCGCTACAGGGGTAAGGCTGGCTTACATCATGCCGCCCATGCCACCCATGCCGCCCATGTCTGGCATACCGCCGCCAGCTGGAGCGTCTTCCTTGATTTCAGCGATCATCGCCTCGGTGGTGATCATCAGGCTGGCAATCGACGAAGCCGCTTGCAGAGCCGAACGAGTCACTTTGGCCGGGTCCAGGATACCCATTTCGATCATGTCGCCGTATTCGCCGGTCGCAGCGTTGTAACCGTAGTTACCCGAACCCTGCTTGACCTTGTCGACCACAACGCTTGGCTCGTCACCGGAGTTGGCAACGATCTGGCGCAGCGGAGCTTCTACAGCGCGACGCAGCAACTGGATGCCCACGTTCTGGTCATCGTTGTCGCCTTTGAGTTCGCTGATGGCTTGCAGGGCACGTACCAGTGCCACGCCGCCGCCAGGTACCACGCCTTCTTCAACGGCTGCGCGGGTCGCGTGCAGGGCGTCTTCAACGCGGGCTTTCTTCTCTTTCATTTCAACTTCGGAACCAGCGCCAACCTTGATCACAGCAACGCCGCCGGACAGCTTGGCCAGGCGCTCTTGCAGTTTTTCACGGTCGTAGTCGGACGAAGTCTCGGCCACTTGTGCGCGGATCTGGGTCACGCGAGCCTGGATGTCAGCCTCGACGCCGGCACCGTCGATCACGGTGGTGTTTTCCTTGGACAGGATCACGCGCTTGGCGTTACCCAGGTGCTCCAGGGTGGTGCTTTCCAGGCTCAGGCCGATCTCTTCGGAGATAACGGTACCGCCGGTCAGTACGGCGATGTCCTGCAGCATGGCCTTGCGACGGTCGCCGAAGCCTGGAGCCTTGACGGCTGCGACTTTAACGATGCCACGCATGTTGTTCACAACCAGGGTCGCCAGGGCTTCGCCTTCAACGTCTTCAGCCACGATCAGCAGTGGGCGGCCGGCTTTGGCAACGGCTTCCAGCACGGGCAGCATTTCGCGGATGTTCGAGATCTTCTTGTCGACCAGCAGGATCAGCGGGCCGTCGAGCTCGGCGGTCATGGTGTCCGGCTTGTTGACGAAGTACGGGGACAGGTAGCCACGGTCGAACTGCATGCCTTCAACAACCGACAGTTCGTTTTCCAGGCCCGAGCCTTCTTCAACGGTGATCACGCCTTCTTTGCCGACTTTTTCCATGGCTTCGGCAATGATGTCACCGATGGAGTTGTCGGAGTTGGCCGAGATGGTGCCGACCTGAGCGATTGCCTTGGTGTCAGCGCATGGCTTGGACAGGGCTTTCAACTCTTTGACGATGGCGATGGTCGCCTTGTCGATACCGCGCTTGAGGTCCATCGGGTTCATGCCGGCAGCGACGGCTTTCAGGCCTTCGTTGACGATAGACTGAGCCAGTACGGTCGCGGTGGTGGTGCCGTCACCGGCGTCATCGTTGGCACGGGAGGCAACGTCTTTGACCAGTTGCGCGCCCATGTTTTCGAAACGATCCTTGAGCTCGATTTCTTTGGCTACGGAAACGCCGTCCTTGGTGATGGTCGGAGCGCCGAAGCTCTTCTCGATGATCACGTTACGGCCTTTCGGGCCCAGGGTCGCTTTTACTGCGTCAGCCAGGACGTTGACACCGGCGAGCATTTTCTTGCGGGCGGAATCGCCGAATTTAACTTCTTTAGCAGCCATGATCGATATTCCTTAAATACTTTGTAGTCGCGGAAAAATGAGCGGGGAATCAGCCTTCGACAACAGCGAGGATTTCGCTCTCGCCGATAACCAGCAGGTCTTCGCCATCAACTTTCACAGTGTTGCTACCGGAGTAAGGGCCGAAAACAACCTTGTCACCCACTTTCACGGACAGCGCACGTACTTCACCGTTTTCCAGTGCTTTACCTGGGCCTACAGCGAGGACTTCACCCTGGTTTGGCTTTTCAGCAGCCGAACCTGGCAGGACGATACCGCCAGCGGTTTTCTTTTCTTCTTCGCTGCGACGGACGACGACGCGGTCATGCAGAGGACGAAGCTTCATTGTCGATCTCTCCTAATTGTGGTTTTCATCGGCCGGTGTAGTCCCGGCGGGTTTAACGAATCCGGCGGTGCCGGGTGCGGTTCGTCAAGCGAACCGCGGAAGTCTGTCCAGTGTTGCCACCGGAAACCTTGCGGTGACCCATACATAAGGGCGCACAAGCCGATTACAAGGGCCGGGTATGAAATTTTTTACTTCACGCAGCCAAAAACGAACACGGCACCGGAAGGTGCCGTGTCGCTGGTTTTTACCGAGGGTCGCGGTGTTCGAACTCGCCTTCGATCACGTTGGGCTCGCGGCCCACAGGTTCACGCGGAGTCGGACCGCCACGGGATTGCAGGTCATCGGCGAAGGCGCGCTGACGCATCGCCTGCTCTTCGGCGCGCTGACGCATTTTATTGGCCAGCAACCGACGGGTGAACGGCAACAGCATGACCAGGCCCAGCACGTCGCTGATAAAGCCGGGCAGGATCAACAGGCCGCCACCCAGGGCCAGCATCAGGCCTTCGAGCATGGTCTGGGCGGGCAGCTCGCCACGGTTCAGGCTTTCACGGGCACGCAGTGCCGTGGCGAGGCCGGCGATGCGCAGCACGAACACGCCGAGCATCGAGCCGAGAATGACCAGCAACAGCGCCGGGAAAAACCCGATCGCACCGCTGACCTTGACGAATACGAACAGCTCCAACACCGGGAACAGCAGAAAGAGCAACAAAAAAGGGCGCATCAAATGGTTCCTCAACGCAAGAATGCCTTGCTATGAAACCTTAAATGACGTCGCCCTTTCGTGAATTCAAGCATCAGCCACGGTATTTTTCGGCCATTGCTCGGCGTGAGCCAGATAAACCAAGGCTTCGCGCACTTGTGTCGGGGTGTTGCAGGGCGTCGCAAACGCCAGCCAGTGCAGGCCCTGGCCAATGCGCAGGTGCATGCCCTCGCTGTCGATGCCCACCAGTTGCGCCGGTTCGCTTTTCGACAGGCCGGCCAGCTCCACGTAATGAGCGATGGCTTTGGCGTGATCGGCATTCATGTGCTCGATCATGCTGGCTTCGGCTTTGCCGGCGAAGGGGTTGGCCAGGGTGAGCTGGTCGATCCAGTGAATGGCGCCAAAGCCGCCGATGTAGCGATGGCGCACCGGCTCGAGCACCCAGAAATCGAAATCATGGGCCTTGTGATAGTTCTGCGAGTCAGGGAAATAGCGGTAATAACGCTCGGCTGCCGCCTCGATGGCGGCGTTGTCTTCGAGTTTCCGGGCTTCGGCCAGGTAGGTCAGGCGCCCCACGGCCTGCACGTCCTCGGCACCGCGCTCGCCCACCAGCATCGAACACTTGGGGTCTTTTTGCAGATTGTGAGTGTGCTGGGCGATACGGCTGATCAGGATCAGCGGCTGGCCTTGTGCGTCCAGGCAATACGGCACCACGGAGCCGAACGGAAAACCTGGCATGGACTTGGAATGAGTGGAAAGCATTCCACGGTATTCCTTGAGCAGCAGTTCCCGGGCATGCTTGGCAGCTTCAACGCTCAATTTATGACTCCTTTTATTAAACTCGTCTAGAAAACGGTCAGGCGACTGGAGTAATGTTCCGATATACCTAGGGGACAGTTCTCGTGTGCAGTCGGGCTACACCGTCGCAAATCGAGAGGCCTCCCAACAGGTCCCCTCCACCGCTGCGCCATCTGGACATGAGAATGCAACTCACTGACAAAGTAATCATTATCACCGGCGGTTGCCAGGGCCTGGGCCGCTCCATGGCCGAGTATTTCGCGGACAAAGGCGCCAAGCTCGCGCTGGTGGACCTCAATCAGGAAAAACTCGACCAGGCGGTTGCCGCCTGCGCAGCCAAGGGCGTCGAGGCGCGTGCCTACCTGTGCAACGTCGCCAATGAAGAACAAGTGACCGACATGGTTGCCCGGGTGGCCGAGGACTTCGGCGCGATCCACGGGTTGATCAACAACGCCGGGATCCTGCGCGACGGCCTGCTGCTCAAGGTCAAGGACGGCGAAATGACCAAGATGAGCCTGGCCCAGTGGCAGGCGGTGATCGACGTCAACCTCACCGGTGTGTTCCTGTGCACCCGTGAAGTGGCGGCGAAAATGGTCGAACTGAAGAACAGCGGCGCCATCATCAACATTTCGTCGATCTCCCGCGCCGGCAACGTCGGCCAAACCAACTACTCGGCCGCCAAGGCTGGCGTGGCCGCTGCCACTGTGACCTGGGCCAAGGAGCTGGCGCGCTACGGCATCCGTGTCGCCGGCATAGCCCCGGGCTTCATCGAAACCGAGATGACCCTGAGCATGAAACCCGAGGCCCTGGAGAAAATGACCTCGGGGATTCCGCTCAAGCGCATGGGCAAGCCGGAGGAGATTGCTCATTCGGCGGCGTATATCTTCGAGAACGACTACTACACCGGTCGGATTCTGGAGATGGATGGTGGGTTGCGCATCTAGACCCAGCGCCCCCCCGTGTGGGAGCGAGCCTGTGGGAGCACAGCTTGCTCGCGATAGCGGTTTTAAAACCAACAGATGTGTTGTAGGTGACGCCGTCATCGCGAGCAAGCTGTGCTCCCACAGGCTTGCTCCCCATGGGATTGTGTTTCAAGCATCAATCATCGCTGACAGTGATGTTCGGCATCGCCGGCGATGCGGCCTCCTGCAACACGATCCGCGCGCCCACGTGGCGGGCAAGTTCCTGATAGACCATGGCGATTTGGCTGTCCGGCTCGGCGATGACGGTTGGCTTGCCGCCGTCGGCCTGTTCGCGGATCACCATCGACAGCGGTAGCGAAGCCAGCAATTCGACGCCGTACTGGGTCGCCAGTTTTTCCCCGCCACCTTCGCCGAACAGGTGCTCGGCATGTCCGCAATTGGAGCAGATGTGCACGGCCATGTTCTCCACCACGCCCAGCACCGGGATGTTCACCTTGCGGAACATCTCCACGCCCTTGCGCGCGTCCAACAGGGCCAAGTCCTGAGGGGTGGTGACGATCACCGCGCCGGCCACCGGGACTTTCTGCGCCAGGGTCAGCTGGATGTCGCCAGTGCCCGGCGGCATGTCGATCACCAGGTAATCCAGGTCGCCCCACGCGGTTTGCGTGACCAGTTGCAGCAAGGCCCCGGAAACCATCGGCCCGCGCCAGACCATCGGCGTGTTGTCGTCGGTCAGGAAGGCCATGGACATGACTTCCACGCCATGGGATTGCAGCGGCACGAACCACTTCTGGTCCTTGATCTGCGGCCGGGTACCCTCGGCGATCCCGAACATGATGCCCTGGCTCGGACCGTAGATGTCCGCGTCGAGAATCCCGACCTTCGCCCCTTCACGGGCCAGGGCCAGGGCCAGGTTGGCGGCGGTGGTGGACTTGCCCACGCCGCCCTTGCCCGAGGCCACGGCGATCACATTCTTGACATTGGCCAGCCCCGGCACCTGCGCCTGGGCCTTATGCGCGGCGATCACGCTGGTGACTTGGACCGTCGCGGCTGTCACGCCGTCCAGGCCTTCGATCGCCATTTGCAGCATCTGCGCCCAGCCGCTCTTGAACAGGTCGGCGGCGTAGCCGATCTCCAACTGAACATTGACGCGATCGCCCTGGATATCGATGGCGCGCACGCATCCGGCGCTGACCGGATCCTGGTTCAGGTAGGGGTCGGTGTACTGGCGAAGGACGGTTTCCACCGCTGCGCGGTTGACGGCGCTCATGGGCAACTCCGATAGCAAGACTTGAAAACAGGCCGCTATCCTACGCCCCGCGCTCCCGCGTGGCGACCCGATTAAGGGCCGCGAACGCTCTCGTGGCGAGGGAGCTTGCTCCCGCTGTGTGGGAGCAAGGCTTGCCCGCGATGCAGGCGATGGGATTTTTCAGAAATCGAGGTGCCTGTTTCGCGAGCAAGCTTTGCTCCCACAATCCCCTCGCCACCGGTTGTGCCTGTGCGGCTATCAGCAATGCATCCGGAAACAGGCCTGTGGGGTGAAATATATTTCCCGGCGCTTTATAGTGGCCGACCTCCGTTTCATCAAGTAGCCGAGCCCCATGTCCGAGCCACGCAAGATCCTCGTCACCAGCGCCCTGCCCTATGCCAATGGTTCGATTCACCTCGGCCATATGCTGGAATACATCCAGACCGATATGTGGACGCGCTTCCAGAAACATCGCGGCAACCAGTGCATCTATGTCTGCGCCGACGACGCCCACGGTTCGGCCATCATGCTGCGCGCGGAAAAGGAAGGCATCACCCCGGAACAACTGATCGCCAACGTCCAGGCCGAACACAGCGCCGACTTTGCCGAGTTCCTGGTGGACTTCGACAACTTCCACTCCACTCACGCCGAAGAAAACCGTGAGCTGTCGAGCCAGATCTATCTGAAGCTGCGTGACGCCGGACACATCGCCACCCGTTCGGTCACCCAGTATTTCGACCCGGAAAAGAACATGTTCCTGGCCGACCGCTTCATCAAGGGCACCTGCCCGAAATGCGGCACCGAAGACCAGTACGGCGACAACTGCGAAAAATGCGGCGCCACCTACGCACCGACCGATCTGAAAGACCCGAAATCGGCGATTTCCGGCGCCACCCCGGTGCTCAGGGACTCCCAGCACTTTTTCTTCAAGCTGCCGGATTTCCAGGCGATGCTGCAAACCTGGACCCGCAGCGGCACGTTGCACGACGCGGTGGCCAACAAGCTCGCCGAATGGCTCGACTCCGGCCTGCAAGAGTGGGACATTTCCCGCGACGCGCCGTACTTCGGCTTCGAAATCCCCGGCGAGCCCGGCAAGTATTTCTACGTGTGGCTGGACGCGCCCATCGGCTACATGGCGAGTTTCAAGAACCTTTGCGACCGCACGCCGGAGCTGGACTTCGACGCGTTCTGGGGCAAGGACTCCACGGCCGAGGTGTATCACTTCATCGGCAAGGACATCGTCAACTTCCACGCGCTGTTCTGGCCCGCCATGCTCGAAGGCGCCGGTTTCCGCAAGCCGACCGGCATCAACGTCCACGGCTACCTGACCGTCAATGGCCAGAAAATGTCCAAGTCCCGCGGCACCTTCATCAAGGCCCGGACTTACCTGGACCACCTGTCCCCGGAATACCTGCGCTACTACTACGCTGCCAAGCTTGGCCGCGGTGTCGACGACCTGGACCTGAACCTCGAAGACTTCGTGCAGAAGGTCAACTCCGACCTGGTGGGCAAGGTCGTCAACATTGCCAGCCGTTGCGCCGGGTTCATCCACAAGGGCAACGCTGGGGTCCTGGTCGCCGGTAACGCCGCGCCGGAACTGACCGACGCCTTCCTGGCCGCCGCGCCAAGCATCGCCGAAGCCTACGAGAGCCGCGACTTTGCCCGCGCCATGCGCGAAATCATGGCCCTGGCCGACCGCGCCAACGCCTGGATCGCCGACAAGGCCCCGTGGTCGCTGGCCAAGCAGGAAGGCAAGCAGGACGAAGTCCAGGCTATCTGCGCCTTGGGCATCAACCTGTTCCGTCAGTTGGTGATCTTCCTCAAGCCGGTGCTGCCGTTGCTGGCCGCCGATGCCGAAGCATTCCTGAACGTTGCACCGCTGACCTGGAACGACCACCAGACCCTGCTGAGCAACCATCAACTGAACGCGTTCAAGCCGTTGATGACCCGTATCGACCCCGCCAAGGTCCAAGCCATGGTCGACGCCTCCAAGGAAGACCTGGCCGCCAGCCAGACCGACACCGGCGCCCCTGCCGGCAACGGCGAGCTGGCCAAGGACCCGCTGTCGCCGGAAATCGACTTCGACGCCCTTCGCCGCCGTTGACCTGCGCGTGGCGCTGATCGTCAAGGCCGAAGCCGTCGAAGGGGCCGACAAGCTGCTGCGCCTGATCTTGGACATCGGCGACGAGCAACGCAACGTGTTCTCCGGCATCAAGAGTGCCTACCCGGACCCGGCCAAGCTCGAAGGTCGATTGACGATGATGATCGCCAACCTCAAGCCGCGCAAAATGCGCTTCGGTATCTCCGAAGGCATGGTGATGGCGGCGGGCCCCGGCGGCGAGGAGATCTACCTGTTGAGCCCTGACAGTGGCGCCAAGCCGGGCCAGCGGATCAAGTAACGCGACCGCGTGCTGCACCGATCCCACAGTCGCCTTGCAGGTGACTGTGGGATTTTCATATCTGGCCCACGCGCCCGGCGTGCCGGATAATGCCTAATCTTGTAACAGGCCCTTTGTCGCCCACGCACCCATGACCGAAATCGTCCTCACGCTGTTCAGCGCTGCCCTGATCAACAACCTGGTGTTGCATTGGCCGCTGGGCGTCGATCCGCTGCTGGCGGCCAACGGCAGAAAACAGGTGCACGCCCTGGGCGTGGCAACGACGTGCCTGATGTTGATCGTCGGCACCCTGGGCTATCTGGTCGATCATGGGCTACTCGTGCCGACAAACCTGACATCCCTGCGCCTGTTGGTCTGGCTGTCCTTGAACATCTTGCTGATCGAGCCCTTGCTGCGCCTGCTGACACGCTGGCTGCCAGCAATGCCGTTCGATGGGTTGTGGCCGCTGCTGCTCGGCAATGCCGGCATCCTGGGCGTCACGTTGCTCAACGGTCAGGAAGACCGAGGCCTGGGCCACGCCGTGGCGCTGGGGCTGGGTGCCGGGCTGGGCTTCTGGCTGGTGCTGAGCCTGTTCGAGGATCTGCGCCAGCGCACCTTCAATAACGCTATTGCCTTGCCCTTTCGGGGCCTGCCGATTCAGTTGATCAGCGCCGGACTGATGGCGGTGGCCTTTCTCGGATTGCGCGGGCTGGTCAAAACATGAGCCTGATTCAACGTATCGACGCCCTGCTGCCGCAGACCCAATGCGGCAAATGCGGCCACCCCGGGTGCAAGCCCTACGCCGAAGGCATCGCCCAGGGCGAGCCGATCAACAAATGCCCGCCCGGTGGACGCGAAACCATCGCGGCCCTGGCCGAGCTGATGAACATACCGGTGCTGGAACTGGACACCAGCCGCGGTGCGGCCCCGGCGCAAATCGCCTTTATCCGCGAAGCCGAATGCATCGGGTGCACCAAGTGCATCCAGGCCTGTCCGGTGGACGCGATTGTCGGTGCGGCCAAGCTGATGCACACCGTCCTTATCGATGAATGCACCGGTTGCGACCTGTGCGTAGCGCCCTGCCCGGTCGACTGCATCGAGATGCGGCCGCTGCCGACGGCAAGCGTGTTGCCGATTGTCGGCGGCTTGGCCTTCAGCGCCGCCGAGCAACAGGCGCGAACCGCCAAGCGCAATCACGCCCGGCGTCGCTTCGAACAGCGCAATGCGCGCCTGCGCCGCGAAGAAGAACAACGCCAGGCCGAACGCCTGGCTCGAACCCAACGCGCAGCACAGGCCAAGGAACAGGAGCAGCCGCTCGACCCCGTACAAGCCGCACTGGAACGCGTGCGCACGCAAAAAGCCGCCACCGCCGATGCTGCCTTGAAAAAAGCCAAGGTTGACTTGGCCATGAGCCGGGCGCAGTTGAACAAATCCTTGAAAGCGTTCGGCCATCCGCCGACCTTCGAACAGCAGTCGCAACTGATTGTGCTGCAACGCCAGTTCGAAGCAGCCGAGCAGGCCCTGAGCCAACTGGAGAACGCCGCGCCAGCGACCACTCCAGCACCAGCACCGCCGCCGGCACAAAGCGCCGAACTGAAGCGGGCCAAGATCCAACTGGCGATGCGCCGCGCCGAACTCAGCAAAGCCCGCACGGCAGCGGCCTCGGACGAACAGCTGCAGGCGTTGGAGCAAGCAGTGAAGGATGCCGAACGCCAGGTGGACGTCCATGCCGCTTCCTGAGCCGGTGGACGAACGGCTGCGGCCCGCGATGATGCGGGTGTTGCTGGCGACACTGCCCGGCGTGCTGGCGTTGCTGTGGTTCCAGGGCTGGGGCGTGGCGCTCAACCTGCTGTTGTCCGGCTTTACCGCGCTGGCGGTCGAAGCGTGGATTCTGCGTTTGCGCCGCCGGCCGCTCAAACCCGAGCTCAACGATGGCAGCGCGCTGGTCAGTGCCACGCTGCTGGCCCTGGCCTTGCCGGCGTATTGTCCCTGGTGGCTGACCGTCACGGCGGCCGCCTGCGCCTTGCTGTTCGGCAAACACCTGTGGGGCGGCGTCGGCAGCAACCCGTTCAACCCGGCGATGCTCGGGTACGCCCTGGTGCTGGTGGCGTTTCCCGCCCATATGAGTCCGGCGCCCCACGGCATGGGCCTGCTTGAAGGTCTGCAACAGGTGTTCGGCACCCATCCGGCGCCCGATGCCTGGGCCGGAGCCACCGCTCTGGACAGCCTGCGGACCAACACGAGCCTGACCATCGATGAACTGTTCGCCAGCAATCCGGCGTTCGGGCGTTTCGGTGGCCGCGGTGCCGAATGGGTCAATCTGGCTTTCCTGGCAGGCGGCCTGTTTCTGTTGCAGCAACGGGTGTTCAGTTGGCATGCGCCGGTGGGCCTGCTGGCGAGCCTGTTCATCGTCAGCCTGTTGTGCTGGAACGGCTCGGGCTCCGACTCCCACGGCTCACCGCTGTTTCATCTGTTCAGCGGCGCGACCATGCTCGGCGCGTTTTTTATCGCCACCGAACCGGTCTCAGGTGCCAAGGCCCCGCTCGCCCGCTTGCTGTTTGGCGCGAGCATGGGGCTGCTGGTCTACCTGATCCGCACCTGGGGCGGCTACCCGGATGGCGTGGCGTTCGCGGTGCTGCTGATGAACCTCGGCGTGCCGGCACTGGACCGGTTTGCCGAGGCGCGACAACGGCGACCACTGACATGAAGAATCCCGGCGGCGTGGCAACCCTGATCCTGTTGATCGGCCTCGGTAGCGGTGCCACTTACCTCACACACCTCGGCACCGCCGAGCGTATCGAGGCCCAGCGGCAAGCGTTGGCGAACAGGACCTTGCTTGAGGTACTGCCCACTGACCGCTATGACAATCAGCCGTTGGCGAACCCGGTTTTCACCGCCTCGGTACCCTTGGCCCATAGCACGCTGCTGGACGGTTACCTGGCGACCCGCAACGGCCAGCCCAGCGCCGTGCTGCTGCGTAGCCAGGCGCTGGGCTATGAAGGCAGCATCGAATTGCTGGTCGCCATCGACCCACAGGGCCGGCTGCTGGGCGTCAAGACGCTGCGCCAAGCCGAGACATCCGGGTTGGGCGCGGCGATTGCCGGCTGGCCGAACGCCTGGTTGCAGACCTTCACCGGCAAATCACGCCAGGCGCCTGACGACAGCGGCTGGGCTTTGAAAAAGGACCAGGGTCAGTTCGATCAACTGGCCGGCGCAACGGTAACGTCCCGGGCGGTGCTCCAGGCGGTTCACGACGCGTTGCGTTACTTCGACGAGCACAAGGCTCAGTTGATGGGAGTGCCTGCCAATGAATAAACCATGGGGCCTGACACATGGCCTGCTGCTCGTCCCGCTGGTTGGCGCCAGCGATTCGCTGATGGGTGCACTGGTGCTATGGCTGGCCTGGGCCTTGATTCTCTTCTGCCAAGGCTTGGCGATGGGGCTTGTCCGGCAGCGCCTGACAGCCGGGCAACGGCTGCTCGCCGCCATTGTGCTGGCCGCCACCCTGACCACTTGCACAGGCTTGATCATCCAGGCCTGGACGCTGGAACCGTATCGATCGCTGAGCCTGTACCTGGGCTGGATCGCCCTGAGCTGCGTGGCGCTGGAGCATGCGGGTTTCTTCGTTGAAGCGCGCTGGCCTGGACGCCTCAGGCTGGCTGGGGTGTTCGGTCTCTTGATGATCAGCCTGGGCACCCTGCGCGAGCTGATCGGCAGCGGTCTCCCCCTGGCCTCGCTCGCCCCGGGTGGGTTCATTCTGCTCGGGCTGCTGTTGGCGGCCCGACAGGCCTGGACGGCAGCCAAATCCCCTTCAACCACCGAGGAAACGCCGCGCCCATGAACGCCGCAAAACGCCTGGAAATATTCCGTCGCTTTCACGAGGACAACCCGGAACCGAAAACCGAACTGGCCTATTCCTCGCCGTTCGAGTTGCTGATCGCGGTCATCCTGTCGGCCCAGTCCACCGACGTCGGCGTCAACAAGGCCACGGCTAAATTGTTCCCGGTTGCCAACACCCCGGAAGCAATCTACGCCCTGGGCGTTGAAGGGTTGTCCGAGTACATCAAGACCATCGGCCTGTTCAACAGCAAGGCCAAGAACGTGATCGAAACCTGCCGCCTGCTGATCGAGCGCCACGGCAGTGAAATCCCGCAGACCCGTGAAGCGCTGGAGGCCCTTCCGGGTGTTGGCCGCAAAACCGCCAACGTCGTGCTCAACACCGCATTCCGGCAGTTGACCATGGCGGTCGACACCCACATTTTCCGCGTCAGCAACCGTACCGGGTTGGCCCCCGGCAAAAACGTGGTGGAAGTGGAGAAGAAGCTGATGAAATTTGTCCCCAAGGAATACCTGCTGGACTCCCATCACTGGCTCATCCTCCATGGACGCTACGTCTGCCTGGCGCGCAAGCCCCGCTGCGGCAGCTGCCGAATCGAAGATTTATGCGAATACAAGCACAAGACCTCTGACGATTGAGGCGCTATTGCTTTTATCGATCCATCGATTGAAAAAATCTTTTTTACCCGCCCGTGGTTTATCGATATAAGGAGCGCCAATGGCAGTCTTAGCCTGGAGTCGAACCCATGAGTGCTGGCAAAGAACAACTGGATGTAGAAGACGAATTCATCGCCGCTGAGGCCGACGACGTCGAACCTGTGGTCGTGGAAGTGGCGAAAACCAACCTGAGCAAGCGCCGCACCATCGATAACCTGCTGGAAGAGCGTCGTTTACAGAAGCAACTGGCCGATTACGACTTTGACCTCTGACACGTAAAAGCCTCCCTGATGGAGGCTTTTTACTGAGTACGCGTGACAGAAGCCTCACACCAACCCATTGCGCTGCGCCAGCTCGATCAGGTCGACCAGCGAACGGGCATTGAGCTTCAATAACAGACGAGTCTTGTAAGTACTGACGGTCTTGTTGCTCAAGAACATTCCATCGGCGATTTCCTTGTTGGTCTTGCCGCGCGCCAGTTGCTGCAAGACCATCATCTCCCGCCCCGATAACCGATCGACCATATCGGACTCACTGGCGTTACCCAGACTTGATCGCACCGTATGCAGTGCCTGGTTCGGAAAGTAACTGTAACCGGACAGAACAGCCTTGATAGCACTCAATAACTCGGTAAGGTCCTGTTGCTTGCAGACATACCCGGCCGCCCCTGTCTGCATGCAGCGCATCGAAAAATGTCCGGGCGCCTGAGAAGTCAGCACCAACACCTTCATTGACGAAGGGATGGCCGTCAAACGGGCAATGACCTCCAACCCGTCCAGTTTCGGAATACCGATATCGAGAATGACGATATCGGGCATAAGTTCACGAGCAAGTTGTAACGCATCGACGCCGTTGTCGGTTTCGGCAACGACCTCATAACCATGACGCTCCATCAGCAAACGTACAGCAAGACGAATGACGGGATGATCATCCACGATCAGCACTTTATTCATGGGCAAATCCAACTTCGCTGTTCGAATTTTTAGAGCACGCACAATAGCCTAGTCATTTCTACCTTGGCATGCCGCTCCCCCCTGACCGCTCGCACCGAGAGACAGAACCTACAAGCTATACAGAAAATTCCTACAAATTCCGCGGGGAAAAATGTGTCCTGAATTTTTCACAGAGATGGACTGACCACCTTTAACAATCCGCTACCTCTATGAATAATGCACCCTTTCACCGCGCTACCTGTCTGCGGACCGGCCATCGAAATGCTCTTTACTCATAAAGAGTAACCGAATTATTTACTGTTAAAACAGCCGTACTTCACTTCAGCAATAGGAATTCATATATAAAAGACACCCGGATAGCTGATATTAAATATTAGCGCTCCTGACAGCTGCATCGAGCCCTTATTAACCACCGACACTCTTTTTCAACCTACTCACCGAGCATGAATATTCCATGAGCATTAACCATGAACAAACCTTTGAAAACCATCACCAACCCCATGACCCTTATCGCCATATTCGCAACTTTATCCGAAACTTCCGCGGCGATTTCCCTGCCTTTCCTGGATGACCAGGATCGTGAGTATTACCTTTGGTTCCTGATCAGCTTTCCGTTTTATCTATTGCTGCTTTTTTTCATCACGCTCAACTTCAATTATCGTTCCTTGTATTCACCTTCTGATTTTCGCAAGAGCAAGCACTTCATAAAGACCATGGATGACGCGACCGGTCGGCGTAAACGAATGCTGCGCCGGACAGGCAAGGACCCACGGCTGCTGATATGCCTTCATCGACACAGGCGTGAATCGCCGGACGCCCTTTGTATCTTATGCAGCCAATCCCAGCGCTTGATCGGGACTTGTCGATCGGAGCATTTGAAGCACGTCGGCACCGTCGTGTACGTCATCTACAACCAGGCAGACCTTGCAGCCCACGGGCAGGATGAATGAGCCATCAGGTACAACGCTGCGGCACGCGTAAAAAGGGGGGTAAAAAAAACGGCCTGCTCAAGGCAGGCCGTTTTTTTGATAGCCAGGATCAGAACAGCTTGCGACCCTTGTTCGCCGCGATGCGCATGCGCAGGGCGTTGAGCTTGATGAAGCCGGCCGCGTCGGCCTGGTTGTAGGCACCGCCGTCTTCTTCGAAGGTCGCGATGTTGGCATCGAACAGCGACTCGTCGGACTTACGCCCGGTGACGATCACGTTGCCCTTGTACAGCTTCAGGCGTACCACGCCATTCACATGAGCCTGGGAGGCGTCGATCATTTGCTGCAGCATCAGACGCTCAGGGCTCCACCAGTAGCCGGTGTAGATCAGGCTGGCGTACTTGGGCATCAACTCGTCCTTGAGGTGGGCCACTTCGCGGTCCAGGGTGATCGATTCGATCGCCCGGTGGGCGCGCAGCATGATGGTGCCCCCCGGGGTTTCATAGCAGCCGCGGGACTTCATGCCGACATAACGGTTCTCGACGATGTCCAGGCGACCGATGCCGTGTTCGCCGCCGATGCGGTTCAGGGTCGCCAGCACGGTGGCCGGGCTCATTTCCACGCCGTCCAGCGCAACGATATCGCCATTGCGATAGGTCAGCTCCAGGTATTGCGGGGTGTCTGGGGCCTTCTCCGGGGAGACGGTCCAACGCCACATGTCTTCTTCGTGCTCGGTCCAGGTGTCTTCCAGCACGCCGCCTTCATAGGAGATGTGCAGCAGGTTGGCATCCATCGAGTACGGGGATTTCTTCTTGCCGTGGCGCTCGATCGGGATCGCGTGCTTCTCGGCGTAGTCCATCAGTTTTTCACGGGACAACAGGTCCCATTCACGCCACGGTGCAATGACTTTCACGCCCGGCTTGAGGGCGTAGGCGCCCAGCTCGAAACGCACCTGGTCGTTGCCTTTGCCGGTGGCGCCGTGGGAAATGGCGTCAGCGCCGGTTTCGTTGGCGATTTCGATCAGGCGCTTGGCGATCAACGGACGGGCGATGGACGTACCCAGCAGGTACTCGCCTTCATAAACGGTGTTGGCGCGGAACATCGGGAACACGAAGTCGCGGACGAACTCTTCGCGCAGGTCATCGATGTAGATCTCTTTGACGCCCATGGCCTGAGCCTTGGCGCGTGCAGGTTCGACTTCTTCGCCCTGCCCCAGGTCTGCGGTGAAGGTCACCACTTCGCAGTTATAAGTGTCCTGCAGCCACTTGAGGATCACCGAAGTGTCCAGGCCGCCGGAATACGCCAGAACGACCTTGTTTACGTCCGCCATGCCATCACTCCACGGGTTGTACGGAAAGCCGGGAAGTCTAACGTCCAGCGCGGATAATTTACAGGGGCGCGACAGCTTATGACGACGAAGCGACAGATTATGTCGAGCGCGCGACGACCAATCCGGCTCAGGACGTCCGCGCAGCGGTGGAAGCGGGCGTGGAGATCGGTGCCTTGGCCGGCGCGGCAGTCGGCGCCGGGACCTTGGCTGGAGCCGCAGCGGGCGCTGGCTGCGGTGCTGGTGCCGGAGCTTCACCCGGCGCCCCACGCTCCAGGCGCACGACCACGCGACGGTTCTTGGCCCGGTTGGCGGCGTTGGTATTGGACACCAGGGGATAACGCTCGCCATGGAACCGCAGTGTGATCTGTGACTCCTGAAAACCATTGGCCTTGAAGAAGTCCTGGACCGCCAGGGCCCGGCGGCGCGACAGCTCACGGTTGGTCAGGCGGTTGCCGCTATTGTCAGAGTGACCGTCGAGCTCGACACGATTGACGCTCGGGTCGGCCTTGATGAAGTCGAGCATCACCTGCAACTGGGCCTTGGCCTGAGCATCGAGCTCGACCCCTTCGCCGGGGAAACCGATTTGAGTTTGCTTAATCTGCTCGAAATTCTTTGGTAACAGTTTCGCCACGCAGCCTTGATAGTCACTAAAGGCCTTATTGAAGCGCACCGGCAACAATCGGACTTCCGAAACCCGTCCATCCTCGGTGTTACGCCGCACCACAGGGCTGCGACCCTCCATCAGCCCACTGATCAAGCGCCCGGCCTGAACCTGGGAGCTGTTGAACAACACGTCGCCACTGCCGATCCTGACCGACCCCAGGTTAATGTCGCCGCGCCCCGGTTGCCACGGTGCGGCGGCCGCCAGCAACGTGGCAGAACCGCCGCCCAGCATCGGGTTATGGCTCTTGAGGCGGAACGTGGCCTGTTCGCCCGCCCGGCGCACGAATTCGCCGCTGCCGAAATCGGTGATCGGCTGGCTCAGCCGGCACTCGAACTTGTCGCCTTCGACCGTCCACTCAATGCTCTCCAGACGGGTCTGGAAAGTGAGCGCCATGGCGGGAAGGCTGGCAAACACACTGAGCAAGGCTAGATAACGCTGGCGCACGGGAGGCTCCACTGACTTTTATACAAAGATCGACGCATGCTTGAGGGCATGACGCCTGTCCGGGGCACTGCACGGATTCGTGGCACACCTGTAGGAGCTATCGGTAAGTTGTGGCAGAACTTGATAGCGGGTGCCTGAATCGGTCTTTTCCGGTAGCATTCCCCAGAGTTTGACCCGCCTGGAAGCCCCCCAATGTCCGACCGCCTGACCCTGCTGCGTCCCGACGACTGGCATATTCATCTTCGCGATGGTGCTGTGTTGACCCATACCGTCGCCGATGTCGCGCGCACCTTCGGGCGCGCAATCATCATGCCTAACCTGGTTCCGCCCGTGCGCAACGCCGCCGAAGCCGATGGCTATCGCCAGCGGATCCTCGCCGCGCGCCCGGCTGGCAGCCACTTCGAACCGCTGATGGTGCTTTACCTCACCGACCGCACCCAGCCCGAAGAGATTCGCGACGCCAAGGCCAGCGGTTTTGTCCATGCCGCCAAGCTGTACCCCGCCGGCGCGACCACCAACTCCGATTCCGGTGTCACCAGCATCGACAAGATCTTCCCGGCGCTGGAGGCCATGGCCGAAGTCGGCATGCCGTTGTTGATCCATGGTGAAGTCACCCGGGGCGACGTCGACGTGTTCGACCGCGAGAAGATCTTCATCGACGAGCACATGCGCCGCGTCGTGGAACGTTTCCCGACCCTCAAGGTGGTGTTCGAACACATCACCACCGGCGATGCCGTGCAGTTCGTCAACGAGGCCCCAGCCAACGTCGGCGCGACCATTACCGCCCATCACCTGCTGTACAACCGCAACCACATGCTGGTGGGCGGGATCCGGCCGCACTTCTATTGCCTGCCGATCCTCAAGCGCAATACCCACCAGGAAGCCTTGCTGGACGCCGCCACCAGCGGTAGCGCCAAGTTTTTCCTCGGCACCGACTCGGCGCCCCACGCCCAGCACGCCAAGGAAGCGGCCTGCGGTTGCGCCGGCTGCTACACCGCCTATGCCGCCATCGAGATGTACGCCGAGGCGTTCGAGCAGCGCGACGCGCTGGACAAGCTCGAAGGCTTCGCCAGCCTGCACGGCCCGAGTTTCTATGGCCTGCCGGTGAACACCGATCGTATTACCCTGGTCCGTGACGAATGGACCGCCCCCGTCAGCCTGCCCTTCGGCGAGCAGACCGTCATCCCGCTGCGCGCCGGTGAAAAACTGCGCTGGCGCCTGCTGGAGGAAAACGCGTGAGTGAAGATCATTTCGACGACGAACTGGACGGCAACGGTGGTTCGGGCGGCGCCCGTCACCCCATGGCCGCGCGGTTCCGTGGCTACCTGCCGGTGGTCGTCGATGTAGAAACCGGTGGTTTCAATTCCGCCACCGACGCCTTGCTGGAAATCGCCGCGACCACCATCGGCATGGACGAAAAAGGCTTTGTGTTCCCTGACCACACCTATTTCTTCCGGGTCGAACCGTTCGAAGGCGCCAACGTCGAAGCGGCGGCCCTGGAGTTCACCGGGATCAAGCTCGATCACCCGTTGCGCATGGCGGTCAGCGAAGAAACGGCCCTGACCGACATCTTCCGTGGCGTGCGCAAGGCGCTCAAGGCCAACGGTTGCAAGCGGGCGATCCTGGTTGGCCACAACAGCAGCTTCGACCTGGGCTTCCTCAACGCCGCCGTCGCGCGCCTGGACATGAAGCGCAACCCGTTCCACCCGTTCTCCAGCTTCGACACCGCGACCCTGGCTGGCCTGGCGTATGGCCAGACCGTCCTGGCCAAGGCGTGCCAGGCGGCCGACATCGATTTCGATGGCCGTGAAGCCCACTCGGCCCGCTACGACACCGAGAAGACCGCCGAGCTGTTCTGCGGCATCGTCAACCGGTGGAAAGAGATGGGTGGCTGGCAGGATTTCGACGACTAAAGAGCAGAGCCATTGTGGCGGCGCCACTCTGTGGGAGCAAAGCTTGCTCGCGACACAGGCGACTGGTTTTTTGGAAGACCGCATCGCCGCCATCGCGGGCAAGCCTTGCTCCCACAGATAAATCCCCTCGCCACAGGGTGCTGTGTTTCAGCCGATGATCTGGCTTGAAACACCCATAAAAAAACCGGCCCATCGAGGGCCGGTTTTTTTATGCCTGGGTGTGCGCTTACAGCTTGTCGCCGTTCTCGCTCAGGTAAGCGGCCACGCCTTCAGGCGACGCGTTCATGCCCTTGTCGCCTTTTTTCCAGTTGGCCGGGCAGACTTCGCCGTGCTCTTCGTGGAATTGCAGCGCATCGACCAGACGGATCAGCTCTTCCATGTTACGGCCCAGCGGCAGGTCGTTGATGATCTGCGAACGGACAACGCCCTTGTCGTCGATCAGGAACGCGCCACGGAAGGCCACGCCGCCTTCGGACTCAACGTCATAGGCCTTGGCGATTTCGTGCTTCATGTCGGCAGCCATGGTGTATTTCACCTGACCGATACCGCCATTGTTGATCGGGGTGTTGCGCCAGGCGTTGTGAGTGAAGTGCGAGTCGATCGAAACAGCAACCACTTCAACGTTGCGCGCCTTGAAATCATCCATGCGGTGATCCAGTGCGATCAGCTCGGACGGGCAGACGAAGGTGAAGTCCAGCGGATAGAAGAACACCAGGCCGTATTTGCCTTTGATGGCCGAGGACAGGGTGAAGCTGTCGACGATTTCGCCGTTGCCGAGGACGGCTGGAACGGTAAAGTCTGGGGCTTGTTTGCCTACGAGTACGCTCATTGGATATCTCCTGATGTAATAGCGTGAAAACAAGGTCCGGGCCAGCCTGCCACCCTCAGGAGACAGCCCTGTGACACGAACCCGCTTGCAAGGGCCGACCATCATACACCGCGGATTTGGGCTGTCTTCAACCGTTTTTCGGTGGTATCGAAAATTCCCCGCCCCGCTACGTTCCACCTTCGTTATCTGGAAAGAAACCGTTCGTCAGCCTGGCATCGCTCTGGCGCAAGACGTTGAGAAACCACTTTGACAATCATTCTCGTTAACATTAAGATCCGTCTCAATTGAGTCACAACCAGCGACGGTTCTCACTTATGTATGTATGCCTCTGCACTGGCGTCACCGACGGACAAATCCGCGAAGCGATCTATGAAGGTTGCTGCAGCTATCGCGAAGTCCGCCAGGCCACCGGCGTAGCCAGCCAATGCGGCAAATGTGCCTGCCTGGCCAAGGAAGTGGTGCGTGAAACCCTCGCCAAAGTGCAAACGGCACAGGCCTCGATCCCCTACCCGGTAGAATTTACGGCCGCGTAAAGACAGCTTTTCAAGGAACCGGACTCAATGTCCGGTTTTTTTATGCCTGTAAATCAAATGCTTAGCGTACAGACGCGGAACACAAACATTCTTATTCCGATTAATTTTCATTTATTATTCAATAACTTAGGTTTGACACCGATAAATACGCGGCTCAAACTCCGCCCTATACACAGCTATTACAGGGCAGGCCTCATCATGAAAGGCGACATTACAGTCATCCAGCATCTCAACAAGATCCTTGCCAATGAGCTGGTCGCGATCAACCAATACTTCCTGCATGCGCGCATGTACGAGGATTGGGGCCTGAACAAGCTGGGCAAGCACGAGTACCACGAGTCCATCGACGAGATGAAACACGCGGACAAGCTGATCAAGCGCATCCTGTTTCTCGAAGGCCTGCCGAACGTCCAGGACCTGGGCAAGCTGCACATCGGCGAACACACCAAGGAAATGCTTGAGTGCGACCTGCGCATCGAGCGCACCGGCCACGCCGACCTGAAGGCCGCCATCGCCCATTGCGAAAGCGTTGGCGACTTCGGCAGCCGTGAACTGCTGGAAGACATCCTCGAATCCGAGGAAGAGCACATCGACTGGCTGGAAACCCAACTGGGCCTGATCGACAAAGTTGGTCTTGAGAACTACCTGCAATCGCAGATGGGTGAAGAGTAACCTTCCCCGTAAGCAAGCCACTAAAAAGCCCCGCCCTCTTTCGAGAGGCGGGGCTTTTTATTGCCTGTTTTCCCCAGGCCCTACCCAAAACCACTGTGGGAGCGAGCTTGCTCGCGATAGCGGTGGTTCAGGTAAAAAACTGCTGACTGACACACCGCTATCGCGAGCAAGCTCGCTCCCACAAGGTTTCGTGTTCACCACAACCTATGGGGTGAACAGACTTCCATGAATCAGGCTTCAGTCTTGTTCGCCGCAGCTTTTTCTACCGCTTCCTTGATCGTGGCCTGCAGAGAGCCGTCAGCGGCCATCTCGGTCATGATGTCGCTACCGCCGATCAGCTCGCCGCCCACCCACAGTTGCGGGAAGGTTGGCCAGTTGGCGTACTTGGGCAGGTTGGCGCGGATTTCCGGGTTCTGCAGGATGTCCACGTAGGCAAACTTCTCGCCACACGCCATCACAGCCTGAGCGGCCTTGGCCGAGAAGCCGCACTGTGGTGCGTTCGGCGAGCCTTTCATGTAAAGCAGGATGGTGTTGTTGGCAATCTGGTCTTTAATCGTTTCGATGATATCCACGGAGCACCTCGGCTTAAACTTTGCGACGTCAGTTGTCGACACGGTGGCGCATTGTAACGGAAAGCAGAACGTGCTGCTCAGAGACAATTTTACGCAGCCGCCACCTTCACCGGTACACCGTTGAGCGCCGCGTTGCCGGACAACTCGTCGAGCTGGCGATCATCGGTCAGGTCATTGGCGCTGGAGCCTGGCTGTCCGCTGGCAATGGTCATCTGCACGCCCGGCCGGGCATGACCCCAGCCGTGGGGCAAGCTGACCACGCCTTTCATCATGTCCAGGCTGCCCAGCACCTCGACTTCGATGGCCCCCACTCGCGAACTGACCGTCACCCGCTGCCCGTCGGCAAGACCGCGAGAGGCGAGGTCGTCCGGGTGCATCAGCAATTGATGACGCGGCTTGCCCTTCACCAGCCGATGGAAGTTATGCATCCAGGAGTTATTGCTGCGCACATGGCGGCGGCCAATCATCAGCAGCTCATCCGGTTCTGGCGCCTGCAACGCGGCAAAACGCGCCAGGTCGGCGAGAATCACCGCCGGCGCGGCCTGTACCCGCTGGCTTTCGGTTTTCAGGCGCGGAGCCAGGTTGGGCTTGAGTGCGCCGAGGTCGACGCCATGGGGATGGTCGAACAAGGTCGCCAGGGACAGCTTGTGCGGCGAGGCGTCGCCATACGCCCCGTTGCGCAGACCAAAGTCGATCATCTGCGCCGGCGGCATGGTCGGCTTGAGTTCCTTGCCGGTCCGGGCAGCAAAGGCCTTCGCCAGGCCGACGAAAATTTCCCAATCGTGCAGCGCCCCCTCAGGCTTGGGCAGGATCGCCCGGTTGAAGCGGGTCACGTTGCGCACCGCGAACAGGTTGAACGTGGTGTCGTAGTGATCGTTTTCCAGGGCCGAGGTCGAGGGCAGGATCAGGTCGGCGTAACGGGTGGTTTCGTTGATGTACAAATCGACACTGACCATGAACTCCAACCCATCCAGGGCTTGCTCCAACTGCCGCCCGTTGGGTGTCGACAGCACCGGGTTGCCGGCCACGGTGACCAGCGCACGAATCTGGCCTTCGCCCTCGGTCAGCATCTCCTCGGCCAGGGCCGACACCGGCAGCTCCCCTGCGTACTCGGGACGCCCGGACACCCGGCTCTGCCAGCGATTGAAATGCCCGCCCGAGGTGGTGGCTACCAGATCCACCGCCGGCTCGGTGCACAAAGCACCGCCCACTCGATCAAGATTGCCGGTCACCAGGTTGATCACCTGGATCAGCCAGTGGCAGAGCGTGCCGAACGCCTGGGTCGACACCCCCATGCGCCCGTAGCACACCGCTGACGGCGCGGCGGCGAAGTCTCGGGCCAATTGCCGGATCTGCGCTGCCGGCACCGCACAGAGCGGGCTCATCGCTTGCGCCGTGAAAGAAGCTACGGCCGCGCGCACCTCGTCCAGGCCGTCCACCGGCAGATGGCTGTCACGGGTCAGGCCCTCGCTGAACAGGGTGTTGAGCAAGCCAAACAGCAGCGCGGCATCGCCACCCGGGCGTACAAAGACATGCTGGTCGGCAATGGCCGCCGTTTCGCTGCGGCGCGGATCGACCACCACCACTTTGCCGCCCCGGGCCTGGATCGCCTTGAGGCGCTTCTCCACATCTGGCACGGTCATGATGCTGCCGTTGGAGGCCAATGGGTTGCCGCCCAGGATCAGCATGAAGTCGGTGTGGTCGATGTCCGGAATCGGCAGGAGCAAACCGTGGCCGTACATCAGGTGGCTGGTCAGGTGATGGGGCAGTTGGTCCACCGAGGTCGCCGAGAAACGGCTGCGGGTCTTCAACAGGCCCAGGAAATAATTGCTGTGGGTCATCAGCCCATAGTTATGCACGCTGGGGTTGCCCTGGTAGACCGCCACCGCGTTCTGGCCGTGGCGCGCCTGGATATCCGCCAGGCGCTCGGCCACCAACGCAAAGGCATCGTCCCAGGCGATGGGGTGCCATTCGTTGCCGATGCGCTGCATGGGGTGGCGCAGGCGATCTGGATCGTTCTGGATATCTTGCAGGGCCACCGCCTTGGGGCAGATGTGACCGCGACTGAAGGTGTCCAGCGCATCGCCCTTGATCGAGGTGATCGCCAGGCCCTGGCCGTCGGTTTCGGTGGTTTCGAGGGTCAAGCCACAGATGGCTTCACACAGATGGCACGCACGGTGGTGGAGAGTCTTGGTCATGGCCAGTCTCTGTTTTATTCGTGGCGGGCACTTTCGGCCGCGGGAACAAAACTATGGCGCGTGATTCCCGGCAGCGCCAGCGACGTTCGTCCTGTGAATCGCCGGGCATCAGGCCCACCGATGACATGCCGTCAAGGCTGGTCGATCGGCGGTGCCAGCAGTTGGATTTCCTCGACGGTTTCCACCTGCTCCTGGGTAATGGGGACACCGGTCAGCTCGCCAATCAATCGCCAATGCTCGTCCAGGCCGCTGCTGATCGTGGCCATGCGATCGATCATCCGGCGGCCGGCGGCCTTGGTCACTTCGTCATCGCTGCGCAGCAATTCGAATGACATGGACGTCACCGAAGCTGTCAGATGCGTCAGCGAGCGTGCGGTCAGCCCCAGCAATTCCATCAATTGTTGCTCTTTCGAATCCATTTCGGGCTCCTGTGCCGCTGAGGCTCATTTATAACCCAGGCCTTTGCATTAGGAAATGTTTCACAGTCGCCAGCAGACAGGCGCAAAGATCGGCTGACACGGGATAAACCGACCCTCCGCCACTGCGCGCCCGCTGCGCTTGATTGCCAAGCTGAGCAACGCCAGTGTACAAATGGGCTGCTGCTGTCAGGAAACCGGCCTCAAATGCGCCATCGCATACGCGTGATGGCTTCGCTGAAATCCCCAAAAACCGTAGCCCTATTGGTAAGACGCGACATTTAATTATAAGATCGCGCCTTCCCCTATTTCGTCGCCCCGTGCGGCTTTTGCCGCAGGTCTCGCCCGTTTTTTCATTAAACAAGGCTTTGAGCATCTGCGGTCAGTTACAAAAGGTAGTCAATCATGAGCGCAAGGCACTTTCTCTCCCTGATGGATTTCACGCCCGATGAGTTGCTCGGCGTGATCCGTCGAGGCGTGGAGCTCAAGGACCTGCGTAACCGCGGCGTACTGTTCGAGCCCTTGAAAAACCGCGTGTTGGGGATGATCTTCGAGAAGTCATCGACCCGCACGCGCATCTCTTTCGAAGCCGGCATGATCCAGCTGGGCGGCCAGGCGATCTTCCTGTCGCCCCGCGACACCCAACTGGGCCGTGGCGAACCCATCAGCGATTGCGCCATCGTCATGTCGAGCATGCTGGACGCGATGATGATCCGTACCTTTGCCCACAGCACCCTGACCGAGTTCGCGGCTCATTCCCGCGTACCGGTGATCAACGGCCTGTCCGACGACCTGCACCCCTGCCAGTTGCTGGCCGACATGCAGACCTTCCTCGAGCACCGTGGCTCGATCCAAGGCAAGACCGTGGCCTGGATCGGCGATGGCAACAACATGTGCAACAGCTATATAGAAGCGGCGATGCAGTTCGACTTCCAGTTGCGCATTGCCTGCCCCGAAGGTTTTGACCCCAATGCCGAGTTGCTGGCCAAGGCCGGAGACCGGGTGTCCATCGTCCGTGACCCGAAACAGGCCGTGGCCGGTGCGCACCTGGTGAGCACCGACGTCTGGACCTCCATGGGCCAGGAAGAAGAAACCGCCAGGCGCCTCAAGTTGTTCGCGCCACTGCAGGTCAACCGGGCCCTGCTCGACCTGGCGGATGCCGAGGTGCTGTTCATGCACTGCCTGCCGGCCCACCGTGGCGAGGAGATCAGCATGGACTTGCTGGATGACCCGCGTTCGGTAGCCTGGGACCAGGCCGAGAATCGCCTGCATGCGCAAAAGGCCTTGCTCGAATTCCTGGTCGAGCCGGCGTATCACCACGCATGAGCCACGCCCTGCTGCTGAACTTGCACAACCTGGCCTGCGGTTATCAGGATCAACGGGTCGTGCAGAACCTGAACCTGCACCTCAATGCCGGTGATATCGGTTGCCTGCTCGGTTCGTCCGGGTGCGGCAAGACCACGACCTTGCGCGCCATTGCCGGCTTCGAACCGGTGCACGAGGGTGAGATCCAACTGGCCGGGGAAACCATCTCCCGCGCCGGTTTCACCCTCGCCCCGGAAAAACGCCGCATCGGCATGGTGTTCCAGGACTACGCCCTGTTCCCCCACCTGAGCGTGGCCCAGAACATTGCCTTTGGCATTCGCAAACATCCGAACAAGGACCGCGTCGTCGAAGAATTGCTGGAACTGGTCAACCTGAAACACCTGGGCAAGCGTTTTCCCCATGAACTGTCCGGCGGCCAACAGCAGCGCGTGGCCCTGGCCCGTGCATTGGCGCCGGAGCCGCAGTTGCTGTTGCTCGATGAGCCATTTTCCAACCTCGATGGAGAGCTGCGCCGCAAGCTCAGCCATGAAGTGCGGGACATCCTCAAGGCCCGCGGCACCAGCGCGATCCTGGTCACCCACGATCAGGAAGAAGCCTTCGCCGTGAGTGACCATGTCGGCGTATTCAGGGAAGGTCGCCTGGAACAGTGGGACACGCCCTACAACCTGTATCACGAACCGCTGACGCCATTCGTCGCCAGTTTCGTTGGTCAGGGTTACTTCATTCGCGGCCAGCTCGATAGCCCGGAATCGGTACAGACCGAGCTGGGCATCCTGCGTGGCAACCGGGCCTACACCTGGCCCATCGGCGGTGCGGTGGACGTGCTGCTGCGACCAGACGATATCGTCTACGCACCGGACAGCCCGCTCACCGCCAGCATCGTTGGCAAGACTTTCCTGGGTGCTTCAACCTTGTATCGCCTGCAACTGCCCACCGGCGCGCAACTGGAATCGATCTTCCCCAGCCATGCCGACCATCAGGTCGGGGACAGAGTCGGCATCCGCGTGGCAGCTGAACACCTGGTGTTGTTCCAGGCCTCAGGCAGCACCGCGGCGCACCTCCCGCCGGTGGACAGCGGCGTGCGGCGTTACAGCACCGCCAGCTGATAACACGATCCACTGTGGGAGCGGGCTTGCTCGCGAAGAGGGCAGCACATTCAACATCAATGTGGCTGACACACCGCCTTCGCGAGCAAGCCCGCTCCCACAAAAGGTCAGTGTGCCCCCAGCATCAACGTCCCACTGGCCACCAACGTCGCATTCCCGCCAATCTTCACCCGCTCCCCCTCCAACCGGCAAAACAACGCCCCGCCCCTGGCCGAGCATTGATAAGCCGTCAGTCCGTGCTTGCCCAGGCGCTTGGACCAATAGGGAATCAGGCTGCAATGGGTCGAGCCGGTCACCGGGTCTTCGTTGATGCCGATCGCCGGGGCAAAATAGCGCGAGACAAAATCATGCTTGCTCCCCGGCGCGGTGACGATAGCGCCGGGCCAGGGCAGTTTCGCCAAGGCCGCCATGTCCGGCTTGCAATCGAGCACTGCCTGCTCCGACTCCAGCACCACGAACAGTTCGTTGGAACTCAGCACATCCACCGCCTCGACGCCCAAGGCACTCTGCACTGCCAGGGAGGCGCCCAACTCGGCCGGCACGACGGCCGGAAAATCCAGCCACAGCCGATCACCTTCACGTGTCACGCTCAACGAACCGGAGCGGCAGATGAAATCCAGGCGCTCGACGGTTTCGTGATAGACCTCGAACAGCACATAAGCGCTGGCCAGTGTGGCGTGTCCACACAGCGGCACTTCGGTGGTGGGGGTGAACCAGCGGATATGCCAATGCTGGCCTTCACGTACCAGGAACGCGGTTTCAGCCAGGTTATGTTCGGCGGCGATCTTCTGCATCAAGTCGTCGGCCAGCCAGCCGTCGAGCCGATAGACCATCGCCGGGTTACCGCCGAACGGCCGGTCACTGAACGCATCGACCTGATGAAACGCAAGCTGCATGGCACTTCTCCTTTTTTTGATGCGCCAGCATGCAGTGCAGCGGCACGGCTTATCCAGTGACAGATCAGCAGAATTTTCACCCTACAGCGCCGGATAAAAACACTGACCAGGCCTTATGCCCCTGTGGCGAGGGAGCTTGCTCCCGCTTGGCTGCGCGCAGCCACCCTGCTATCAAGCCCGCCCGATATCAGCAAACACCGCTCCGGTGTGCTCCTTCAATACCGAAGGCGCCAACTCGACTTCCAACCCGCGCCTTCCTGCACTGACGAACAGGGTGGCGAGTGGCTGTGCGGAGCTGTCGATAAAAGTGCGCAGGCGCTTCTTCTGCCCCAGCGGGCTGATACCGCCGAGCAAATAACCGGTCGAACGCTGCGCGGCGGCCGGGTCGGCCATCTCGACTTTCTTCACCCCGGCGGCATGGGCCAGGCCTTTCAAATCCAGGCTCCCGGCCACAGGCACTACCGCCACCAACAACTCACCTTTTTCACTGGCCGCCAACAGTGTCTTGAACACCTGCGCCGGATCCAGCCCGAGCTTTTCCGCCGCCTCCAAGCCATAGGACGCAGCCTTGGGATCGTGTTCATAACTGTGGATGCGATGTTCGGCGCGCACTTTCTTAAGCAGATCCAACGCGGGTGTCATGACCGCTCCTGACAAGGAAATCAAAAAGAGTGAGCGGATTCTAAGCCATCGCCTGTGAAAAGGCTTCGGGACTGCGCTGCCAGCACCGGTGACGCGCCGGCAACGGGAGAGTCATTCACACTGCGAATAGTTGAAATGTGACCAGTGGTTCACTTTCGACCTTTGACACCAGCGTTTCTTGTCTATATTTTTTCGAAACTGAAAGTCACATTGCATGTCTCAAGCTGCAACCCGAGATCAGGATGGGGATCCTGCCTCGGTGGAGGTCGCGCAATCGAGCTGTATCGAGCGCGCTGCAAAAAAACAAAAACCGAGGTTTGAATGACAATTGCTTTACAACAGCCGTCCCTGTCCAGCCAATGCCTGGCCGAGTTCCTGGGAACGGGCCGGCTGATCTTTTTCGGCACCGGCTGCGTTGCGGCGCTCAAGGTCGCGGGTGCGAGTTTCGGCTTGTGGGAAATCAGCCTCATCTGGGGCGTCGGCGTCAGCATGGCAATCTACCTGAGCGCAGGCGTTTCCGGCGCCCACCTCAACCCCGCCGTCAGCATCGCCCTGTGCCTGTTCACTGACTTCGAAAAGCGCAAACTGCCTTTCTACATCATTTCCCAAGTGACCGGCGCCTTCTGCGGCGCTCTCCTGGTCTATACGCTGTACAGCAATCTATTCTTCGATTTCGAACAGTCCCGGCACATGATTCGCGGCACCGAAGCGAGCCTCGAATTGGCCTCGGTGTTCTCCACCTACCCGCACGCGGCACTGTCCACTGGCCAGGCCTTCCTCGTGGAAGCGATCATCACCGCCATCCTGATGGGCGTGATCATGTCCCTGACCGATGACAACAATGGCTTGCCCCGTGGCCCACTGGCGCCTTTGCTGATCGGCCTGCTGATTGCCGTGATCGGCAGCTCCATGGGGCCGCTGACGGGCTTTGCGATGAACCCGGCGCGGGACTTCGGTCCTAAACTGATGACTTTCTTCGCAGGCTGGGGTGAAATTTCCCTCACGGGTGGACGCGACATCCCGTACTTCCTGGTTCCGATTTTTGCCCCTATCGTGGGTGCATGCCTCGGTGCTGCGGCTTATCGTGGGTTGATTGCCCGCCACCTGCCCAGCGCCATAACTGCTACAAAGGATGCAAAACCGGCCATTGATGGCAAGCCCAGAACGTCCTGAAACAGTCGGCGCAGGCTCCTGCCATTGCGGCCTGCGCCGTGGCTTCTTTCCTTATTTACGTCTCCCTTTATGAAAGACCCGAGGCAATCGAAATGACCGATATCCAGAACAAGAACTACATCATTGCCCTCGACCAGGGTACGACCAGCTCGCGGGCAATCATCTTCGACCGTGACGCCAACGTGATCTGCACCGCCCAACGCGAATTCGCCCAGCATTACCCGCAGGCCGGCTGGGTCGAACACGACCCGATGGAAATCTTCGCCACCCAGAGCGCGGTCATGGTCGAAGCCCTGGCCCAGGCCGGCCTGCACCACGACCAGGTCGCCGCCATCGGCATCACCAACCAGCGGGAAACCACCGTGGTCTGGGACAAGACCACCGGCCGGCCGATCTACAACGCCATTGTTTGGCAGTGCCGGCGCAGTACCGAGATCTGCCAACAGCTCAAGCGCGACGGCCACGAGCACTACATCAGCCAGACCACCGGCCTGGTCACCGACCCGTACTTTTCCGGCACCAAGCTCAAGTGGATCCTGGACAACGTCGAAGGCAGCCGCGAGCGTGCGCGCAACGGTGAGTTGCTGTTCGGCACGGTCGATAGCTGGCTGATCTGGAAATTCACCGGCGGCAAGGTCCACGTCACCGACTACACCAACGCCTCGCGCACCATGCTCTTCAACATCCACTCCCTGGAATGGGACGCCAAGATGCTCGAGATCCTCGACATCCCCCGCGAAATGCTCCCCGAAGTGAAATCGTCCTCGCAAATCTATGGCCGCACCAAGAGCGGCATCGCCATCGGTGGCATCGCCGGCGACCAGCAGGCCGCCCTGTTCGGCCAGATGTGCGTGGAGCCGGGCCAGGCGAAAAACACCTACGGCACCGGCTGCTTCCTGTTGATGAACACCGGTAAAAAGGCCGTCAAATCCAATCACGGCATGCTCACCACCATCGCCTGCGGCCCCCGTGGCGAAGTGGCCTATGCCCTGGAAGGCGCCGTCTTCAATGGCGGCTCCACGGTCCAATGGCTACGCGATGAACTGAAGATCATCAACGATGCCCTGGATACCGAATACTTTGCCAACAAGGTCAAGGACAGCAACGGCGTGTACCTGGTGCCCGCCTTCACCGGCCTGGGCGCGCCGTATTGGGACCCCTATGCCCGCGGCGCGCTGTTCGGCCTGACCCGTGGCGTACGGGTCGATCACATTATTCGCGCAGCCCTGGAGTCGATTGCCTACCAGACCCGCGACGTCCTCGACGCCATGCAACAGGATTCGGGTGAACGCCTCAGGGCCCTGCGCGTCGACGGTGGCGCGGTGGCAAACAACTTCCTGATGCAGTTCCAGGCCGACATTCTCGGCACCCAGGTCGAGCGACCGAAAATGCGTGAAACCACGGCCCTGGGTGCGGCGTACCTGGCCGGCCTGGCGTGCGGCTTCTGGGGCAGCCTGGAGGAACTGCGCGGCAAAGCGGTGATCGAGCGCGAATTCGAACCGCAACTGGACGAGGCAGCGAAAGAAAAACTCTATGCCGGCTGGCAGAAAGCGGTCAGCCGCACCCGCGATTGGGAGCCCCACGAAGACGCTGAATAAAGCCGGATAAGGTTCTGTAACTGGTCGGGAGTGGATTCCTGCGGCATCATGGGCAAATTTTGTATGGCAGCCCAAAGGAAGCCCCATGAATCTGCCTCCCCGCCAGCAGCAAATCCTCGAACTGGTCCGCGAACGCGGCTATGTCAGCATCGAGGAAATGGCGCAGTTATTCGTCGTCACCCCGCAAACCATCCGCCGCGACATCAATCAACTGGCGGAAGTGAACCTGCTGCGCCGCTATCACGGCGGCGCCGCCTACGATTCAAGCGTGGAAAACACCGCCTACGCCATGCGCGCCGACCAGATGCGCGACGAGAAGCAACGCATCGCCGAAGCCATCGCCGCCCAGATCCCCGATCACGCCTCGCTGTTCATCAACATCGGCACCACCACCGAATCCATCGCCCGGGCACTGCTCAATCACAACCATCTGAAGGTCATCACCAATAACCTGCATGTGGCGTCGATCCTCAGTGCCAAGGACGACTTCGAAGTCCTGATCGCCGGCGGCAACGTACGACGTGACGGCGGCGTAGTGGGTCAGGCCAGCGTCGACTTCATCAACCAGTTCAAGGTCGACTTCGCCCTGGTGGGCATCAGCGGGATCGATGAAGACGGCAGTCTGCTGGACTTCGACTACCAGGAAGTGCGGGTTTCCCAGGCGATCATCGCCAACGCCCGACAAGTGCTGTTGGCGGCGGACTCCAGTAAATTCGGGCGCAACGCCATGGTCCGCCTGGGGCCTATCAGCCTGATCGACTGCCTGGTGACCGATCAGCAACCGGTGCCGGCCCTGGCGCAATTGCTGAGCCAGCACAAGATTCGGCTGGAGGTGGTTTAACGCCTCCTCCAATACCCTGTGGCAAGACCGGCTGTGGGAGCAAGGCTTGCCCGCGATGAAGACGACGCGGTTTCTACAAAGTACGAAGCGCCTGTTTCGCGAGCAAGCTTTGCTCCCACAAATTCCCTCGCCACAACTGCTCCCCCGTCGACTTCAACCTCTCTTCGTGTTCGAAAATTTTCCTTTTAGCTTCCTTTGATCAGTATTTTCAATCGAAGCCGACTGGCTGTTGCGTTGTTTATGGGCTAGTATTTTCGCAAATGAACATTTATGTTCGAATTCAAATATTACGAAAAAAAACCCGAGGCCAGCCGATGTCCACTTCTACCTTGCCTACGCCCCCTCTCGCCGAGATCTATGACGTCGCCGTCATTGGTGGCGGTATCAATGGCGTGGGGATTGCCGCGGACGCTGCCGGTCGCGGTCTTTCGGTGTTCCTTTGCGAAAAGGACGACCTGGCCAGCCATACCTCGTCGGCCAGCAGCAAGCTGATCCATGGCGGCCTGCGTTACCTTGAACATTATGAATTCCGCCTGGTGCGTGAAGCCCTGGCCGAACGCGAAGTGCTGCTGACCAAGGCCCCGCACATCGTCAAGCAAATGCGCTTCGTGTTGCCCCACCGCCCGCACCTGCGCCCGGCCTGGATGATTCGCGCTGGCCTGTTCCTTTACGATCACCTGGGCAAACGTGAACAGCTCGCCGGCTCGAAAAGCTTGAAGTTCGGTGCCGACAGCGCATTGAAAAGCGAGATCACCAAAGGTTTCGAATATTCCGACTGCTGGGTCGACGACGCGCGGCTGGTGGTGCTCAACGCCATGGCTGCCCGGGAAAAAGGCGCGCATGTCCACACCCGCACCCGTTGCGTGAATGCTCGTCGCAGCAAAGGCCTGTGGCACTTGCACCTGGAACGTGCCGACGGCAGCCTGTTTTCGATCCGCGCCAAGGCGCTGGTGAACGCCGCCGGGCCGTGGGTCGCCAAGTTCATTCGCGATGACCTGAAAATGGAGTCGCCCTACGGCATCCGCCTGATCCAGGGCAGCCACCTGATCGTGCCGAAACTCTACGAAGGCGAGCACGCGCACATTCTTCAAAACGAAGATCAGCGCATCGTGTTCACCATTCCGTACCTGAACCAGTTCACCCTGATCGGTACGACGGATCGCGAATACACCGGCGATCCGGCCAAGGTAGCGATTACCGAAGGTGAAACCGATTATCTGCTGAAGGTGGTCAACGCCCACTTCAAGAAGCAGATCAGCCGCGACGATATCCTGCACAGCTATTCCGGTGTCCGTCCGCTGTGCAACGACGAATCCGACAACCCATCGGCCGTGACCCGGGACTACACCCTGGCGCTGTCGGGCGGCGGCGAAGAAGCCCCGTTGCTGTCGGTGTTCGGCGGCAAGCTGACCACTTATCGCAAACTGGCAGAATCGGCCATGGCGCAACTGGCTCCCTACTTCACGCAGATGCGCGGAAGCTGGACCGCCATAGAAGCCCTCCCCGGCGGCGAAAACATGACCACCCCGCAAGCGCTGTGCTCGGCGTTACGTGACAAGTTCGACTGGCTGCCGACCGACATCGCCCGGCGCTGGGCCACCACCTATGGCAGCCGTACCTGGCGCATGCTCGAAGGCGTGCATGACCTGGGCGACCTGGGCGAACACCTCGGCGCCGGCCTCTACACCCGCGAAGTCGATTATCTGTGCAGCGACGAATGGGCCGTCGACGCCCAGGACATCCTCTGGCGCCGCAGCAAGCTGGGTTTGTTCACCACCGCGGCCGAACAGGAGAAGCTGCAACAGTACCTGGATAAGGTCGAGCACAACCGTCGCAAGATCGAAGCGGCCTGACTGATATCCCGCAAAACCCAAAGCCCCTGAATCCCGCGATTCAGGGGCTTTTTTTGCATTGCGCAACACACCGCAGCCCCCTGTGGGAGCGAGCTTGCTCGCGATGACGCCAGCACATTCAACCCTATGTGACTGACACACCGCTATCGCGAGCAAGCTCGCTCCCACACTGGATCGAGACAGGCTCAAGCCATTCGGTTTTCCGAACACGACCCGCCAGTCAATTCGGCTAACCGGATAAAGCCCTCCGCATAAAACCTGAAACAAAACATTAATTACCAGTTAAAACAACAAGTTAACCAAGATGCCCTGGCCTGGCACGAGTCATGCTCTACACTCCTCGAGACGAATGCCTGCACGCCAACACACCAGGAGCTGCCAGGCATTTCGAAGTACTCAGGGCCGACGAACCGGCCGAAATAAAAAAAACAATGTCGAGGAAACATCGATGCGTATCGTTCCCCATCTCCTGGGCGCAGCCATTGCTGCCGCTCTGATCAGCACTCCGGTTTTCGCAGCCGAACTGACCGGCACACTGAAAAAGATCAAAGAGTCCGGCGTCATTACGCTTGGGCATCGCGACGCTTCCATTCCGTTCTCCTACATCGCGGACGCTTCCGGCAAGCCGGTCGGCTACTCCCACGACATCCAACTGAAAGTCGTCGAAGCGATCAAGAAGGACCTGGACCTGCCGAACCTGCAGGTCAAGTACAACCTGGTCACCTCGCAAACCCGTATCCCGCTGGTGCAGAACGGTACCGTGGACCTGGAGTGCGGCTCCACCACCAACAACGTCGAGCGTCAGCAGCAAGTTGACTTCTCCGTGGGCATCTTCGAGATCGGCACCCGCCTGCTGTCCAAGAAAGACTCCAAGTACAAGGATTTCGACGACCTCAAGGGCAAGAACGTCGTGACCACCGCCGGCACCACGTCCGAGCGCCTGCTCAAGTCCATGAACGCCGACAAGCAAATGGGCATGAACGTTATCTCCGCCAAGGACCATGGCGAATCCTTCCAGATGCTCGAAGGCGGCCGTGCCGTCGCGTTCATGATGGACGACGCCCTGCTGGCCGGCGAAGCCGCCAAGGCCAAGAAAGCCGACGACTGGGCCGTCACCGGTACGCCACAGTCTTACGAAATCTACGGCTGCATGATGCGCAAGGGCGACGAGCCGTTCAAAAAGGCTGTGGATGACGCCATCAAGGCCACCTACGCTTCGGGCGAGATCAACAAGATCTACGAAAAATGGTTCATGCAGCCAATCCCGCCAAAAGGCCTGAACCTGAACTTCCCGATGAGCGAAGAACTCAAGGCACTGATCGCCAAGCCGACCGATAAAGCGGCTGACGACAAGAAATCCTGATTTCTGACTAACCTTATCTCCTGAAGGGGCCCGGCCCTTTCAGGGGATGGTCACTCCCTGCTGGCAAATCTGGAAACACTCGAACCGGTGGCTGTCGAGCCGAACGCGTGTGCCTGGCCTCCAAGCCGGGCGGGAACGGAGTTTCCCCAGGCGGGCATTTGTATATCGAACGATCTGAGGGGAGACCCTAATGAATTACAACTGGGACTGGGGCGTGTTCTTCAAGTCCACCGGCGTGGGCAGCGAGACCTATCTCGACTGGTACGTGGCCGGCCTGGGCTGGACCATTGCTATCGCCGTCGTGGCCTGGATCATCGCCCTGCTGCTGGGCTCGGTGCTTGGCGTGATGCGCACCGTGCCGAACCGGCTGGTGTCGGGTATCGCCACCTGCTATGTGGAGCTTTTCCGTAACGTGCCGCTGCTGGTTCAGCTGTTCATCTGGTACTTCCTGGTGCCGGACCTGCTGCCCGCCGATCTGCAGGAGTGGTACAAGCAGGACCTGAACCCGACCACCTCGGCCTACCTGAGCGTCGTGGTGTGCCTGGGCCTGTTCACCGCCGCCCGGGTCTGCGAACAAGTGCGCACCGGCATCCAGGCGCTGCCGCGCGGCCAGGAGTCCGCCGCCCGTGCCATGGGCTTCAAGCTGCCGCAGATCTACTGGAACGTGCTGCTGCCCCAGGCCTACCGGATCATCATTCCGCCGCTTACCTCGGAATTCCTCAACGTCTTCAAGAACTCCTCCGTAGCCTCGCTGATCGGCCTGATGGAACTGCTCGCGCAGACCAAACAGACCGCCGAGTTCTCCGCCAACCTGTTCGAAGCCTTCACCCTGGCGACGCTGATCTACTTCACCCTGAACATGAGCCTGATGCTGCTCATGCGCATGGTCGAGAAGAAAGTCGCGGTGCCCGGCCTGATCTCCGTGGGGGGTAAATAATGGAATTCGACTTCACTGGCATCGTCCCGGCCATTCCCGGCTTGTGGAACGGCATGGTGATGACCCTCAAGCTGATGGCCCTGGGCGTCGTCGGCGGGATCATCCTGGGGACCATCCTGGCGCTGATGCGCCTGTCCCACAACAAGCTGGTCTCCAACATCGCTGGCGCCTACGTCAACTATTTTCGCTCGATCCCGCTGCTGCTGGTCATCACCTGGTTCTACCTGGCGGTGCCGTTCGTGCTGCGCTGGATCACCGGCGAGGACACGCCGATCGGTGCGTTCGGTTCCTGCGTCGTGGCGTTCATGATGTTCGAGGCGGCGTATTTCTGCGAAATCGTGCGGGCCGGCGTGCAGTCCATCTCCAAAGGCCAGATGGGCGCGGCACAGGCGCTGGGCATGAACTATGGCCAGACCATGCGCCTGATCATCCTGCCCCAGGCGTTTCGCAAGATGACCCCGCTGCTGCTGCAACAGAGCATCATCCTGTTTCAGGACACCTCGCTGGTCTACACGGTCGGCCTGGTGGACTTCCTCAATGCTTCGCGGGCCAGTGGCGACATCATCGGCCGCTCCAATGAGTTCCTGATCATCGCAGGTCTCGTGTACTTCACAATCAGCTTTGCCGCCTCGCTGCTGGTCAAGCGTCTGCAAAAAAGGTTCGCCGTATGATCTCTATCAAGAACATCAACAAGTGGTATGGGGACTTCCAGGTACTGACCAATTGCAGCACCGAGGTCAGCAAGGGTGAAGTTGTGGTGGTGTGCGGGCCATCGGGCTCGGGCAAATCCACGCTGATCAAGTGCGTGAACGCCCTGGAGCCGTTCCAGAAAGGCGACATCGTGGTCGATGGCACCTCCATCGCCGACCCGAAGACCAACCTGCCGAAACTGCGTTCGCGCGTGGGCATGGTGTTCCAGCATTTCGAACTGTTTCCGCACCTGACCATCACCGAGAACCTGACTATCGCGCAGATCAAGGTGCTGGGCCGCAGCAAGGAAGAAGCCACCAAGAAGGGCCTGCAACTGCTTGAGCGCGTTGGCCTTTCTGCCCACGCCCACAAGCACCCGGGCCAGCTCTCCGGCGGCCAGCAGCAACGCGTGGCGATTGCCCGTGCCCTGGCGATGGACCCGGTGGTGATGTTGTTCGACGAACCGACCTCGGCCCTTGACCCGGAAATGGTCAACGAAGTGCTCGATGTGATGGTGCAACTGGCCCACGAAGGCATGACCATGATGTGCGTGACCCACGAAATGGGCTTCGCCCGCAAAGTGGCGAACCGGGTGATCTTCATGGACCAGGGCCAGATCATCGAAGACTGCAAGAAAGAAGAGTTCTTCGGCGACATCAGCGCCCGCTCCGAACGTGCGCAGCATTTCCTTGAGAAAATCCTGCAGCACTAAAAACACCGCTCCCCACTGTGGGAGCGAGCTTGCTCGCGATAGCGGACTGCCAGTCACCTTATTGTCGACTGATCAGCAGTCATCGCGAGCAAGCCCGCTCCCACAAGGGAGAAGTGTTGGCTTGTCGATTTGTGTTGTGGTTGACCCAAGGCTTCTGTGATGAAATGCGACCCCACCCTCTATCGCGCAGCGCCGCCATCACTCGCCGTGAAACCCCGCCTGATCCGCCATCTGTTCCTGCCGCCACTGGTCATTGCGCTGATGATCGGCCTGGGTTACCTCGGCTTCTGGATCAGCGAGCACTATGGCGTACGTGGCCTCGCCGAGAACGGCGAGCGCCAGTTGGAGCTGCACGCCCGTGCGGTCGAGAGCGAGATCAGCAAGTACACCTACCTGCCCAGCCTGCTGGAGCTTGAATCAAGCGTCTCGCAACTGCTCGACGACCCGACGCCCGAGCATCGCAAGACCGTCAACGAATACCTCGAAGGCCTGAACCGCCGCAGTCGCAGCCGGGCCATCTACGTCATGGACACCACTGGCCGGGTCATGGCCACCAGCAACTGGCGCGATGTCGACAGTTATCTGGGCGAAGACCTGTCCTTTCGCGCCTATTTCCAGAACGCCGTACGCGGCCAGCCGGGACGCTTCTACGGCATCGGCAGCACCAATGGCGAACCCGGCTACTACCTGGCCCATGGCTTGGAGCAACAAGGCAAGATCATCGGCGTGGCCGTGGTCAAGGTGCGCCTCGAAGCCATGGAGGAGCGCTGGCAGCGAGCGCGGCTGGAGGCGTTCGTCAGTGATGAGAACGGCATCATCATCCTGTCCAGCGATCCAGCGCGACGGCTCAAGTCGGTGCGCCCGCTGAGCGATGAGACCAAGGAACGCCTGGCCCGCAGCCTGCAATATTATTGGTTCCCGCTCAATGAACTGGTGCCCCTGGCCCGGGAACGCCTGGCCGAAGGCATGGAGAAGCTGACCTTCCCGGCGAACAGCGAGCTGGTGTCCGACGAGCGCGCCATCAGCTACTTGTCGCAAACCCGGCCCTTGAGCGATACCCCGTGGAACTTCACCCTGCTGACGCCCCTTGAAGACCTGCGTCGCCAGGCGATCAACCAAGGCATCCTGGTGGCCGTGGCCTTCGCCCTGGTGGCGTTCCTGCTGATCGCCTGGAACGAACGGCGCAAGGTCATCGCCACCCGCCTTGCGGCCCGGGAAGCCTTGCAGGAAGCCAACAACCAGCTCGAGCGTCGGATTACCGAACGCACCACCGACCTGCGCGCCAGCAACGAACGACTCAAGGGCCAGATCCGCGAGCGGCGCCAGGCCGAAGAGACCTTGCGCCGGGCCCAGGACGAACTGGTCCAGGCCGGAAAACTGGCGGCCATCGGCCAGATGTCCACCAGCATCGCCCATGAACTCAACCAGCCGCTGGCGGCGCTGCGCACCTTGTCCGGCAATACCGTGCGCTTCCTGGAGCGCGGCCAGTTGGACATCGCCAGCACCAACCTCAAGACCATCAACGAATTGATCGACCGCATGGGCCGGATCACCGCCAGCCTGCGCGCCTTCGCCCGGCGCGGCGATGACCAGGGCCGGGCAAGCCTGGGCAAGGCCGTCGAGGCTGCGTTGCAACTGCTGGGTGGGCGCCTGGAAAACCTGGACATCCAGATCCACAGCAGTTTCGATGACGTCCAATTGCAAATTGACCAGACCCGCCTGGAACAGATCCTGGTGAACCTGATCGGCAATGCCCTGGACGCGATGCAGACGCAACCCGAGCCGAAACTGTGGCTCGACGGCCAGGCCGCCGACGGCAAATATCGCCTGCGGGTGCGGGACAATGGTCACGGCATCGATCCTGAAGCCCGCAAGCATTTGTTCGAACCGTTCTTCACCACCAAACCTGGCGAACAGGGCCTGGGCCTGGGCCTGACGCTCTCGGCGAGCCTGGCCGCCGCCGCGGGTGGGCATTTGGGTGTCGAGTACCCGCTTGAGCGTGGCACTACGTTTGTCCTCAATCTACCGTTGGTCAGCCTTTCACCTGCCGAGCCGCTATGAACCACGACCTGAGCGTACTGATCGTCGAAGACGACCCCCACGTCCTGCTGGGTTGCCAGCAGGCCCTGAGCCTGGAAGACATTCCCTGCATCGGCGTGGGTAGCGCCGAAGAGGCCCTGGAGCGGGTCGACGATAACTTTGCCGGCATCGTCATCAGCGACATTCGCCTGCCGGGCATCGACGGCCTGGAACTGCTGACCCGCCTCAAGGCGCGGGACCGCAGCCTGCCGGTGGTGTTGATCACCGGCCACGGCGACATTTCCATGGCCGTGGGCGCCATGCAAAAAGGCGCCTATGACTTCATGGAGAAACCCTTCTCCCCTGAGCGCCTGGTGGATGTCGCCCGCCGCGCCCTGGAACAGCGCAGCCTGGCCCGGGAAGTGTCATCGCTGCGTCGGCAACTGGCCGAGCGCGATTCCCTGGAAGGCCGGATCATCGGTCGCTCGCCGGCCATGCAGCACCTGCGTGCGCTGATCGCCAACGTCGCCGACACCTCGGCCAACGTGCTGATCGAGGGCGAAACTGGCACCGGCAAGGAACTGGTCGCCCGCTGCCTGCATGATTTCAGTCGGCGCCACGACAAGCAGTTCGTCGCGCTGAACTGCGGCGGCCTGCCGGAGAACCTGTTCGAAAGCGAGATTTTCGGCCACGAGGCCAATGCCTTCACCGGTGCCGGTAAACGTCGGATCGGCAAGATCGAGCACGCCGATGGCGGCACGCTGTTTCTCGATGAAGTGGAAAGCATGCCCCTGCCCTTGCAGATCAAGTTGCTGCGCGTGCTGCAGGAACGCACCCTCGAACGCCTGGGCTCAAACCAGAGCGTGGCGGTGGATTGCCGGGTGATCGCCGCCACCAAGTCCGACCTGGACGAAATGGGCCGGTCCGGGCAATTCCGCAGTGACCTGTATTACCGCCTCAACGTGGTGACCTTGGAGCTGCCGCCCCTGCGCGAGCGGCGCGAAGACATCCTGCAACTGTTCGAGCATTTTCTTCAGCAGTCGTCCCTGCGCTTCGACCGCACGGTGCCGGAGCTGGACAACCAGACCCTGTCGAACCTGATGAGCCACGACTGGCCGGGCAACGTGCGCGAACTGCGCAACGTCGCCGAGCGCTACGCCCTGGGCCTGCCGGCATTCAAGCGCTCCGGCGCCAGCGGCGGCAACCAGGGCCTGGCCTTCGCCGAAGCGGTGGAAGCCTTCGAGCGCAACCTGCTGGTGGACGCCCTGCAACGCAGCGGTGGCAACCTGACCCAGGCCAGCCAGGAACTGGGCATGGCCAAGACCACGCTGTTCGACAAAGTCAAAAAATATGGCCTGAGCCATTAACCGAATGGTGAACGTGTGGATCTGATTTTCAAGGCGGCGCTGGGTGCGGCCGTGGTGGTTATCCTGGCGATGCTGGCCAAGACCAAGAATTACTACATCGCCGGGCTGGTGCCGCTGTTCCCGACCTTTGCCCTGATTGCCCACTACATTGTCGGCAAGGGCCGCTCGGTGGACGACCTGAAGACCACCATCGTCTTTGGCATGTGGTCGATCATTCCGTACTTCGTCTATCTCGCGACGCTGTACGTGATGGTCGACCGGATGCGCCTCGAAGCCTCATTGGCCGTGGCAGCCGTCGCCTGGCTGATGGCGGCGACGGTGCTGGTCAGCGTTTGGGTGCGGGTTCACGGCTAATCCCTGAGATCAATAGCCGACGGTAAACCGCGCCCGCGAAAACTGCGGCGTTTCCACTTCATCGATCATCGCAATGGCGTAGTCGGCGAAGCTGATCCAGCTGCGCCCGGTGTCATCGAACAGCAGGTGGTCCTTGCCAACACGGAATTGCCCGGTGCGCTCGGTTTCGACGAACTCCGCCGAAGGCGAGAGGAAGGTCCAGTCCAGGTCCTGTTCCTTGCGCAGCACATCCAGGAACAATGCACCGGCACTGGCTTCGGCCAAGTACTCCTCCGGAAAGCCGTCGCTGTCGATCACCCGGCTGTTATCCGGCAGCAGCAACGAACCGGCCCCGCCGACCACCAGCAAGCGCTTGACCCCGGCGGCTTTCACCGGTGCGATGACCTTGTCGGCCGGCACGCTGGCAAAGTGCGCGGCACTGATCACCACGTCATGCCCGTCGATGGCGGCGATCAACGCCTCGCTGTCCAATACGTCCAGTTGCTTGCTGACCACCCCGGCCCTTTCGCCGATTTTCGCGGTATTGCGGGCAATGGCCGTCACGCTGTGACCACGGCGCAGGGCCTCTTCCAACAGTTGGCTACCCGCACGCCCGGTGGCGCCGATGATTGCGATTTTGCTCATGGTGTTCTCCAGTGATTACACAAAGATGCTATTGAAGCGGTTACTTGAATATTTCCAAGTGACAGAACCTTCGTGGCTTGAAATGAAGCCCTTGTGGCGAGGGAGCTTGCTCCCGCTCGGCTGCGCAGCAGTCGCAAAAATGCTCATGCGGTGTGCCAGGTAGAACTCATTGGCTGGCATTGGGGCCGCTGCGCAGCCCAGCGGGAGCAAGCTCCCTCGCCACAAAAGCTCATCAGCCCAGCCTCATCGCTGCTTCAATACCTCACCACTTCATCTCGCCCTTCGCCACCTTGGCACTGAGCTCCAGGGAGCTGTCTTCACCCAGGTCCGGATAGCGTAGTTTCATGGCGCGGATCAGCGCGGCGGAATCCTTGGCCTTGGCGGTTTCTTCGTCGAAAGCCTTGATGTAACCGGCGGTGAAGCGCACCGGGGCCAGGGAACGGGCGCTGTCACCCAGGTAGTGACCCGGGATCACCGTGCTCGGTTGCAGTTTTTCAATGTTGGCGAGAGTCGCCAGCCAATCCTTGTGGGACTGCGGCGTCTGGGTATCGGCCATCCACACATGAATGTTCTCAGCCACCACCACACCGCCAACCACCGCCTTGATCGATGGAATCCACACGAAACTGCGGTCCGGTTGCGGGCCATCGAGGCCCACGACCTGCAAGCGCTGGCCTTCCAGGGTCAGGCTGTCGCCCTTGAGCACTTGGGGCACGATGGCTTTGGTCGGTGCATCGGTCTTCAGGATCGGCCCCCAATATTTCAGCTTGCCGTCCATGGTGTGCTTGATGTGTTCGACAGTCGGCGCGGACGCCAGCACCTTGGCCTCAGGGAACGCGGCGGTGAGGGTCTCCAGACCAAAATAGTAGTCAGGATCGCCATGGCTGATGTAGATCGTGGTCAATCGCTTGCCACTGGCGCGGATTTTCTCCACCACCTGGGCGGCCTGGGATTTGCCGAACTGGGCGTCCACCAAAATCGCCTCTTTTTCACCGCTGACCAACACCGACGTCACCGGGAAAACCGCCGCCGCGCCAGGGTTGTAGACGTCGAGCGTCAAGTCAGCGGCCCAGCTCTGGGCAGTGAAGGCCAGGGCGGCGGTTGCCAGCAGTAGGCGCTTGAGTGGGATAAAGCCGGTCATGGTGTGCTCCGTTGTCCAAAAACCCGTCAGGGGAATGAGACTGAGCTTAGTTGCCTGACTCGTTACAAAAAATGCGATGCTGGGACATAGTTTGTTTCTGAAAGCGGGCAAATCATGGATCGTCTACAAGCAATGCGGGTCTTCGTCACAGTGGTCGACCTGGGCAGCCAGTCGGCGGCGGCCGAGCATCTGGACCTGTCGCGGCCGGTGGTGTCGCGCTATCTGGCGGAGCTGGAAGATTGGGTCGGGGCCCGGCTGATGCACCGCACCACCCGCAAACTGAGCCTGACGGCCGCAGGCTCCGAGATCCTGCCGCGCTGCCGGCAGATGCTGGAGCTGTCCGGCGATATGCAAGCCGCCGTCAGCACCCCGGACGACGCACCACGGGGCATGCTGCGCATCAGTGCCAGCACCTCGTTCGGCCAGGCCCAACTGGCGAACGCCATGGCCGACTACGTCAAGCGCTACCCCGGGGTGAGCGTCGACCTGCAGATGCTCGACCGCACCGTGAACCTGGTGGACGAACGCATCGACCTGGCGATCCGCATGAGCAACGATCTGGACCCGAACCTGATCGCCCGCCGCCTCACGGTCTGCCGCTCGGTGATCTGCGCCTCGCCGCGGTATCTGCATGAACACTCGACACCGCTGCGCGTGGAAGACCTGAGCCGGCACAACTGCCTGACCCACTCTTACGTCGGCAAGAGCCTGTGGCATTTCGAGCAGGACGGCGAGCAGGTCTCGGTGCCGGTACAAGGCAATATCAGCGCCAACGAAGCCAGCACCTTGCTTCAGGCCACGATAGCCGGCGCAGGCGTGGCGATGCTGCCCAGCTACCAGGCCGGCGCCCACATCAAGAACGGCGAACTGATCCGCCTGCTGCCCCATGCCGAACCGCGCCGAATGAACATGTACGCGGTATATGCCTCACGCAAGCACATGCCCTCGGCGTTGCGCAGCCTGCTGGATTTTCTGGTGCTGAAGTTTCCCGAGATACCAGAGTGGGATGTTGGATTGTAGCTGCCACTTGTGAACGCCTTTGTGGGAGCGAGCTTGCTCGCGATAGCAGAGTGTCAGCCACCCTTTTAATGACTGATACACCGCTATCGCGAGCAAGCTCGCTCCCACAGGGGGATCACCGTCGTTCTCAAGTACTGCGCCAGGATTTCACCAACAGCCCGCCCCAAGGCATACTGGCCACCCTCCGCATCCCAGAACCCAAAACCGCCCCATGCGTATCCACGTCAGTTTCATCGACCGCGTCGGCATCACCCAGGAAGTCCTGGCCTTGCTCGGTGGGCGCAATCTCAACCTGGATGCGGTGGAGATGGTGCCACCCAACGTCTACATCGACGCCCCGACCCTCAGCCCGCAAGTGCTTGACGAGCTGCGCGAAGCACTGTTCAGCGTGCAAGGGGTGCAGGCGGTCACCGTGGTGGACATCCTGCCGGGCCAGCGTCGGCACTTGCAGCTCGATGCCTTGCTCGCCGCCATGACCGACCCGGTGCTGGCCCTGGACAGCGTGGGCAAGGTGTTGCTGGCCAACCCGGCGCTGATCGCCCTGTACGGTCGTGAACCGGCCGGGGAAAGCGTGGCCGAGCTGTTCAGTGACGAGGCATTGCTCGGCGCCCTGCTGGAAAACGGTTTCCGCCTGCCGCTGCGGGAGGTCACCCTCAATGGCCAGACCTTGCTGCTGGACGCCACGCCCATCACCGACGCCGGCGCGCTGCTGACGCTCTATCAGCCCAATCGCATCGGCGAACGGCTGTCGGCTCTGCACCATGACCACGCCGAAGGTTTTGACGCGCTGCTGGGTGAATCCCCGGCGATCCGCACCCTCAAGGCCCGGGCCCAGCGGGTCGCGGCCCTGGATGCACCGCTGCTGATCCAAGGCGAAACCGGCACCGGCAAGGAACTGGTGGCCCGGGCCTGCCACGCCATCAGCGCCCGTCACAGCGCGCCGTTCCTGGCCCTGAACTGCGCCGCGCTGCCGGAGAACCTGGCGGAAAGCGAGCTGTTCGGCTACGCCCCCGGCGCCTTCACCGGGGCGCAACGGGGCGGCAAGCCTGGGCTGATGGAGTTGGCAAACCAGGGCACGGTCTTTCTCGATGAAATCGGCGAGATGTCGCCGTACCTGCAAGCCAAGCTGCTGCGTTTCTTGAACGATGGCAGCTTCCGCCGGGTGGGCGGCGACCGGGAAATCAAGGTCAACGTGCGGATCCTCAGCGCCACCCACCGCAATCTGGAGAAAATGGTCAGCGAGGGCTCGTTCCGCGAAGACCTGTTCTATCGCCTGAACGTGCTCAATGTCGAAGTCCCGCCACTGCGTGAACGCGGCCAGGACATCCTGCTGCTGGCGCGTTACTTCATGCAGCAAGCCTGCGCGCAAATCCAGCGCCCGGTCTGTCGCCTGGCCCCTGGTACTTATCCAGCGCTGCTGGGCAACCGCTGGCCGGGCAACGTGCGGCAATTGCAGAACGTGATCTTCCGCGCCGCCGCCATCTGCGAAAGCAGCCTGGTGGACATCGGCGACCTGGACATCGCCGGCACCTCCGTGGCGCGCCAGGGCGATGTGGAAGTCGAAAGCCTGGAACAGGCCGTGGAAAGCTTTGAGAAGCACCTGCTCGAAAGCCTTTACGCCAACTACCCGTCCACCCGCCAGTTGGCCAGCCGCCTGCAAACCTCCCACACCGCGATTGCCCATCGGTTGCGCAAGTACGGGATTTCCGGGAAGCCATAGTTCTTCGCTCCTCCACATTCCCCTTTGGGAGCGAGCTTGCTCGCGATGGCGATCTCCCAGCCAGCCTCTGCGTTGACGACCCACCGCTATCGCGAGCAAGCTCGCTCCCACAAAGGCTATGCAGCGCATCCAAAACCGACCTCCACCTGTACTGAAAGCGCTACAGTGGAACGATATCGCTACAGTCTGCGCTAACCTGCACTGTGCAAGGCTTTGATCCCACAACAATTTTTTCCAGGCGTCCAGCTGTAGCGATTTCGCTACAGCCAAGCCTATCCAAACCTAGGCCAAACCACTCAAATCATGGATATATAAGCCATTAATAACATTGGCCGCATTCTTGCTATGGGTATAGCCATTCGGCCGGGCCAAGCCCCGCGCCTTTCTTCGCGTCCACCAGACGAATCTGGCCCCAGGAGTTTCCATGAGCGAGTTGCGTTTCACTGAAGATCACGAATGGCTGCGCACCGAAGCCGACGGCAGCGTCACCGTAGGCATTACCGCTTTCGCGCAGAACGCGTTGGGCGACGTGGTTTTTGTGCAACTGCCTGAATTGCAGGCCTATGACAAAGGCGCCGAAGCCTCCACCGTGGAGTCGGTCAAGGCCGCCAGCGGTGTGTACATGCCCCTGGACGGTGAAGTGCTCGAAGTGAACGAAAAACTCGACGCAAGTCCAGAACTGGTCAACGAAGATCCGATGGGCGAAGGCTGGTTCTTCCGCTTTAAACCGACCGACGCCGACGCAGTGGCTAAGCTGTTGGATCAAGACGCCTACGATCGCCTGATCAAAGCCAACGCCGAAGCCTGAGGAGCGCACCATGACCGTTAATCTCGGCACCGCCAACGAATTCATCGCTCGCCACATTGGCCCGCGTGCAAGCGACGAGCAAGCCATGCTCGAGCGCCTGGGCTTCGACTCCCTGGAAGCCCTGAGCGCCAGCGTCATTCCGGAAAGCATCAAGGGCACCAGCGTGCTGGATATGGGCGACGGCCAGAGCGAAGCCGACGCACTGGCCTCGATCAAAGCCATCGCCGGCAAAAACCAGCTGTTCAAGACCTACATCGGCCAGGGCTACTACAACTGCCATACACCGGCACCGATCCTGCGCAACCTGCTGGAAAACCCGGCCTGGTACACCGCCTACACGCCGTATCAGCCAGAAATTTCCCAGGGCCGTCTCGAAGCGCTGTTGAACTTCCAGACCCTGATCAGCGACCTCACCGGCCTGCCGATCGCCAACGCCTCTTTGCTCGACGAAGCCACCGCCGCCGCCGAAGCCATGACCTTCTGCAAGCGCCTGAGCAAGAACAAGGGCAGCAACGCCTTCTTCGCCTCCGTGCACAGCCACCCGCAAACCCTCGACGTATTGCGCACCCGTGCCGAGCCCCTGGGCATCGACGTGGTGGTGGGCGATGAGCGCGAACTGAGCGACGTTAGCGGTTTCTTCGGCGCACTGCTGCAATACCCGGCCAGTAACGGCGACCTGTTCGACTACCGCGAACTGACCGAACGCTTCCACACCGCCAACGCCCTGGTGGCCGTTGCAGCGGACCTGCTGGCCCTGACCTTGCTGACCCCGCCGGGTGAGTTCGGCGCCGACGTCGCCATCGGCAGCGCCCAGCGCTTCGGCGTGCCACTGGGCTTCGGTGGCCCGCACGCGGCCTATTTCTCCACCAAGGACGCCTTCAAGCGCGACATGCCAGGCCGTCTGGTCGGCGTTTCCGTAGACCGTTTCGGCAAGCCGGCCCTGCGCCTGGCGATGCAGACCCGCGAGCAACACATCCGCCGCGAGAAAGCCACGAGCAACATCTGCACCGCCCAGGTGCTGCTGGCCAACATCGCCAGCATGTACGCCGTGTACCACGGTCCCAAGGGCCTGGTGCAAATTGCCAATCGCATCCATCACCTGACCGCGATCCTCGCCAAGGGCCTCGGCGCGCTGGGCCTGAGCATCGAGCAAGACAGTTTCTTCGACACCCTGACCCTGCACACCGGCGCGCAAACCGCCGCCCTGCACGACATGGCTCGCGCCCAACGCATCAACCTGCGGGTGGTGGACGCTGAACGCCTGGGCCTGTCCCTGGACGAAACCACCAGCCAAGCTGACATCGAAGCGCTGTGGAGCTTGTTGGCCGACGGCAAGGCCCTGCCAGACTTCGCGACGCTGGCCGCCAGCGTGCAAAGCCGCATCCCGGCCGAACTGGTGCGCCAATCGGCGATCCTCAGCCACCCGGTGTTCAACCGCTATCATTCCGAAACCGAGCTGATGCGTTACCTGCGCAAGCTCGCCGACAAGGACCTGGCTCTGGATCGCACCATGATCCCGCTGGGTTCCTGCACCATGAAACTCAACGCCGCAAGCGAGATGATCCCGGTGACCTGGGCCGAGTTCGGTGCCCTGCACCCGTTCGCCCCCGCCGAGCAAAGCGCCGGCTACCAGCAACTGACCGACGAGCTGGAAGCCATGCTCTGCGCCGCCACCGGCTATGACGCGGTGTCGCTGCAACCCAACGCCGGCTCCCAGGGCGAATACGCCGGCCTGCTGGCGATCCGTGCGTATCACCAGAGCCGTGGCGAAGACCGTCGCGACATCTGCCTGATCCCGTCCTCGGCCCACGGCACCAACCCGGCCACCGCCAACATGGCCGGCATGCGCGTGGTCGTGACCGCCTGCGATGCCCGTGGCAACGTCGACATCGAAGACCTGCGGGCCAAGGCCATCGAGCACCGCGAACACCTCGCCGCATTGATGATCACCTACCCGTCCACCCACGGCGTGTTCGAAGAAGGCATCCGCGAAATCTGCGGCATCATTCATGACAACGGCGGCCAGGTGTACATCGACGGCGCCAACATGAACGCCATGGTCGGCCTCTGCGCCCCGGGCAAGTTCGGCGGCGACGTGTCGCACCTGAACCTGCACAAGACTTTCTGCATCCCTCACGGCGGTGGCGGCCCGGGCGTCGGCCCGATTGGTGTCAAGTCGCACCTGGCGCCGTTCCTGCCGGGCCATGCCAACATGGAACGCAAGGAAGGCGCGGTGTGCGCGGCGCCGTTCGGCAGCGCGAGCATCCTGCCGATCACCTGGATGTACATCCGCATGATGGGCGGCGCCGGCCTCAAGCGCGCCTCGCAGTTGGCGATCCTCAACGCCAACTACATCGCCCGTCGCCTGGAAGAACACTACCCAGTGCTCTACTCCGGCAGCAACGGCCTGGTGGCCCACGAATGCATCCTCGACCTGCGTCCGCTCAAGGACAGCAGTGGCATCAGCGTCGATGACGTGGCCAAGCGCCTGATCGACTTCGGTTTCCACGCCCCGACCATGTCGTTCCCGGTGGCCGGCACGTTGATGATCGAGCCGACGGAAAGCGAATCCAAGGAAGAGCTGGACCGCTTCTGCGACGCCATGATCTGCATCCGCGAAGAAATCCGCGCGGTGGAAAACGGCAGCCTGGACAAAGACGACAACCCGCTGAAAAACGCCCCGCACACTGCGGCGGAGCTGGTCGGCGAGTGGACTCACCCGTACAGCCGCGAACAGGCGGTGTACCCACTGGCATCGTTAATCGATGGCAAGTACTGGCCGCCGGTGGGCCGGGTCGACAACGTGTTCGGCGACCGCAACCTGGTCTGCGCCTGCCCGTCGATCGAAAGCTACGCTTGACCTGTGGAGGGGGCGGGTTTGCCCGCCCTCTCAACAACACCGCAAACCTTGTGGAAGATCACTGCCTCAAGGAAACCACCTCCCCCTGTGGGAGCGAGCTTGCTCGCGATAGCGGTGTGACAGCTGACAGAGATGTTGACTGACACTCCGCTATCGCGAGCAAGCTCGCTCCCACAAGGGGAATGTGCCAAGCCTTTCAACCGTCGATCCTCATAAAAAGAAACCGGAGAAACACCATGTCGTTAAGCGTGTTCGACCTGTTCAAGATCGGCATCGGCCCGTCCAGCTCCCATACCGTCGGCCCGATGCGTGCCGCTGCCCGTTTCGCCGAGGGGCTGCGCCGTGACGATCTGCTTGAAAACACTGCCAGCGTCAAAGTCGAGCTCTACGGCTCGCTCGGCGCCACCGGCAAGGGCCACGGCAGTGACAAGGCCGTTCTGCTGGGCCTGGAAGGTGAGCACCCCGACACTGTGGACACCGAAACCGTCGACACCCGCCTGCAAGCGATCCGCAGCAGCGGTCGCCTCAACTTGCTCGGCGAACACGCCATCGAATTCAATGAAAAGCTGCACTTGGCGATGATCCGCAAGCCGCTGGCCTTTCACCCCAACGGCATGATCTTCCGCGCCTTCGATGCCGCCGGGCTGCAAGTGCGCAGCCGCGAGTACTACTCGGTCGGTGGCGGCTTTGTCGTGGACGAAGACGCCGCCGGCGCCGATCGCATCGTCGAAGACGCCACGCCCCTGACCTTCCCGTTCAAAAGCGCCAAGGACCTGCTGGGCCATTGCAGCACCTATGGCCTGTCCATCAGCCAGGTGATGCTGACCAACGAAAGCGCCTGGCGCCCCGAAGCCGAGACCCGCGCCGGGCTGCTGAAAATCTGGCAAGTGATGCAGGATTGCGTGGCGGCCGGCTGCCGTAACGAAGGGATTCTGCCGGGCGGGCTAAAGGTCAAGCGCCGGGCCGCGGCATTGCACCGCCAGTTGTGCAAGAACCCGGAAGCCGCACTGCGCGACCCGCTGTCGGTGCTGGACTGGGTCAACCTGTATGCCTTGGCCGTCAACGAAGAAAACGCCTATGGCGGGCGCGTTGTCACCGCCCCTACCAACGGGGCTGCGGGCATCGTCCCGGCCGTGCTGCATTACTACATGCGCTTTATCCCCGGCGCCAGCGAGGATGGCGTGGTGCGCTTTCTGCTGACCGCCGCCGCCATCGGCATCCTGTACAAGGAAAACGCCTCCATCTCCGGTGCCGAAGTCGGTTGCCAGGGTGAAGTGGGCGTGGCCTGCTCCATGGCCGCCGGTGCCTTGTGCGAAGTGCTCGGCGGCAGCGTGCAGCAAGTGGAAAACGCCGCCGAAATCGGCATGGAACACAACCTCGGCCTGACCTGCGACCCGATTGGCGGCCTGGTGCAAGTGCCGTGCATCGAACGCAACGCCATGGGCTCAGTGAAAGCCATCAACGCGGTGCGCATGGCCATGCGCGGCGATGGGCATCACTTCGTCTCCCTCGACAAAGTCATCCGCACCATGCGCCAGACCGGCGCCGACATGAAAAGCAAATACAAAGAGACCGCCCGCGGCGGTCTGGCGGTCAACATCATCGAATGCTGACGCGCGTCATTTTCATTTTCCAGGAGTTGATATGTCCACCGAACAACTGTTGAAAACCCCGCTGCACGCCCTGCACCTCGAACTCGGCGCCCGCATGGTGCCATTCGCCGGCTACGACATGCCGGTGCAGTACCCACTGGGCGTGATGAAGGAACACCAGCACACCCGCGATCAGGCCGGGTTGTTCGACGTGTCCCACATGGGCCAGATCCGCCTGACCGGCGCAGGCGCTGCCAAGGCCCTGGAAACCCTGGTGCCGGTGGACATCATCGACCTGCCGGTGGGCATGCAGCGCTACGCCATGTTCACCAACGACAACGGCGGCATCCTTGATGACCTGATGGTCGCCAACCTGGGCAATGACGAACTGTTCCTGGTGGTCAACGCCGCCTGCAAGGATCAGGACTTGGCTCACCTGCGGGCCCACATTGGCGCGCAGTGCAGCATCGAGCCGCTGTTCGAAGCCCGTGCCCTGCTCGCCCTGCAAGGCCCGGCCGCCGTCACCGTGCTCGCCCGCCTGGCGCCGGACGTGGCGAAGATGACCTTCATGCAGTTCCAGCGCGTCACGCTGTTGGGCGTGGACTGCTTTGTCAGCCGTTCGGGCTACACCGGTGAAGACGGTTTCGAAATCTCCGTACCCGCCGCCGACGCGGAAAAACTCGCCCGCGCCTTGCTGGCCGAGCCGGAAGTCGCGGCCATCGGCCTTGGCGCCCGTGACTCCCTGCGCCTGGAAGCCGGCCTGTGCCTGTATGGCCACGACATGAACACCGAGACGACACCGATCGAAGCCAGCCTGTTGTGGGCCATTTCCAAAGTGCGCCGTGGCGATGGCGCTCGCGCCGGTGGTTTCCCCGGGGCTGAAACCGTGTTCGCCCAACAACAGGGCGGCGTGAAGCGCAAACGTGTCGGCCTGCTGCCCCAGGAACGCACACCGGTGCGTGAAGGCGCGGAGATCGTCAACGAAGCGGGCGAGATCATCGGCTCTGTGTGCAGCGGCGGTTTCGGCCCGACCTTGGGCGCTCCGCTGGCGATGGGTTACCTGGACAGCGCCTATGTGGCACTGGATACGCCAGTCTGGGCCATTGTGCGTGGGAAAAAGGTGCCTTTGCTTGTAAGCAAAATGCCATTCGTTCCACAGCGCTACTACCGTGGTTGATTGACTGTTTCTATAAGTAACGCGGTTGCGTTATACGTGCACTAATGTGTCACGCAACCGCCATAAAAAGGTGCATATTTTTATGCATTCAACCGACCTTATAACGATCGTAAACAATTGAACTAGCCTATCGAATAAGCGCCGCTCCGCAACTTGCGTAAATGCTGGCAAGCTGAGCAAATACGGGGCCTGCCGGGGGGTTGTTTTTTTATTCGAAGTTGGCGTAGAGTTTGCTCACTGTGTTTGCATGGGTCGCTTGGAATCGTGACCTGGGCAGTAGCTTATGAAGTTCGCTACATCCCGTTCGACGTCTCTTACTTTCCTGCAACCCAGCCCCAGTACTCTTTCATGCGAAAGAGGCTGTCATCAATTTTAGCGTCAAAGGAAATAAGAAAATGTCTCAACGTCAGAGCGGTACCGTCAAGTGGTTCAACGACGAAAAGGGTTTTGGTTTTATCACGCCTGAAAGCGGTCCGGACCTGTTCGTGCATTTCCGCGCCATCCAGGGCAACGGCTTCAAGAGCCTGAAAGAAGGCCAGAAAGTCACTTTCGTTGCTGTGCAAGGCCAGAAAGGCATGCAGGCTGACGAGGTTCAAGCCGAAGCCTAAGGCTTTCGCACACTAAAAAGCCCCTGATTGATATCAGGGGCTTTTTTATGGGCGTAAATCCGTAAAATGGCTTCTTTTTTCAGCCGAGGCCGTCATGCCGAAACACCTGCTCACTCCCCAAGGCGACTTTCCTCCCGCCGGCCTGGGCCGTCGCCTGGCAGCGATGTTTTATGACTTCTTGCTGTGCACGGCGCTGCTGATTGTCACCAGCGGAGCCTACAAGATGATCCAGATGGCGATCATCGGCGAAGAAAAAATGCGCGCCCTGACCGAAGCCGGTGCGCTGGACGGCGATCCGCTGCTGTCCACCGTGCTGCTGTTCGTACTGTTCGGCTTCTTCGCCAAGTTCTGGACCCACAACGGCCAGACCCTGGGCATGCAGGTGTGGTGCATCCGCGTACAGAACGCCGATGGCACGGCCATCAGCCTGTGGCAGGCGCTGTTGCGGTTCGTGGTGTCGATTGCGTCACTGCTGCTGGTGGGGCTGGGCTTCATCTGGGCGCTGTTCGACAAGCGCCAGCGCAGCTGGCATGACATCTACTCGGATACGCAGTTGGTGCGGATTCCCAAGAAGACCAAGTGACACCACCTAATCAGAAAGGTGAATACATTTGTGGCGAGGGGATTTATCCCCGCTGGGCTGCGCAGCAGCCCTAAAACCTGACACCACGGAGTGTCAGAATGAACAAATGGGGCCGCTTCGCAGCCCAACGGGGATAAATCCCCTCGCCACAAGAAAGCCTCGCAAGTCTCGAAATCCTCTTCAGCCTCAGGCATTCCCCGCCAATTTCATCCGCGCCGCCTGGGTGAAGTCCAACATGCGCTTGAGCGGGCGAATCGCCTGGGGGATCAGCGCCGGGTCGACGAAGATCTCGTTGGCGCCTTCCTGCAAGCTCTTGAGCGTGCGCTCCAAGGTGTTCATGGCCATCCATGGGCAGTGCGCGCAACTGCGGCACGCCGCGCCGTTACCGGCGGTAGGGGCTTCGATGAAGACCTTGTCCGGGCACAGCTGCTGCATCTTGTAGAAAATGCCCCGGTCGGTGGCGACGATCAGCGTCTTGTTCGGCAGGCTCTGGGCCGCGGCGATCAACTGGCTGGTGGAGCCCACCGCGTCGGCCAGTTCAATCACCGACGTCGGCGACTCCGGGTGCACCAGGATCGCGGCGTCCGGGTACAGCGCCTTCATGTCTTCCAACTGCTTGGACTTGAACTCTTCGTGGACGATGCAGGCTCCGTCCCAGAGCAGCATGTCAGCGCCGGTCTTGCGCTGGATGTACGTGCCCAGGTGCTTGTCCGGCCCCCAGATGATCGTCTCGCCGTTGTCCATCAGGCTCTCGACGATTTCCAGCGCGCAACTGGACGTCACCACCCAGTCAGCCCGGGCCTTGACCGCGGCCGAGGTGTTGGCATAGACCACCACGGTGCGCTCCGGATGCTGGTCGCAGAATGCCGAGAACTCGTCCACCGGGCAGCCCAGGTCCAGGGAGCAGGTGGCTTCCAGGGTGGGCATCAACACTCGTTTTTCGGGGTTGAGGATCTTGGCGGTCTCGCCCATGAACTTGACCCCAGCCACCACCACGGTCTTGGCTGGGTGGGCATTGCCGAAGCGGGCCATTTCCAGGGAGTCGGACACGCAACCACCGGTTTCTTCGGCCAGGGCCTGGATGATCGGGTCGCAGTAGAAGTGCGCGACCAGCACCGCGTCCTGAGCCTTGAGCTCGGCGGCGATGGCGGCGCGGTACCAGGCCTCTTGCTCGGCGGTCAGCGGCTTGGGCTGCTTGGCGTCGAGGTGGGCTTGGACCAGAAGGCGTTCTGAAATTTGCGTCATGTTCGCAAGACCTGCAAGCGCGTTTAGCGCGAAAGTCGAGTATACACCCGGCTCCGGACCACTCGGGTACCGCCGGGAAAGTGGGTATCAATCAGGCACGGGACAGCGTGAAGCCGGCAAGGCTACAGAATATCCCGCCGATGCAAAAGATCATTCTGACCTGTGCCCGACTTGCCTGTTACAGGCAGTCGAGCCGAACACAAAACCTGTGGTGACCGATTATCTGTGGGAGCAAGGCTTGCCCGCGATGAACGCGATGGGATTTCTCAGAAATCGAGGCGCCTGTTTCGCGAGCAAGCTTTGCTCCCACAGGTAATCCACTCGCCACAAGCTGACTGAAATGTAATCACCCGCCCCGCCGGCTTATGTCATCTTCTTTTCAACGCGACACCGGGGAACCGGTGTTCGCTGCGAATCGACGGACGGACTTTCACCCCATGCAAACAAAAACTTCCCGGCGAACCTTCGTAAAGGGCCTGACTGCCGGCGGCATCCTCGGTGGCCTGGGCTTGTGGCGCGCGCCCGTCTGGGCTGTCACCGGCCCGGGCCAGCCCAACGTACTGAGCGGCACCGAGTTTGACCTGTTCATCGGCGAAAGCCCGGTCAATTTCACCGGCAGCCCCCGCACCGCCCAGACCATCAACGGCGGTATCCCCGGCCCGTTGCTGCGCTGGCGTGAAGGCGACACCGTGACCCTGCGGGTGCGCAATCGCTTGCAGGACAGCACCTCCATCCACTGGCACGGCATCCTGCTGCCGGCCAACATGGACGGCGTTCCAGGGCTGAGCTTCAAGGGCATCGAGCCCGGCGGCCTGTACGTGTATCAGTTCAAGGTCCGGCAAAACGGCACCTACTGGTACCACAGCCATTCCGGTTTCCAGGAACAATCCGGGGTCTACGGCCCGCTGGTGATTGACGCCAAGGAACCCGAGCCCTTCCAGTACGAACGGGACTACGTGGTGATGCTCACCGACTGGACAGATGAAGATCCCGGCGCCGTCCTGCGCAAGCTCAAGAAACAGTCGGACTACTACAACGACAACAAACGCACCGTCGGCGACTTCATCGACGACGTGGGCAAGAACGGCTGGGCCAGCACCGTGGCCGATCGCAAGATGTGGGCCGAGATGAAGATGAACCCCACCGACCTGGCCGACGTCAGTGGTGCCACCTACACCTACCTCATGAACGGCCAGGCGCCGGACATGAACTGGACGGGCCTGTTCAAGCCTGGCGAACGCCTTCGTCTGCGCTTTATCAATGGCTCGTCCATGAGCTATTTCGACGTGCGCATTCCCGGCTTGAAGATGACGGTGGTGGCGTCCGACGGCCAATACGTCAAGCCAGTGAGCGTCGATGAGCTGCGGATCGCCGTGGCCGAAACCTATGACGTCATCGTCGAACCGACCCAAGAGGCCTACACCCTGTTCGCCCAGTCCATGGACCGCACCGGGTACGCCCGCGGCACTCTCGCGACCAGGGCCGGGTTGTCGGCACCGGTACCGCCCCTGGACCCACGGCCCTTGGTGACCATGGACGACATGGGCATGGGTGGCATGGACCACGGTTCGATGCAGGGCATGACGGGAATGGACGACAGCTCGATGCAAGGCATGAATCACAGCCAGATGCAGGGCATGGGCCACATGGCCGGGATGGATCACGGGGCCATGCAGGGCATGGACAGCATGCTCACGCACCCCGACACCGAGAAAGACAACCCCCTGGTGGACATGCAGGCCATGAGCGTCAAGCCCAAGCTCGACGACCCCGGCATTGGCCTGCGCAACAACGGTCGCAAGGTCCTGACCTATTCGGACCTGCGCAGCACCTTCCCCGATCCGGACGGCCGCGAGCCCGGTCGCACGATCGAACTGCACCTGACCGGGCACATGGAGAAATTCGTCTGGTCGTTCAACGGCGTGAAATTTTCCGACGCCGCACCGCTGCTGCTCAAGTACGGCGAGCGACTGCGCATCGTGCTGATCAACGACACCATGATGACCCACCCCATCCACCTGCACGGCATGTGGAGCGACCTGGAGGATGAGAACGGCCAGTTCATGGTGCGCAAGCACACGATCGATGTGCCACCGGGCGCCAAGCGCAGCTACCGAGTCACCGCCGATGCCCTCGGGCGCTGGGCGTATCACTGCCATCTGCTGTATCACATGGAGATGGGCATGTTCCGTGAAGTTCGGGTGCAGGAATGAGGAAGCGACCATGACCCGTATCGTGAAATACCCCTTGGCCATTCTTGCCTTTGGCAGCAGCCTCTCGGCCTGGGCCGCGAGCAATGACATGCCCGGCATGGATCACAGCCAGATGCCGGGAATGGACCACAGCCAGATGCAAGGCATGGACTCGATGCAAGGCATGGAGCCCATGCAGACGGCCCCTGCCACCAGCCGCACGCCAATCCCGGCACTGACCGCCGCCGACCGCGCCGCCGTCTACGAGGATCATGGCGGACACGCGGTGCATGACAGTGCCATCCACTCGTTTTTCCTCATCGACCAGTTGGAATGGCAAGACGCCGATGATGGCAGCGCCCTGAGCTGGGATGCCTCCGGCTGGATCGGTGGCGATATCGACCGGTTGTGGCTGCGCTCCGAAGGTGAACGCCTCAACGGCAAGACCGAAGAAGCCGAATTGCAGGCCCTGTGGGGCCACGCCGTCAGCCCCTGGTGGGATGTGGTGGTCGGCGTGCGCCAGGACTTCAAGCCAGGCGATCCGCAAACCTGGGCCGCCTTCGGCGTACAAGGCATGGCGCTGTACAACCTCGAAGCCGAGGCCACCGCGTTCATCGGCGAGGGTGGCCAGAGCGCGGCGCGCCTGGAGGGCGACTACGACATCTTGCTGACCAACCGCCTGATCCTGCAGCCCACCGCCGAAGCCAACTTCTATGGCAAGAACGATCCCGCCCGTGGCGTCGGCTCGGGGTTGTCGGACACCGAGCTCGGCGTGCGGCTGCGCTATGAAATACGCCGCGAATTCGCACCCTACATTGGCGTCACCTGGAATCGGGTCTACGGCAACACCGCCGACTACGCCCGGGAAGAAGACGAAGACCGCAGCGAAGCGCGCCTGGTGCTGGGCGTACGCATGTGGTTCTGACCTGTTCACTAAAACTAAAAACCGAGCTGTAGGAGTCCTTGCATGTCATTCATCAAAACCGCCGTCGCCTTGTCCGCCGGCCTGTTGCTCAGTGGCCTGGCCCAGGCCCATCCGAAACTGCTGACCTCCACCCCCGCCGATGGCACCGAAGGGGCGGCGCCGGCCAAGATCGAGCTGCATTTTTCCGAAAACCTGATGACCCAGTTTTCCGGCGCCAAGCTGATGATGACCGCGATGCCGGGCATGGCGGCGCATTCGCCAATGCCCATGCCAGCCAAGGTGTCCGGCAGCGACGATCCGAAAACCATGCTCATCACGCCGAATGCACCGCTTACCGCCGGCACTTACCAGGTCCAATGGCGCGCAGTGTCGTCCGACACTCACCCGATCACCGGCAACGTCACGTTCAAGGTGAAGTGAGTTGATGAGCGACTCGATCAACATCGCACTACGCTTCACCCTGTACCTGGATTTGATGTTGCTGTTCGGCCTGGCTGCGTTTGGCCTTTATGGCCTGCGAGGCCAGGAGCGGATGTCGGGAGCGCAGTTGCCTTTCACGCCGCTACTGCTGATCTCGGCGGTGCTGGGCGGGTTGCTCTCCCTGGCAGCCATGGCGTGCATGGCCTGGGCCATGAGCGGTGTTTCGGCGTGGGCCGAACTGTGGCCACACATTGAAATGATGGTGATGGAGACCGAGGTCGGCGTGAGTTGGACGCTGCGCATGGCGGCGCTGCTGCTGGCCGGTGTCGCCGTGACGCTCAATCAGCGTTGGCCGACCGCCAGCCTCGTCCTGGTCGCGCTGGGCGGGGCGGTGGCTTTGGCAACCCTGGCCTGGGCAGGCCACGGCGCGATGGACGAAGGCGCCCGCCGTAACTGGCACTTCATCACTGACTTCCTGCACCTGTGGGCGGCGGGTGGCTGGGTCGGTGCCTTGGCCGCGTTTGCCCTGCTGCTTCGCCAGGCCGAACCTGCGTTGGCGGTGCTGGCCCGGACATTGACCGGGTTCGAAACCGCCGGGGCGCTGATCGTGGTGGTCATCAGCGTGACAGGGGTGGTCAATTATCTGTTCATCGTCGGCCCCAGTGTCACAGGGCTGCTGGACAGCACCTACGGTCAGTTGCTGGCGCTCAAACTCATCTTGTTCGCGGCCATGCTGGTGTTCGCCGCGCTGAACCGTTTTCATCTGACGCCACTTCTGGCTCAGGCCCGACAGACCGGCGAGCACAAGGTCGCGGTGAAAGCCCTGCGGCGCAGCATGGTGCTGGAATTCTCTGTGGCGGTGGTCATCCTGGGGTTGGTGGCTTGGCTGGGGACGTTGAGCCCGGGGATGGGCGCTTAGGAGGCGGCCAGAGGAACTCCAACCACACAAAAAACCTGTGGGAGCGAGCTTGCTCGCGATGAGGTCATGACTTCCAACATTAATATTGCCTGTTATGCCCCCATCGCGAGCAAGCTCGCTCCCACAGGGTCTGCGTTGTGACCATAATCTGTGTGCTATTTAGTTTTTCAATATACAACGCCAGTTTTCAGTTTGCCCCATCGCAGCTCCCCAGCCTAAATGATGCATTGTTTTAGCCAAGGCTCTGTTATGGAAAACGTTCGAACATCAAGCACTCACGCCGTCTGGCTGATGGTCAGCATCGTGTTGGTGGCGCTGAACCTGCGGCCCTCGATGGCCGCAGTCGGTCCGTTGCTGTCGGCCATTCGCGGCGAGGTCCCCCTGAGCTTCAGCACCGCCTCACTGCTGACCATGTTGCCGGTCATGGCCATGGGCCTGGCGATGTTCCTGGGCATGCGCATCGCCCTGCGCATCGGTGAGCACCGCACCATCGTTCTGTCGTTGTTGATCATCGGTATCGCCACGGCCTCACGCTTGTACCTGGACAGCGCCGCCGAGTTGATCATCAGCGCGGTGTTGGCCGGGCTCGGCATCGCGCTGATCCAGGCAGTGATGCCGGCGCTGATCAAGTCGCGCTATGCCGACAACGTCTCGCTGTTCATGGGGCTGTATGTCACGTCGATCATGGGCGGGGCGGCGCTTGCCGCATCGTTTTCGCCTTTTGTCCTGGCGCAAACCGGCAGTTGGCGCATCGGTCTGGCGATCTGGGCACTGTTGGCGTTGGTCGCCCTCGGTTGCTGGTACGCCCAGCGCGCAGCCGTGACGCCACTGCCCGAAGCCCAGATCCGGCAGCAAGCGTCATTCTTCAGCAATTCCCGGGCTTGGCTGCTGGCGATTTTCTTCGGCCTGGGCACCGCCTCCTACACCTGTGTACTGGCCTGGCTGGCCCCGTACTACGTGGAAAAAGGCTGGAGCGAACAACACGCGGGCCTGCTGCTGGGGTTCCTCACGGCCATGGAAGTGCTGTCCGGCCTCGTCACCCCGGCGATTACCAACCGCAGCCAGGATAAACGCCTGGTCCTCGCGGTGTTACTGGCATTGATCATGGCTGGCTTCTGCGGCCTGATCCTCAGCCCGGAACGCTTCAGCCTGTTGTGGCCCTGCCTGTTGGGACTGGGCATCGGCGGCCTGTTCCCGATGAGTTTGATCGTCTCCCTCGACCACTTGGACAACCCGCGACGGGCCGGTGGCCTGACGGCCTTCGTGCAAGGCATCGGCTACCTGATCGCAGGGCTCTCGCCCTTGATTGCCGGGATGATTCGCGATCAGTTGGGCAGCTTCGAATGGGCGTGGTGGTCGCTCACCGCCGTCATGGCGCTGATGATCCTGATAGTCCTGCGTTTCGATCCCAAGCAATACACGCGACATATTGACTAGGCAGCGCTTGTCGCGAGCCCAGCACCCTGTTTGAAGGATAAAAACCCCAGGCTCATGTATAAATGGAGACTTTCGTCAGGACAAAGAGAGACGCAGGGATGACGCCGAGAATAGCCGATGCTGGTCAGTAACCTGCTCAGAAAGCTGGACATGCAGGACCTGATGGTATTTGTGGCAGTGTACGAACAGGGCAGCGTCACCCAGGTCTCCGAGGCCTTATGCGTCAGCCAGTCAACCGTGAGCTACTGCCTGAAGAAACTGCGCACCAGTTTCGAAGACGATCTGTTTATCAATACCCGCTCCGGCATGAGCCCCACTCATAAAGCCACCGCCATGTACGGCCAGATACTGGGGGCCCTCGAGGCAATCAATAAATGCCATTCCGGTTTCCAGACATTCGATCCGAATCAGGAAGAAATCACGTTCAACCTCTGTGCGCCAGAATACTTCGAACTGCTGATCCTGCCCAAATTGCTCAAACGCTTCATCGGCAAGCGCTTTGCGGTGGTCATCAACACGACGAAATTTAATCGGGATATTCCAGCTGATGCACTGCGGGATGATCGCTTCGATCTTGTCGTCTGTTTCGGGCCGCACTTCCATGGCGATGTCAAAGGTCTGCGATCACAGGTGTTGCTCGAAGACGAGTTGGTGTGCGTCCTCGATAAAAGTTTCCCAGCGCCGCAAGGAGACTTCAGCGTGGAAGCGTTTGCCGCCCGCCAGCACGTATTTCCAACACCGTGGACGTCTGACACCAACATGATCGATGGCTGGCTCGCTCGACAAGGTTATAGCCGCAAGATAGTCGCAAGAGCCAACAGCTACGTAGCAGCGTTGAACCTGATCGCTGGAACCGACTTTATCCTGACATTGCCCCGGCGCATCCAGGCATTGATTTGCGATCAAGAACGATTCGGCGAACGCCAGCCACCAACGGGTTTACCGAACTTTACCCTGGACATGATGTGGAGCGAGAAAGCGAGCCAGGACAGCGCAAACATCTGGCTTCGCGAGCAGATCATGAAAGTATGCGCCGAGGAGGGCCTGCTCTGAGGGTCACTTCGGTTGGTGGACTTTTTCACGGACAAAAAAAATCCGGAAATCCTCACTTTCGTGGGCCTTCCAGACTTTTAAAACAGCTAAAAATGGTGGGTCGTGTGGGATTCGAACCTACGACCAATTGGTTAAAAGCCAACTGCTCTACCAACTGAGCTAACGACCCGCTGTGTGGTGGCGCGTATAATACTGATTTCTAAGGACTATTCAACACTTAATTTGAAATAAATCAAAAATAACGGGTTGGATCGCTCACACCCGCCGCCGCGAAGCCTTCTGCACGCAGGCGGCAGCTGTCACATTTGCCGCAAGCGCGGCCCTGATCGTCGGCCTGATAGCAGGAAACGGTGAGCCCGTAGTCCACGCCAAGCTTCACGCCCGCCTTGACGATGTCGGCCTTGCTGAGATTCTGCAACGGCGCCTGGATGCGGAAACCCTGCCCTTCGACGCCGGCCTTGGTCGCCAGGTTGGCCATGCGCTCGAACGCTTCGACGAACTCCGGGCGGCAGTCCGGGTAGCCGGAATAATCCACGGCATTGACGCCAATGAAAATGTCACGGGCGCCCAGCACTTCGGCCCAGCCCAATGCCAGGGACAGGAACACCGTGTTACGCGCCGGCACATAAGTCACCGGGATACCCTCGCTAGGCGCCTCGGGCACGTCGATGGAACTGTCGGTCAGGGCCGAGCCGCCGATACCGTTGAGGTTCAGGCCGATCACTTTGTGCTCCACCGCGCCCAGGTCCCGGGCAACCCGCTCAGCGGCGTGCAGCTCTGCGCGGTGGCGCTGGCCATAGTCGAAACTCATGGTGTAGCAGCGGTAGCCTTCGGCACGGGCCATGGCCACGACCGTGGCCGAATCCAGGCCACCTGACAACAGGATGACCGCACGTTTTTCAGCCATGTTCGAATGTTCAGTCATCTCAGCGCCCCGGCTCGTCGTTCCAAAGATATTTATGCAGCTGCAATTGCAGGCGCACCGGCAAGTTATCCGCCACCACCCAATCCGCCAGTTCCCGGGCGCTCAAATCGTGATGACTCGGCGACAACAACACTTCGCCAGCCCGCTGGTCGAGCCCGTACTGGATCAACTTGGACACAGCCCAGTCGTAATCCTCTCGCGAACAGATCACGAACTTGACCTGATCGTTGAACGTCAGCAGTTCGATATTCTCATAGCGGTTGCGGTGCGCTTCCTTGGAGCCTGGGGTTTTCAGGTCCACGACGCGGCTGACACGCGGGTCGACGGCCGAGATATCCAGGGCGCCGCTGGTTTCCAGCGACACCTCGTAACCGGCATCACACAACTGCTTGAGCAAAGGGATCGCGTTGGGTTGCGCCAAGGGCTCGCCGCCCGTGACACAGACATAACGCGGACGATAACTGGCCACTTGCTCCAGGATATCGTCGAGGGTACGCACGGTGCCGCCGCTGAAGGCGTAGGCGCTGTCGCAGTACTGGCAACGCAACGGACAACCGGTGAGGCGCACGAATACCGTGGGCAGCCCAGCCGTTCGCGTTTCACCCTGCAACGAGTAAAAAACTTCGGTGATTCTCAATGTGTCTTGCATAGTCGCCACGGGCGTAACAGCTAAACAGGCTGTCCGCCTCCGTCAGGCACTTCGAGGAACCCCGCCAACGCACAGATCCCAAAAAGCGTGTTTCATAAAAAGGGCGTGAATTCTAACGAAAAAACCCGCGACAGGCGCGGGTTTCTTCAAAACAGCTCAAGCCGGCTTACATGCGTTGCAGATCACGCTGGGCCAGTTGGGCGGCGGATGTGCCCGGGTATTGGGCCACCACCTGCTGCAAAATGCCTTTGACCTTGTCGGTATGACCGAGGCGGCGCTCTACGTCAGCCAGCTTGTACAGCGAATCCGGCACTTTGGCGTGCTTGGGATACAGTTGCGACACCTTGGCGAACGCCTGGCCGGCGCCTTGCAGGTCGCCCTTGGCCAGGTTCACTTCGCCCAGCCAGTATTGGGCATTACCTGCGTACTGGCTGTTTGGGTATTTGCGCAGGAAAGCGGCGAAGGCCTGGCTGGCCTTGTCGAAATCCTTGGCCTTGATCAGATCGAAGGCAGCATCGTAATAGAGCTTTTCCTTCGCCGGATCAGCCGGCTCGCCACCGGCGGCCGGTGCTGGAGCAGTAGCCCCAGCGCCTGCGGCTGCACCGGGGGCATTCAAGTCGCCACCGGCAGGAGAATTCTCAGGAGTCGCGGCAGGTGCAACACCGGTTCCTATGCGCCGATCAAGATCCTGGTATCGCTCCAGGTTTTCCTGCTTCATGCGCGAAATATCATTTTGCAGAACTTCAATCACGCCTTGCTGGCGCGACAGCTGATCCTGCATTTGTTGGAGCTGGTTGAACAGCTCGCCCTGTGCCGAGACAGGGGCCGAAACCCCTCCCCCGGCATAGGCGCCGTTCGTACCGTAACCTGCAGGCGGATAACTACTCCCGCTATTGTTATAGCCGGCATCGTTATCGACCACAGGAACCGCAGCCCACGCCGCAAGCGGCGCAAGGCTGAGAGCCAGAACAGTTACAGCACGACGGCACGTTCGCATGACGAATTACTTACGCAGTTCGACGCGACGGTTTTGAGCCCAGGACTGCTCGTCGTTGCCGGTAGCAACTGGACGCTCTTCGCCGTAGGAAACCAGTTCCAGCTGAGCTGGGGAAACACCTTGCAGTACCAGGTAGCGTTGAACGGCTTTCGCACGACGCTCGCCCAGTGCCATGTTGTACTCACGAGTACCACGTTCGTCGGTGTTGCCTTCCAGAACAACGCGAGCGCCGTTCGACTTCAGGTCTTTGGCGTGAACGTCCAGAGCGCGCATGGCTTCTGGCTTCAGGTCCGAGCTGTCGTATTCGAAGTAGAAGGTGGTGATTGCGCGCAGAGCAGCTTCTTCGCTCAGGGAGCCGTCAACTGCACCAGTGTTAGCGCCGTAACCAGCGTTTGGATCAACAGCGCCTTCACCGGCATTGTCGCCGCCTTTGGACGAGCAACCTACAGCTACAGCCATGGCCAGAGCCAGCGCAGCAAATTTACCAAACTTCAGCATTTCCATCGTGAAACTCCTAATGAACCCCAGTGTGTTAAGTAAAACGTATTGCGCCGCGTCAGTTCAGGTAAGGGGACCAGGACGGTTCTCTGACTTCGCCTTGTGCGGTAGGAAGCGGGAGCCTCACGCGTCCATTAATGGACACGAGCATCAAGACTCCCCGGCCCTGCTGGCGGGTGGCGTAGATTACCATGGTGCCGTTGGGCGCAACAGTGGGTGACTCGTCCAGAGTGCTATCAGTGAGGATTTTTACGCTACCGCGCTGCAAATCCTGGGCCGCCACCTTGAAATTGGTGAAACCGTCCTGGCGATGGATCATCACCAGAGTCTTTTCGTCCGCCGACAATTTAGGGTTGGCGTTGTAGTTACCGACGAAGGTCACGCGTTCGGCACCGCCACCACCGGCACTGGTCTTGTAGATCTGTGGCTTGCCGCCGCGGTCGGAGGTGAAGTAGATGGTCGAGCCATCCTTGCCCCAGAACGGCTCGGTGTTGATGCCCGGACCGTTGGTCACACGGGAGATCGAACGCGAGGCCAGGTTCATCACGTAGATGTCCGGGTTGCCGTCCTTGGACAGCACGAACGCCAGGCGCGAACCATCCGGTGACCAGGCTGGCGCGCCGTTCAGGCCTTCGAAGTTGGTGATTTGCTCACGACGACCGGTGTCGATGTGCTGCACGAAAATACGCGGACGCTTCTGCTCGAACGAGACATAGGCGATGCGCTTGCCATCGGGGGCGAAGCGCGGCGACAGGATCGGCTCGCGCGATTTGCAGCAAGGTCACCGCCCGCGCGCCGTCATAGTCGGAACGCTGCAGGGTGTAGCGGGTGTTGTTCTCGGAGAAACGCTCGGCCGTCACGTAGAGCATGCGGGTGGAGAACGCGCCCTTGATGCCGGTGAGTTTCTCGAACGACTGGTCGGCGATGTAGTGCGCCATGTCGCGCAACTGATCGACGCTGCCCGACACGCTGCCGGTCAGCACTTGCTGCTCGGTGGCGACGTTGAACAGGGCGTACTGCACCTGCAGGCGACCGCCGGCCGGAACGATGCTGCCGACCATGATGTACTGGGCGCCCAGGGCCTTCCAGTCACGGTAGATGACTTCGCTGGCCTGGGTTGGCAGGCTGATCATGTTCTGCTTCGGAATCGGCGCGTAGTAACCCGAGTTGCGCAGGTCGTTGCCGATGATGATTTCCGCCATGTCGTCCGGCAGGACGTTACCGCCCTGCCAGCCGAACGGTACGACGGCGATCGGGGTGGCCCGGTCGCTGCCGCTGGTGACCAGGATGTTCTTTTCCTCTGCTACCGCTATCCCTGCCAGGCAGCAGATAACGACCAGCATTGATCGAAGAAGGTTTCTCACAAGGCTAGATCCTCAGGTGTGAATGTCATCTTGAATGAACGATAGGGAGCAAAGTCGCTCGGTTTCATTCCTTGCATTTCCGTCAAACGCCCAATGTTCTTGACCGCAGCGACCGCCGAAGCGTCGAACGGACCGTCACCACTGGACTTGGCGACGCTGACCGAGGTAACCGTACCATCGGGCAACATGCCGATTTGCAATACTACCGTCATGCCTTTGCGCGCCGAAGGTGGACGAGCCCAGCCTTCTGCCGCTCGGGCGCGAATCAGATCATCGTAGCTGCCGGCGACTTCATCGCCCTGCTCATCGGCCAAGGCCTGCTGGCGCTCCGGCGTGTCGGAAAGCAAATCTGCCAAGGCCTGGGCCTTTTTGTCTTCGGCGGATTTACGCGCTGCGTCCTGGGCCTTTTTCTTGGCGGCGTCGGCGGCGGCTTTCTTCTTCGCGTCTTCGGCGACTTTCTTTTTCGCCTCGTCAGCTTCAGCTTTTTTCTTGGCGTCTTCGGCCGCTTTTTTCTTCGCGTCCTCGACGATCTTTTTCTTCGCTTCTTCAGCGGCCGCTTTCTTGGCCTCTTCTTCAGCGGCTTTCTTGGCTTCTTCTTCGGCTTTCTTCTTGGCTATATCAGCCAATTGTTTCTCTTCTGCCTTTTTGGCCTCGGCGGTTTTCTTCGCTTCGTCGGCTTTCTTGGCTTCGTCAGCCTTTTTCGCCTCGTCCGCTTTCTTCGCCTCATCGGCCTTCTTGGCTTCCTCGGCTTTTTGAGCCGCTTCCTCTTTCTTTTGTTCCGCAGCCTTTATCGCTTCCTGCTCGACCTTCTTCTGCTCCATCTGCTCGACTTCGGTCTGGCGCGCGGCGGATTTCTTCGCCTCACCGGCAAGCTTCTGGTTGGTCTGGGTGGTGGCCTGGCTTTTCGATTTGAGCTGGTACAACGTCGCCTGCACGATCGGCTTGGCCGGTGGCAGCTCCGGGGTCATGGCAAAACTGACGAACAGCATGCCGAACACCAGCACATGCAGGCCGATGGCCAGGACACTGGGCCAGAAATAGCTTTCCGAGGCGGACGGCTCTCGCTGTTGCTGCATCAGGGGGCCTCGGTGATCAAGCCAACATTACCGACCCCGGCTTTCTGCAGGCCGCCCATGGCGCCCATCACGGCACCGTAGTCGACAGTCTTGTCGCCACGAATGAACACCTGGGTGCGCTTGCCGGCGTCGTTGCCGACACGAATGATCTTGGTCACCGCATCGGTCATCTGCGGCAAGGTCATGGCCCGGTCCTGCTGCTTCTCGGTGTCCACTTCACTGCCAAGGTTCCAGTAGTAGGTCTTGTCAGCCTTGATCGAAATGGTCAGTACCTGGGTGTTGTTGTCCTGCGGCAAGGCTTCGCTGGAAACCTTGGGCAGATCGACCTTCACGCCCTGATTAAGCATGGGCGCAGTCACCATGAAGATGACCAGCAGCACCAACATCACGTCGATGTAGGGCACCACGTTCATCTCGGCAACCGGCTTGCGCTTTTTTCGGGCTCGAGCGATTAAAGCCATTGGGAAATACCTGCTTATTCTTCGCTGGTGTGCACTTTACGGTGCAGGATCGCCTGGAATTCATCGGCGAAGGTGTAGTAACGGCCGGTCAGCATTTCGCTGCGGGCAGCGAAGCGGTTGTAGGCGATAACGGCCGGGATGGCCGCGAACAGACCGATGGCGGTGGCGATCAGTGCCTCGGCGATGCCCGGGGCCACGGTGGCCAGGGTCGCTTGCTGGGCGGAAGCCAGGCCGCGGAAGGAGTTCATGATCCCCCACACGGTACCGAACAGACCGATGTACGGGCTGACCGAACCAACGGTGGCCAGGAACGACAGGCCCTGCTCGAGCTTTTCTTCCTCGCGGGAAATGGCGACGCGCATGGCGCGAGCCACACCTTCCATCACCGCCTCAGGGTCGACGCCCGGCTGCTGGCGCAAGCGGGAGAACTCCTTGAAGCCGGCACGGAAGATCTGCTCGACGCCCGAATCCGGGTCCGGGTTGCTGCCAGCCTGGCGATAGAGCTTGGACAGGTCGATACCGGACCAGAAGCGCTCCTCGAAGCTCTCCAGGGCACGGCGACCGGCGCGCAGCATGTTGCTGCGCTGAAAGATCATGATCCATGAGGTCACCGATGCGGCTACCAGGGTCAGCATTACCAGTTGCACCACGACGCTGGCATTGCTGACCAGGCTCCACATGGAGGAATGGTCGACGACGTTAGCTTCCACGCTTTATCTCCTGCTCTGAGTGTGTACCCGCGCCGCTCACGCCGGCAAAGGCCGCGCGTAGAGCTTCGGGAATGGCCCGGGGTTTCAAACTATGGGTGCGCACACAGGCCACCAAAAACTGCCCTTCGCAGAGCAGCACATTATCCGTAGCCCGCCTGACCTGCTGCTTGAAACGCAGGCTGACACGGTTCAATTCGATGACATCGGCACTTACCACCAGTTCGTCGTCCAGTCGCGCCGGCGCGTGGTAACGCGCTTCGCTGGAATGCACGACGAATAACAGGTCCTCCCCTGCGAGTGCGGATTGGGCAAAACCCAGTTCCCGCAGCCGTTCGGTTCGAGCCCGTTCCATAAACTTGAGGTAATTGACGTAGTAGACGATGCCGCCAGCATCGGTGTCCTCGTAATAAACGCGACAGCGATGTGCGAACGACTCCAGCCCGTTTTGCGCGCGCATACTCTAGTGCTTACTCCTCAGGTTGCCAATCGGCCTGGCAACTGTTTTTTCATTCTCGAACGCATTGACGCTCCAGACGTCGTCTGGGACAGCACGAACCGGAAAAAAGTCGGCGAACAGAGCTCGTTCAATCGTCCACGGCATCGAGGAATTCGTCTACCACCGGCATCTCGCCCATTCGTGTCGGGATGTTTAAGCCAAAGTGCAGATAAGCATGGCGGGTCACCACTCGTCCACGGGGGGTGCGCATGATGTAGCCCTGTTGGATCAGATACGGTTCCAGCACATCTTCAATGGTGTGACGCTCTTCGCTGATGGCCGCCGCCAGGCTGTCCACGCCCACCGGGCCACCGTCGAACTTCTCGATCATGGTCAGCAGCAGACGCCGGTCCTGGTGATCGAAACCACGCTCGTCGATGTCCAGAGCAGGTTCAACGCCAGGTCGGCAATCGGTTTGGTGATGTGGCCTTTGGCCCGAACTTCGGCAAAATCCCGGACCCGGCGCAGCAGACGGTTGGCGATCCGCGGCGTACCCCGGGCACGCCGGGCGATCTCATACGCACCGTCCGGGTCCAGCGGCAACCCGAGGATGCCCGCCGAGCGGCTGACAATCGTCGCCAGGTCGGCGTTGTTGTAGAACTCCAGGCGCTGGACGATACCGAAACGGTCGCGCAACGGGTTGGTCAGCATGCCGGCACGGGTGGTGGCGCCCACCAGGGTGAACGGCGGCAGGTCGAGCTTGATGGAGCGCGCCGCCGGCCCTTCGCCGATCATGATGTCGAGCTGAAAATCTTCCATGGCTGGGTACAGCACTTCCTCGACGATCGGCGACAAACGATGGATTTCGTCGATGAAGAGCACGTCATGGGGCTCAAGGTTGGTCAGCAGCGCCGCCAGGTCGCCCGGCCGTTCAAGCACCGGCCCCGACGTGCTTTTGATCGAAACACCCATTTCCTGGGCGATGATGTTGGCCAGGGTAGTCTTGCCCAGGCCCGGCGGGCCGAAGATCAAGGTGTGGTCCAGGGACTCGCTACGCCCACGGGCCGCCTGGATGAACAGCTCCATCTGCTCGCGCACGGTCGGTTGGCCGATGTAGTCGGCCAGGCTGACAGGACGAATCGCGCGGTCCTGGATTTCCTCGCGGTCACGGGGCGCGCCCGTGGCAGCGATCAGACGGTCAGCTTCAATCACTTAAATCATTCCCTTCAGGGCACGGCGAATCATGTCTTCGGTGCTCAGGCCTTTTTCCTTGATGGCGGAAATCGCCTTGCTGGCCTCCTGCGGCTTGTAGCCCAGGGAGATCAGCGCAGTGACCGCATCGTTTTCGGCGCTGACCGCAGGCACCGGCGCGTCCGGCTGGTTCGGCACCAGGGCGAACATCGCCGGCACCGCCTCCCAGGCCTTGAAGCGGTCCTTGAGTTCGACCAGCAGGCGCTCGGCGGTTTTCTTGCCCACCCCCGGCACCTTGGTCAGGGCCGAGGTGTCCTGGGACTGCACGCAACGCACCAATTCGTCGACTTCCAGGCTCGACATCAAGGCCAGGGCCAGTTTCGGGCCGACGCCATTGAGACGGATCAACTCGCGGAAGAAATCCCGCTCGCGCTTGCCGACGAAACCATAGAGTAACTGCGCATCCTCGCGCACGACCAAATGGGTGTGCAGGGTCAGCGGCTCGCCGACCGACGGCAAGCGATACAGCGTGGTCATGGGCACTTCCAGCTCATAGCCCAGGCCATTTACATCCAGAATCAGGTGCGGCGGCTGTTTTTCAGCCAGGGTGCCGCGCAAGCGTCCAATCACGTTTCAGATCCTTGGGTGTTGGCCAGCCCGCGGGCTGGCGAATAACAGCCCGGGCATGAAGGCCGACGACACAGGCGCAACTTACTCGGGTTCATGAATGAAGCGCTGATGCTATCAGAGACGCAGGCGCCCGCCACGACTGCGTGCAGTCCCCAGACCATGAGGCAACAGGCTGGAACGGGTATGGGCATGGCAAATAGCGATGGCCAGGGCGTCGGAGGCGTCGATTTGCGGCTTGCTGACCAGTTTCAACAGGTGCATCACCATCATTTGCACCTGCTCCTTGTTCGCCGCCCCGGTGCCGACGACTGCCTGCTTGACCTGGGTCGCGGTGTACTCGGCGATCTCCAGGTTTTCCTCGGCGCCCGCCACAATGGCCGCGCCCCGGGCCTGCCCCAGCTTCAGGGCCGAATCGGCGTTGCGCGCCATGAAGACCCGTTCAATGCCCCTGGTCACCGGGCCGTAGGTCTGGATGACTTCGCGCACGCCGCGATAAACGATCTGCAAGCGCTCATGCAGCTCACCGGCACCGGTGCGGATGCAACCAGAGGCGACGTATACACAGCCGCGCCCGGTATCGCGAACCACGCCGTAGCCGGTGATGCGCGAACCAGGGTCGATACCAAGGATTAAAGTCATAACGCCTGCGGTTTAAGGGGAGTTATTCAGACCCGTGGGAGCGAGCTTGCTCGCGATGGCGTCGGATCAGCAAGCAAAGCATTGACTGAAGTACCGCTATCGCGAGCAAGCTCACTCCCACATTTTGGTCATTCGCAATCGTCAATATTTGAACAAGCCTTCTCAGCCAAGCTGTTCAGCCACCGACTCCGGAATATCGGCGTTGGAATAAACGTTCTGCACGTCATCCAGGTCTTCCAGCATGTCGATCAGCTTGAGCACCTTCTCGGCGCCTTCCAGATCCAGTTCGGCGCTGGTGGTCGGCTGCATGACGATTTCCGCGTCGGCGGGCTTGAAACCGGCCGCCTCCAGGGCGTTGCGCACGGCATAGAAGCTGGCGAACGAGGTGAACACGTCGAACGACCCGTCTTCATGGCTGACCACGTCATCGGCGTCGGCCTCCAGGGCCGCTTCCGTCAGGGCATCTTCATCGAGGCCCGGGGCGAAGCTGATTTGCCCCTTGCGCTCGAACAGATAGGCCACCGAGCCGTCGGTGCCGAGGTTGCCACCGCATTTGCTGAACGCGTGACGCACGGCGGCAGCGGTACGGTTGCGGTTGTCGGTCATGCATTCGACCATCACCGCCACGCCGCCCGGGCCATAACCTTCGTAGGTCAGCTCTTCAACGTTGTCGGCCTCGGTCGCACCCGCGCCACGGGCGATGGCCCGGTCGATGATGTCGCGGCTCATGTTGGCACCCAAAGCCTTGTCCAGGGCCAGGCGCAGGCGCGGGTTGGAACCCGGATCGCCGCCGCCCTGGCGGGCCGCGACCGTCAGCTCACGGATCCACTTGGTGAAGATCTTGCCTCTCTTGGCATCCTGACGTTCTTTGCGGTGCTTGATGTTCGCCCACTTGGAATGACCTGCCATAACTCGCTCCGTTTCTCTTTGGAACATTGCCCGCCCCGCGCGTGCGCAGTGGCCGGCAATCAGAAATATCGACCCCAATGAAAAGGCGCATCCGAAGATGCGCCCTCTCAGGTGCCAGCCTTACTCAGCCTTTGGCTGTTCACGCAGACGGATGTGCAACTCGCGCAGCGCCTTGGCGTCCACTACGCCCGGCGCCTGGGTCATGACATCGGCCGCGCTCTGGGTTTTCGGGAACGCGATCACTTCACGGATCGACTGGGCGCCGGTCATCAGCATCACCAGGCGGTCCAGGCCGAAGGCCAGGCCACCGTGGGGCGGTGCACCGTACTTCAGCGCATCGAGCAGGAAGCCGAATTTCTCTTCCTGCTCCGCTTCGTTGATGCCCAGCAGACGGAACACCGCCTGTTGCATTTCCTTGCGATGGATACGGATCGAACCGCCACCCAGCTCGGTGCCGTTCAGGACCATGTCGTAGGCGCGCGACAGGGCGGTGGCCGGGTTGGCCTCCAATTCTTCAGGCGAGCACTTCGGCGCGGTGAACGGGTGGTGCAGCGCAGAGAAGCTGCCGTCGTCGTTTTCTTCGAACATCGGGAAGTCGACGACCCACATCGGCGCCCACTCGCAGGTCAGCAGCTTCAGGTCGTGGCCCAGCTTGATGCGCAGCGCGCCCAGGGCTTCGCTGACGATCTTGGCCTTGTCGGCGCCGAAGAACACGATGTCGCCGTCAACCGCACCCACGCGATCGAGGATCACGTTGAGATTGGCTTCAGGGATGTTTTTCACGATCGGCGATTGCAGGCCGTCGACACCGGCGGCGCGCTCGTTGACCTTGATGTACGCCAGGCCCTTGGCACCGTAGATGCCGACGAACTTGGTGTAGTCGTCGATCTGCTTGCGCGGCATGCTGGCGCCGCCTGGAACACGCAGGGCCGCGATACGGCATTTCGGATCGTTGGCCGGGCCGCTGAACACTTTGAAATCGACTTCCTTGAGCTGGTCGGCCACGTCAACCAGTTCCAACGGGTTACGCAGGTCCGGCTTGTCGGAACCGTAGCGGCGCATGGCCTCTTCGAAGGTCATGTGCGGGAACTCGCCGAATTCCAGGCCCAGCACTTCCTTGAACAGGTTGCGGATCATGCCTTCGGTCAGGCCCATGATGTCTTTTTCGTCGAGGAAACTGGTCTCGATGTCGATCTGAGTGAACTCAGGCTGACGGTCGGCACGCAGGTCTTCGTCGCGGAAGCACTTGGCGATCTGGTAGTAGCGATCGAACCCGGCCACCATCAGCAGTTGCTTGAACAGCTGTGGCGATTGCGGCAGGGCGAAGAAGCTGCCGGGGTGGGTACGGCTCGGCACCAGGTAGTCGCGGGCGCCTTCCGGCGTGGCGCGGGTCAGGATCGGCGTCTCGACGTCGAGGAAGCCGTTCTCGTCCAGGTAGCGACGGATGCTGGTGGTCATGCGCGAACGCAGGCGCAGCTTCTCGGCCATTTCCGGGCGACGCAGGTCGATGAAGCGGTAGCGCAGGCGGGTTTCCTCGCCCACGTCGGAGTATTCGTTGAGTGGGAACGGCGGGGTTTCCGACTCGTTGAGCACTTCCAGCTCGTAGCCCAGCACTTCGATCATGCCCGACGCCATGTTGGCGTTACCGGCGCCGGCCGGGCGCAGGCGTACCTTGCCGGTGATCTTGACGACGTATTCACTGCGCACGCGGTCGGCAGTGGCGAAGGTTTCAGCGCGGTCCGGATCGAACACCACCTGGGCCAGGCCTTCACGATCACGGATATCGAGGAAAATCACCCCGCCATGGTCACGGCGACGATGGACCCATCCGCAAAGAGTAACTTCCTGACCTTCCAGGCTTTCGTTCAGTTGGCCGCAATAATGGCTGCGCATCATGGTAGTGGTTTCACTTCTCGTAATTCGTCATTCGGTTGGAGGCCCTGCCCGTGCAAGAACTCGCGCGTATTCAACTCAATCAGCTTTGTCGCCACCGGCCAGGTTTTTCTTGGCGCCGGTCTTGAAGTCGGTTTCATACCAGCCCGTGCCGCCGAGGCGGAAACCAGGCATGGACAGCATCTTTTTCAGTTCCGGCGCCTGGCAGGCAGGGCAGTCGACCAGCGGTGCCGCGCTGATCTTTTGAATGGCTTCCATCTGATGACCACAGGAAGCACATTGATAGTCGTACATCGGCATGGGGTTGTCTCGGCGATCAGGTTACTCGCGCAAAGGCGGGGCTTTGCGGCAAAGAGCGGGATTATATCCATTAAATGCAGCCTGTGCAGCCGTAAGACCGCACAGTCATTGCCGACTATGTTGTTCATTCAAGGCTTGTGTGACTCATTGTGGCGAGGGAGCTTGCTCCCGCTTGAGTGCGAAGCGCTCACAAAGAGGGCTGCTACGCAGCCCAGCGGGAGCAAGCTCCCTCGCCACGGAATTTGCAGTCATTGATGGGCTAGACGCCACAATGATCCATCCCGGCGTCCTTCAAACTGTGCACCACGCAGACCACGCGCACCAACCCGCTGAAATTGCGCACCCCGCCATGGCGCAGGTGCACTTCCCTGTCCACATGGGACAGCAACGTGCTGATGGAGCAGCGGTTGAGCTCAGCCATGTCACCGAGGATCTCCCAATAGACCTGCTCCAGCCGCAAACAGGTGGCGAACCCGTTCAGACGAATGGAACGGGCCAGGGGCCGGGCCAGTTGCATATCGAACCCCCGGATGAACGGGTCGACGCTGATGGGCTGAAAACGCCCCCGTCCCCCTTCCCCGGGTTCTTTTCCTTGAATCATACCGTTGACACTCCTTTGCCATACGAGCCTCTGGGTTGGAACAACCCATCTGTGGCTCTATGGAAGCTCAACGGCATCGCCAGTTCCAGACGACTTTATGACCATGGACGTAGGACAAGCCAACAGCAGGCCGGCGACGAATTACGCCGTCCTACACGGCCCGTGCAGGCAATGCGCCCCACGCCACGTCATCACCTACTCGATTATTAGCCTTCGAGCAGCGCGCGCAGCATCCACGCGGTCTTTTCGTGAACCTGCATGCGCTGGGTCAGCAGGTCGGCCGTGGGCTCGTCGCTGACCTTGTCCAATAAAGGAAAGATGCCACGGGCCGTACGCGTCACCGCTTCCTGGCCCTCGACCAGTTGCCGGATCATGTCCTCGGCAGCAGGCACGCCTTCCTCTTCTTTAATAGAAGACAGGCGCGCATACACCGAGTAGGCACCCGGGGCCGGGAAGCCAAGGGCGCGGATTCGTTCGGCAATCAGGTCCACCGCCAGGGCCAGCTCGTTGTATTGCTCCTCGAACATCAGGTGCAGGGTCCGAAACATCGGCCCTGTGACATTCCAGTGGAAATTGTGGGTCTTGAGATACAGCACGTAGGTGTCCGACAGCAGGCGCGAGAGCCCGTCGACGATGGACTTGCGGTCTTCCTCACTGATACCGATATCAATTGCCATGGGGTTGATCTCCTGAGGTGATGAATTCGACAACGGCCCTACCCACTCTAGTGGTTCTGGCCGCCTGCGGCCTGCGACAGATCGCCAGCCCTCCAGAACCAGAACGACAAGCCAGGACAGCCGACGGTTCCGACGCCCAGGGAAATTCAACGCCGCTTGCCTGGCGCGTTCAAGCAGCCGCGGGGCTTTTCTGGCCGACGAACAGCGCGGTGCGCGCCCGTAACGGGTTTGAGAAGGCCCGAGCTTTGCTGTTAAATAGGCAGTGTGTCGCTACGCTTATTTTCCCGGGCGTAACGCATAGGCTGATTCGGATACGTGTCCAACGCCTCTCATTGTTTCGAAGCGAACCGTGCCCGACCCGCTCTTCCTTGTGATCTGTCTTAACCGTGAGCCAATCAAAATGTTGAAAATCGTCCACTTGCTAATGGGCGCAGCTGCCCTGCTGCTGTCCTTCATCCCTAGCCTGGGTTCCGAAGCCACACCTTACCTGCAACACCCCGATGCACTGTACCTGGCCTTTTTCGGCCTGCTCAACCTGACCCTTGCCCCCGTCATCCCTTACTGGAACAAAGGTCCACGTCATCAACTGCAAAACCTTGTCAGCGTCATGCTGGTGCTGGCCGTTGCCTTGCAAACCCTGGCCCTGCTGGCGCCCATGCCGGAAATCGGCGGTCAACCGGCCATTCTGTTCAGCCTCGGCGCGGCACTGCTCGCCGTGGCACTGCACCTGGCCGTCAGCTTCTACAAGAAGTCGTCGCCGGCCGCCGCTGCGCAGAACTACGACATGTCCAACCGCGATACCGGCACGGTGAAGTGGTTCAACACGTCCAAAGGGTTCGGCTTCATCTCCCGCGACTCCGGCGATGACATTTTCGTGCATTTCCGGGCCATTCGTGGCGAAGGCCATCGCGTCCTGGTGGAAGGCCAGCGCGTGGAATTCTCCGTGATGAACCGCGACAAGGGCCTGCAGGCCGAAGATGTGATCGCCGCGCTGCCGCGCCGCTGATCCAAGCGTAAAAAAACCGCGATGCAGCCTGGCTGCTCGCGGTTTTTTATTGCCCGGCAAACGGGAATCGGGGCACGTCAGTAGTGAGGGGGCGGCGCCTCTTCTTCAAATGTTTCGAATTGCCCGGCCATTTCTTCCTGGCGCTTGAGCAACGCCGCCATCTGCAGCTGCAAGCGCTCGACAACCCGCTGCTGCGCCACCAGCACATCATTCAATGCCTGGATGGTGTCATCCTGAAACGCCAGGCGGCTTTCCAGATCGGTTACGCGTTCTTCAAGGTTCATGGTTCAGCCCTCCAGAAACTTGAAATCATCGGCCAGGGCCATTCGCAACCGTTCGCGAATGGCCGCGACCTGCCCTGCATTATAAGGCTGGGCCGGGTGCTTGCCCCAGACCGGCGCCGGCCAGGCCGCATCATCACGCTTGCGCACGATGACATGCATGTGCAGTTGACTGACGACATTACCCAAGGTTGCAACGTTCATCTTGTCGGCATCGAACGAATCCTTGAGGGTTTCGGCCAGCGCCGTGGTTTCTTTCCACAGCTGCAATTGATCAATGTCATCCAACTGAAACAATTCGCTGATATTTTCTCGCCGCGGCACGAGGATGAACCACGGGTAGTTGGCGTCGTTGGACAAGAGCAACCGGCACAACGGGAAATCGCCGATGGGCAATGTGTCTTGTTGCAGTCGTGGATCTAAGGCAAACACCGCGCGTACTCCTCGTTATCGATTCTGCCCGGCTCAGCGACCCGCAGGCCTGCATCGGACACAGATGCGCAGCATACTCGCGAACGCCGGATCGATCACTGCGTAGCGTTTCGACACCGTTTCTTCGAACGACTTTTCAATACCCCGGCATCAACCCGTGCAAGCTGACGCACCAACACAGCGCAGGCGGCACGACGAGCTCCTGGCAGGGCCGTACCAGGGCCCAGGCAAGACCTTGGAGCTGTAAGATTTTCGTACAACCTGAAAATTTTTTTGCACCAAAACAGCACAGTGCGTCTACGCTCAGTGCACAAAGCATCCGTGATTTACTCACTGGGTAGGGTGAACCGGTAACGTTTTTGGTTGTCTCGCCACGTTTTTCGATGTCCAACACGAGACCCACACACGAGTCAACCCTATTTAAAACAAGGCCTTTGGGGCCCGGTTTCATGAGGTTTCACCGCGTCAACCGGTCAAATGTGAAAAAAATGTAAACGAAATTCGGGTTTGAGCATGCTTGTTGCATTCATACCCGCACTGTCCAAGGGCCTCGCCGGAAGCGAGAACCTGCCGACATACAAATTAAAGTGGCAAGGCTGCCCACAGGAGCTTCAAGCGCGGTAATGACGGACTCTTTACACCGATGCCGGAAAAGAAAAAACAACATTAAAGTTGTGAATACGGTTGCGTCGGAACAGCTGAAATGCGACATGGATCGAGCCATTGGCGACATGGTCGTAAAGAAGCTGAAAGGTTGAATGGGCAAGTATCGCCAAAGAATGTCGACGTGATATAAGTTTGCGCCGACACAAAAAGAAAGAGCCGCCCAGATAAAAAAACAGGTGGGACGGCAGTACTCTTCTAAAAACCAAAGGAGCAAATCACGATGCGCGTGATGAAGTGGAGCATGATCGCACTGGCTGTATCGGCCAGTACCTCGCAGTTCGCAATGGCCTCTTCCCAGGAAGAATCCAAGGGTTTTCTTGAAGATCAGAGCTTGACTGTTCTGACCCGTGCGCTGTACATGAACCGTGATTTCAAGAACGAACCAAACACTCGTCAAAGTTATCGTGAAGAAGCCGGCGTTGGCGTTCGCGCTATCTACGAATCGGGCTTCACCCAAGGTACCGTTGGTGTAGGCGCTGACGCCTTCGCATTCGGCTCCGCCCGTTTCGACGGTGGCACTGGTCGCGCTGGTAACGGCCTGTTCGCTCAGGACAGTGATGGCAACCTAGAAGAAACACAATCGAAGATTGGCGGCGCGGTTAAGTTCCGTCTGTCCGACACAGTTCTGAAATACGGCAACCAGTTCACTACCAGCCCGGTTTTCTCTACTGACGACAGCCGTCTGCTGCCAGAAGTTGCCACCGGTACCCTGATTACCAGCAAAGAAATCAAAGGCCTGGAGCTGACCGCAGGTCGTTTCAACGCCGTCAGCTCGCAAACTGGCATGGGCGATGACGGCCTTGGCCTGAAGTCTGCCGACATTGCCGGTGCAACCTACCAGTTCACCGACAATTTCGTTGCTGGCGTAGCAGCTTCCGATGTTGAAGATCACTACAAAAAGAAATACCTGAACCTGAACTACACCCTGCCGATCAACGAAGATCAGTCCCTGAACTTCGACTTCAACGGTTATGACAGCCAAGACCAAGGCCAGAAGCTCAGCGGCGACGTTGACAACCGTATCTGGTCCCTTGCAGCTGCCTATGCCATCGGTGCCCACAAGTTCACCCTGGCTCACCAGCGCTCCACCGGTGACACCGGCTACGTGTATGGCGTTGACGGCGGCGGCACCATTTTCCTCGCCAACTCCATCCAGTACTCCGACTTCAACGGTCAGGACGAGCGTTCCTGGCAGGCGCGCTACGACCTGAACATGAAAACTTACGGCGTTCCTGGCCTGAGCTTCATGACTCGTTACGTTACCGGTGACAACATCGAGACTGGCGGCGCAGAAGGCAAAGAGCACGAGTGGGACTTCGAAACCAAGTACGTTCTGCAAAGCGGTCCAGCCAAAGACCTGTCGTTCCGTGTTCGTAGCGCTTTCTACCGCACCAACACCTCTTACACCACCGCAAGTGGCAACCGAGACAACAACGACTTCCGTCTGATCGTCGAATACCCACTGAGCATCTTGTAATTCAGTGCTAGTTCGATAGCTTCACCCGCTACAAACAAAAACCGCTCACCTGATTCAGGTGAGCGGTTTTTTTATGCCCATTACAACGCCCGCTTTAACACAACTTATTAAATAGCAAGCTAACTAAATATAACCTGACCCCAGCGCCAAGTTACATTCAAATAGTTATTGCGCCGCCCCTTCCTGAACGACCCGAATCACTCGCTGTGGAAACGGAATATCAATGCCCGCGTCCTTCAAACGATCCCGCGCCAGTTCATTGAGCATGAACATCACACTCCAATAATCCGCGGTCTTGACCCAAATACGCAGCGACACGGTGATGGAACTGTCGCCCAAGGTGGAAATCACCGCTTCAGGCGCCGGATCCGCCAGCACGCGTTCGTCCTTGGCCAGCTCCAGCAACACTTCCCGGGCCTTTTGCAGGTCGGCCTGGTAATCCACGCCGACATCGAACACGACTTTGCGGGTCGGCTGGCGGTTGGTGTTGGTGATGATCCCGTTCGACAGATTGCCGTTGGGCACGATGACGGTCTTGTTGTCACCGGTGCGCAACACCGTGTGGAAGATCTGGATGCTGTCGACCGTACCGGCCACACCCTGGGCTTCGATCCAGTCACCAATGCGGAACGGACGGAACAGCAGGATCAGCACGCCACCGGCGAAGTTCGCCAGGCTGCCTTGCAAGGCCAAGCCAATCGCCAGGCCGGCAGCACCGATGGCGGCGACGAAGGAAGTGGTTTCCACACCGATCATCGAAGCGACGCTGACGATCAGCAATATCTTCAGAATGATGTTGGCCAGGGTACTGATAAACCCTTGCAGGGCCAGGTCGGCATTACGCAAGGCCAGCAAAGCACCCAGCTTGCGCGTCACTTTGTTGATCAACCACCAGCCGACGGCCAGGGTGATAACGGCCAGCAGCACGCGGCTGCCGTATTCCATGATCATGGGGACCCAGGTCTGGGAAACCTTGACCAGGTTGTCCACTTCAGCGTTCAAATCCATCGTTCTCTCCTATTCCTGTTGCACGCGGCATCTTGTGGCGAGGGAGCTTGCCCCCGCTGGGCTGCGTAGCGGCCCTTTGATGGGGGCTGCGCCCCCAAGCGGGAGCAAGCTCCCTCGCCACAGTGTTTCCCTATAACTGAAGGGATCAGTCGCGGAAGTTATTGAACTGCAGGGGCATGCCGAATTCCTTGCCGCGCAACGCCGCAATGGCTTCCTGCAAGTCGTCACGTTTCTTGCCGGTGACCCGCACCTGCTCGCCCTGGATGGCGGCTTGTACCTTGAGCTTGGCGTCCTTGATATGGGCGACGATCTTCTTCGCCAGCTCCTTGTCGATGCCTTCCTTGAGCACGGCTTCCTGTTTCATCAGCTTGCCCGAGGCATAGGCGTCCTTGACCTCAAGGCACTGCACGTCGATCTTGCGCTTGACCAGCGCCAGCTTGAGGATCTCGATCATCGCCTCGAGCTGGAAGTCGGCCTCGGCGGTCAGGTTCACGGTCAGGTCTTTTTCCTTGAACTCGAAACTGCCCTTGCCCTTGAGGTCATAACGACGGTCGAGTTCCTTGACGGCGTTTTCAACCGCGTTGGTGACTTCGTGCTTGTCCAGTTCGGATACCACGTCGAATGACGGCATGTAGTGTTCTCCAAATAAAAAGGCGCGCCAGTATCAACGGCGCGCGCTTGGCTTGTGGTTAAAATCGGGCTCATTATAACGGCTCTTTTCCTGCCGACACTGCGAGCCCTCCGATGCCTGCGCCAATCCGAGTAAAAAACTGATGTCGACCACCTGGCATGTCCTCGGGGCCGGCAGTCTCGGCACGTTGTGGGCCACGCGCCTGGCCCGGGCCGGGTTGCCGGTGCGGCTGGTGCTGCGCAACGAAGCGCGTTTGCAGGCCTACCGCAGCGTTGGTGGCCTGACACTGGTGGAACAGGGCCAGGCGCAGTGTTACCCGGTGCCGGGCGAAACGGCGGACAGCTCGGAACCGATCAAGCGCCTGCTGCTGGCCTGCAAGGCCTACGATGCGGAAGCGGCAGTGGCGTCGGTGGCCCATCGCCTGGACGCGGAGTCGGAACTGATCCTGTTGCAGAACGGCCTCGGCAGCCAGGACGCTGTGGCCAATTGTGTGCCCCAGGCCCGTTGCATCAGCGCCTCCAGCACCGAAGGCGCGTTCCGCGACGGTGACTGGCGCGTGGTATTCGCCGGCCATGGCTACACCTGGTTGGGCGACCCGGCTCACCCGGTAGCGCCGTTCTGGCTGGACGACTTGGCCGCCGCCGGCATTCCCCACGAATGGAGCGCCGACATCCTCACCCGCCTCTGGCGCAAGCTGGCGCTCAATTGCGCAATCAATCCGTTGACGGTGCTGCATCACTGCAAGAACGGCGGCCTGCAGGAACACCACTGCGAAGTGGCGACCCTGTGCGCGGAACTCACGGATTTGCTCGAACGGTGCGGCCAGCCCGCGGCGGCCGAGGATTTGCAGCCGGAAGTCGAACGGGTGATCCAGGCCACGGCCGCCAATTACTCCTCGATGTACCAGGACGTCGCCAATCGGCGTCGCACCGAAATCAGCTACTTGCTCGATTACGCCTGCAAGGTCGCCCAGCGCCATGAGCTGAGCGTGCCGCACCTGGAACAACTGCGCCAGCGACTGATTGCCCACTTGGACAACCTCGGATTGCCCAGCGACTGAGCAGCGGCTACGCTGGCCCTCGTGTTCCTTTCTTAACGACGAGTCTGATGCCATTGCGCCAGCGCCTTGAAAACCTCCCGGTCGGCCAAAAACTGCTGGCCGCCCTGTTGGTGTTGTTGACCACTGTCCTGTTGGTGGCCAACCTGACCTTTATCAGCGCCGCCTATTACATTTCCCAGGAAAGCATGGCGCCCCAGGCCCTGCAGACCATCGGCCGGCTGGTGGCCAACCCAAGCCTGATTTCCGATGCCCTGCAATCGCCACAAAGCGCCAAACGCCTGCTCGATGAGCTCAACAGCTATGCACCGCTACGGGCAGCAGCGCTGTACGACGGCCAGGGCGAACGCCTGGCGCAACTGCAACATGCCGAAAAACTCAAGCTGCCGGACCATTACCGCAATATGCAGGCTTGGCAGGCCAGTGAATTCCGCAGCAACCAGGTCATCACCCTGCCCCGCCCCGGCACGGAGCCAGGTCACCTGCTACTGGTGGCCAGCAGCGAACTGCCAACGGCGTTCTACACCGGCACGCTGACCGCCAGCCTCGGCATCCTGATTTTCAGCGTGCTGCTGTGGCTGATCATCGCCCAGCAGATCAAACGCCTGATCACCCAGCCGATTCATCAACTCGAAGAGCTGTCCCGCCAGGTCACCCGCGAAGAGAACTATGCCCTGCGCGCCGCACGGGGCAACCACGATGAGATCGGCAGCCTGGCCGAGGCGTTCAATACCATGCTCTCGCGCATCGAAGCCCGGGAGCAGCAACTCAAGCGCGCGCGGGACGACTCCCAGGCCGCCTACGACCAGGCCCAAGGCCTGGCGGAAGAAACCCGCCATACCAATCGCAAGCTGGAGCTGGAAGTCCAGGTGCGCAGCAAGATCGAGAAAAAACTCACCGGTTTCCAGAATTACCTCAACAGCATCATCGACTCCATGCCGTCGGCGCTGATCGCCCTCGACGAACAACTCTACGTCACCCAATGGAACCAGGAAGCCAGCGCCCTCTCCGGCACGCGGCTGGACGAGGCCCTGAACCAACCGATCTTCCTCGCTTTCGAACCGCTCAAGCCGTACCTGCCCCAGCTCAAGCAGACCGTCGAGCAACATACGGTGGCCAAGATCGAACGCGTCACCTGGACCAAGGACGACGAAGCCCGGCATTACGCCCTGACGTTCTATCCACTGATGGGCGGCGCCGGGCGGGGCGTGGTGATCCGCATCGACGACATCACCCAGCGCCTGTCGCTGGAGGAAATGATGGTGCAATCGGAAAAAATGCTCTCGGTCGGCGGCCTCGCGGCAGGCATGGCCCATGAGATCAACAACCCGCTTGGGGCGATCCTGCACAACGTGCAGAACATCCGCCGACGCCTGTCACCGGAACTGCCGAAGAACCTCGAACAGGCCGAGCAATTGGGTATCGAGTTACAGGAGGTCAATCGTTACCTCCAGGGCCGGGAAATCCCGCAGTTGCTCGACGGCATCCAGCAAGCCGGTGCCCGGGCGGCGAAAATCGTCACCCACATGCTCAGTTTCAGCCGGCGCAGCACCCGGCAGATGGCGCCGTGCGACCTGCCAGCGCTGATCGACCAGGCGGTGGAAATCGCCGGGAACGACTTCGACCTGGCGATCGGGTTCGACTTCAAGGGCCAGGCGATCATCCGTCAGTTCGACCCGAACCTGGGCCCGGTACCCGGCACTGCCAACGAACTGGAACAGGTGCTGCTCAACCTGCTGAAAAATGCCGCCCAGGCGATCCACCAACGCCAGGACGACAGCGAACCCGGGCGCATCATCCTGCGCACGCGATTGAATCCGCCGTGGGCGGAAATCCAGGTCGAGGACAACGGCATCGGCATGAGCGAGAACGTGCGCAAGCGCACCTTCGAGCCCTTCTTCACCACCAAGGAGATCGGCCAGGGCACCGGCCTTGGGCTGTCGGTCTCGTATTTCATCATCACCAACAACCACAAGGGCCAGATGGAAGTGCAGTCGGCGCCGGGCCAAGGCACCTGCTTCACCTTGCGCCTGCCGCTGGCAGGCACGTCGATGGTGCCGCAGGAAAACACACAACTGGAGCGCTGAGCATGGGCTTTCGCCTGTCGAAGATTTACACCCGCACCGGCGACAAGGGTGAAACCGGGTTGGGCGATGGTCGCCGCGTGGCAAAGGATCACCCACGGGTCGAGGCCATCGGCGAAGTGGATACGCTGAACAGCCAGTTGGGCTTGTTGTTGGCCGGTCTTGCCGCTGAAATAGGTCAATACCCGGCACTGAAGGAGGTTATCGACGTGCTGACGCCCTGTCAGCATCGGTTGTTCGACCTCGGCGGTGAACTGGCGATGCCGGCCTATCAGGCGCTGAACATGGCGGAAGTCGAGCGCCTGGAAGCGGCGATTGATGTGTGGAACGAGGAACTGGGACCGCTGGAAAACTTCATCCTGCCCGGTGGCTCGACGCTGATCGCCCAAGCCCACGTCTGCCGCAGCCTGGCCCGCAGCGCCGAGCGTCGTTGCCAGCAATTGAACGCGGTGGAGCCGTTGGCCGGGCCGGGGCTGGCCTATATCAATCGGTTGTCGGACTTGTTGTTCGTCGCGGCGCGGGTCATTGCCCGGCGGCAAGGCGTGGCAGAAGTGCTGTGGGAGGCGGCGGCCAAGCCTGGAATTTGAGTGGTTTTTGAGGCCGCCATCGCGAGCAAGCTCGCTCCCACAGGGGTTCTGTGAACACCGCAGATCCAGTGTGGGAGCGAGCTTGCTCGCGATAGCGTCAGTTGCTGCACCACATTCTCAAGCTCAAGATTCAGGCCAAAACGCCCGAATCCCCGCCACACCCTGCGCCCCGGCTTCCCAAGCTTTTTGCCGTTCGCCGGGCCCTACCCAACCCAACAGATAGACCGGCCGGTTGAAGCCCTCGATCAACCGCGTCGCCTCTTCCCAGCCCAACGGCTGCGCATCGGGATGGGTCTGGGTCGGCTGCACCGGCGAAAGCGTCACGAAATCCACGTCCATCTGCTGCGCCAGGGACAGTTCCTCGGCGTTATGGCAGGAGGCCGCCAGCCAGCGGTCCTTGCCGAACGGTCGACCGGCCGCAGCATGCTTGCGCAGTTGCGCGGCGGTAATGTGCCAACCAGCGGAAGGAAAATCCCCCAGCCATTCGAACGGCCCCTTGAGCATCAGTTGGGCCTTGCCGGCACACAACCCCGCCGCATCCACCGCCAGGTCGCGGTATTGCGGGTCGTAGCCGTTGGGGGCACGGAGCTGGACCAACTTGATCCCGCCAGCAATCGCCTTCTGCATGCCGCGCAGCAAGGCCGGCGTCTCAAGGCCTTCAGGGGTAATCAGGTATTCACCCGGCAAACGGGCCGCGGCGACGATCGGCTGATTGGCCGCCGGAAACTCATGGTTCGTCAGGTCGCGGGCCGTCACCCAGGCCAACGGCTGCCCTTCGGCGCCGTGGGGCTCGCCGGTGAACGCCGAGACTTCCCAGACATCCAGCAACACCTGTTTGTCCGGGTAATCGTGACGCACCTTGATCAACGGCCGGGCGGCATCGACGACAATGCCCAGCTCTTCATGAAGTTCGCGGGCCAGGGCGGTTTCGACGGATTCGTCGGCCTCGACCTTGCCGCCAGGAAATTCCCACAAGCCGCCCTGGTGCTGGGTATCGGCCCGTCGGGCGATCAGGATTTTACCGGCGGCATCGCGAATGACCGCTGCCGCCACATGGACTCGTTTCACCGCGCAGTGTCCTCCAGGCCAGCCTGTTGCCACGCCTTGAACGCTGGCCATTGATATAGGGTTTCGACGTAGGCCGCATCGACTTCCGGCAGCTCTATTTGATAGGTACGCAAGCGCACGGCAACAGGAGCAAAAAAAGCATCGGCCAGGCTCAGGGTACCGAACAGATAAGGACCGGTTTCGGAGGCCGCCGCACGGCACTCCGCCCATAGCGCCAGCATCCGCTGGATTTCCGCCTGCACGTCAGATGGCATCGGCGACAGCGGCGCATCGTGCAGCAGATCCATGGGCATGTGGTTACGGAGGGCGAAAAAACCGCTGTGCATTTGCGCACAGGCCGAGCGCGCCTGGGCCCGGGCAGCCACATCCTTGGGCCAGAGATTGGCCTCGGGAAACTGTTCGGCCAGATATTCGGCAATCGCCAGGGAATCGGCGATCACGCCGAAGTCGGTCTTGAGCAACGGGACCTTGGCCGTGGCCGAATACTTGAGCAGCTTTTCGCGGGTGTCGGGCTGGTCGAGCCTGACCAGCTCTTCGGTGTACTTCGCGCCGGTCAGCGCCAGGGCCAACGCGCCGCGCAGGGACCAGGAGGATAGATCTTTATCGCCGATGATCAGGTGCAGGCTCATTTGGATTCCTTTCTTATGGTTCTGAGGTGGCTGTACTGGCGCCATCGCGAGCAAGCTCGCTCCCACAGGGTATCGGTGGTGTGAACACTTTCTCAGTCACCCCGCAAATCCCTGTGGGAGCGAGCTTGCTCGCGATGGCAACAACTCGGTCCCGAACGGTTTAAGTCCGGTACTCAGCGTTGATCTTGACGTACTCGTGGGACAGATCAGTGGTCCAGATGGTTTCGCTGCAATCACCCCGTCCCAACTCGATACGAATGGTGATCTCTTCCTGCTGCATCACCGCTGCCCCTTGGGCTTCGGTGTAGGTCGAAGCACGGGCACCTTGGCTGGCGATACAGACTTCACCGAGGAACACGTCGATCTTGCTCACGTCCAGCTCCGGTACGCCAGCCCGGCCGACGGCGGCAAGGATACGGCCCCAGTTCGGATCGGAGGCGAACAGCGCGGTCTTGATCAGCGGCGAGTGGGCCACGGTGTAGCCGACATCCAGGCATTCCTGATGGTTGCCACCACCGTTAACCTGCACGGTCACGAACTTGGTCGCGCCTTCACCATCACGGACGATGGCCTGGGCCACTTCCATGCACACTTCGAATACCGCCTGCTTCAAGGCGGCGAACAGCGGGCCGCTGGCCTCGGTGATCTCCGGCAGGTTGGCCTGGCCGGTGGCGATCAGCATGCAGCAGTCGTTGGTGGAGGTGTCGCCATCGATGGTGATGCGGTTGAACGACTTGTTGGCGCCGTCGAGCATCAGGTCTTGCAGCACCTGGCGCGAGACTTTGGCGTCGGTGGCGATGTAGCCGAGCATGGTCGCCATGTTTGGGCGGATCATGCCGGCGCCTTTGCTGATGCCGGTGACAGTGATGGTCACGCCATCATGCTCGAACTGGCGGCTCGCGCCCTTGGGCAAGGTGTCGGTGGTCATGATGCCGGTGGCGGCCGCGGCCCAGTTGTTTTCCGAGAGATCATCAAGGGCGGCTTGCAGTGCGCCTTCGATCTTCTCGACCGGCAGCGGTTCGCCGATCACACCGGTGGAATACGGCAGCACTTGGCTGGCGTTGATGCCGGTCAATTCCGCCAGCTTGGCGCAGGTGCGCTCGGCGGCGGCCAAACCAGGCGCGCCGGTGCCGGCGTTGGCGTTACCGGTGTTGGTCAGCAGGTAACGTACCGGCCCCTGAACGCGTTGCTTGGCCAGGATGACCGGCGCGGCACAGAAGGCGTTGAGGGTGAACACACCCGCCACCGTCGAGCCTTCGGCGCAACGCATGACCACGACGTCCTTGCGCCCGGGGCGCTTGATGCCCGCCGAGGCAATACCGAGTTCAAAACCGGCAACCGGGTGCAACGTTGGCAACGGACCAAGACCAACAGCCATGAATGCGCTCCTAAATTAGATGTCTATCGACGCCGTCCTTATCGAGACGGCGAATCAAAATGGCAAAACGCCGCGACGGATAAAATCCGGTCGCGGCGTGGGTCGTTCAGCGTTGAAACGGGTTTATTGGATCTGCCCGTGGCAATGCTTGTATTTCTTGCCCGAACCGCAATAGCACAGTTCGTTACGGCCCAGCTTCTGCTCGTTGCGCACCGGTGCGGTCGCCAGGGCGACATCCACATCGACGCCCTCTTCGGCGACCACTTCCAGGCCAGGGGCTTCGGCGTGTTCGAACTGCATGCGCGCGGCCAGGGCTTCGGCTTCCTGGCGCAGGCGTGCTTCTTCTTCGGCCGGGTCTTCGCGGCGAACCTGAACGTGGGACAACACACGGATCGAGTCGCGCTTGATCGAGTCGAGCAACTCGGAGAACAGCGTGTAGGACTCGCGCTTGTACTCCTGCTTCGGGTTCTTCTGGGCGTAGCCACGCAAATGGATACCGTGGCGCAGGTGATCCATGGTCGACAGGTGGTCTTTCCACAAATCGTCCAGTACCCGCAGCACAATCTGCTTCTCGAAGGAGCGCAGTGCTTCGGCGCCCGCCTGGTCTTCCTTCTCGTTGTAGGCAGCGATCAGCTCGGCCAGCAGTTTTTCGCGCAGGGTTTCTTCGTACAGGTGATCGTCTTCGTCGAGCCATTGCTGGATCGGCAAGGCCACGCCGAAGTCGCTCTGCAAGGCGGCTTCCAGGCCAGCGACATCCCACTGTTCCGGCAGCGACTGCGGCGGGATGTGAGCGCTGACGGTTGCGTTGAGCACGTCCTGGCGGAAATCGGCGATGGTTTCGCCAATGTTGTCGGCGGCCAACAAACTGTTACGCATGTGATAGATCACTTTACGCTGTTCGTTGTTGACGTCGTCGAACTCGAGCAATTGCTTGCGGATATCGAAGTTGCGTCCTTCGACCTTGCGCTGGGCCTTCTCGATGGCGTTGGTCACCATGCGGTGCTCGATCGCCTCGCCGGGCTGCATGCCAAGGGCCTTCATGAAGTTCTTCACCCGGTCAGAGGCGAAGATGCGCATCAGGCTGTCTTCCAGGGACAGGTAGAAACGGCTGGAACCGGCGTCACCCTGGCGACCGGCACGGCCACGCAGTTGGTTGTCGATACGACGCGATTCGTGACGCTCGGACGCGATCACCTGCAAACCGCCGGACTCGAGCACCTGCTGGTGACGCTTCTGCCAGTCGGCCTTGATCTGCGCGATCTGCTCGGGGGTCGGGTTTTCCAGGCTGGCGACTTCCACTTCCCAGTTGCCGCCCAGCAGGATGTCGGTACCACGGCCCGCCATGTTGGTGGCGATGGTCAGCGCACCCGGGCGACCGGCCTGGGCGATGATCTCGGCTTCCTTCTCGTGGAACTTGGCGTTGAGGACCTTGTGCTCGATGCCTTCCTTTTCGAGCAGGGCGGACATGTGCTCGGAGGTCTCGATGGTGGCGGTCCCCACCAGGATCGGACGGCCCTGGGCCATGCCTTCCTTGATGTCGTTGATGATCGCCGCGTACTTCTCTTCGGCGGTCAGGAACACCAGGTCGTTGTAGTCCTTGCGAGCCAGCGGCTTGTTCGGCGGAATCACCACCACTTGCAGGCCGTAGATCTGGTGGAATTCGAACGCTTCGGTGTCCGCGGTACCGGTCATGCCGGACAGCTTGTTGTACAGGCGGAAATAGTTCTGGAAGGTGGTCGAGGCCAGGGTCTGGCTCTCGGCCTGGATGTTCAGGCCTTCCTTGGCTTCGATGGCCTGGTGCAGGCCTTCGGACAGGCGACGACCCGGCATGGTACGGCCGGTGTGTTCGTCCACCAGCACGACCTGGCCGTCCTGCACGATGTATTCGACGTTGCGATTGAACAGCTTGTGGGCACGCAAGCCGGCATAGACGTGGGTCAGCAAGCCCAGGTTGTGGGCCGAGTACAGGCTCTCGCCTTCGGCCAGCAAACCAACGCGGGTGAGCATTTCCTCGACGAACTGGTGACCGGCCTCGTTGAGTTCGACCTGGCGGGTCTTCTCGTCGACCGAGTAGTGCCCGGCCTGGGTCACTTCGCCTTCGACTTCCTCGACGTGCAACTTGAGCTGCGGGATCAGTTTGTTGATCTCGATGTACAGCTTGGAGCTGTCCTCGGCCTGACCGGAGATGATCAGCGGGGTACGGGCTTCGTCGATGAGGATGGAGTCGACTTCGTCGATCACGGCAAAGTTGAGTTCACGCTGGAATTTTTCTTCCATGCTGAACGCCATGTTGTCGCGCAGGTAGTCGAACCCGAATTCGTTGTTGGTGCCGTAGGTGATGTCGGCAGCGTAGGCGGCGCGCTTCTCTTCCGGCGGCTGGAACGGCGTGACGACGCCGACGGTCAGGCCGAGGAATTCGTAGAGCGGGCGCATCCAGTTGGCGTCGCGGCGGGCCAGGTAGTCGTTGACCGTCACCACGTGCACGCCCTTGCCGGACAGCGCGTTGAGGTATACGCCCAGGGTCGCCACGAGGGTCTTGCCCTCACCGGTACGCATTTCGGCGATCTTGCCTTCGTGCAAGGTCATGCCGCCGATCAACTGAACGTCGAAGTGGCGCATGCCCATGATCCGCTTGCCGGCTTCACGGGCAACCGCAAAGGCTTCGGGCAGGAGCTGGTCAAGGGTTTCCCCCTTGGCGATGCGGTCCTTGAATTCGGCAGTCTTGGCGCGTAACTGATCGTCCGAAAGGGCCACCATTTGCTCTTCGAAGGCATTGACAGTCTGTACCGTCTTGAGCATGCGCTTGACTTCACGCTCGTTCTTGCTTCCAAAAAGTTTCTTTAACAAAGGCGCAAACATATCGGCAGGATCTTCCACACTAAAGGGATGGAGGGCGGCCCCATGAGTCGCCCGTGCAGCCCTCATGGCCGCATGCGAACGAGCATTCTACCCGGAAACGATGGAGAGGAAAGTGGCGTTATTCCACGATGCTGGCACAGCGCTGTGACGGGGCCACCCTAAAATAAGGGCTTTTGCGCGAACTTCAACCCACAAAGCGCAGAAGTTACTCACTGATTGTGTAGCCAAAAGCCGCTGGGCGAGAGGGTCGAAGCGCATCCGGCGCTTTCTGCTACCATGGCGCCTCTGTCACTTGCGGTATTCATTCATGGCCTTCCGCCCTCTTCCAGCCAAGGCACCCGCCGTTCTGCTGCGCGAAGCCAAGCCGCTGAAAGCCATCTTTGGCCACGCCAGACGCCTGGGTCACCTGCAACGCCTGCTGGACAGCCAGCTGCAACCGGCCGCGCGCGAGCATTGTCACGTGGCGTCCTGGCGCGAAGGCAGTTTGTTGCTGATCGTCACCGACGGCCACTGGGCCACGCGTTTGCGTTACCAGCAAAAGCGCCTGCTGCGTCAATTGCAGGCGTTCGAAGAGTTCACCAACCTGACGCGGATCCTGTTCAAGGTACAACCGCCCACCGTCCAGGTCGGCGCCAAGGGACATACGCTGGATTTGTCCACCGACGCCGCGGCGACCATCCAGGCCACGGCGGACGGCATCACCGATCCCAACCTGCGGGCGGCGCTGGAGCGGTTGGCGGCACATGCGCGGCCCAAGGGTTGAGATTTTCGGCGCCTGTTAGATAGCTATCGCGAGCAAGCTCGCTCCCACAGGGGATCTGCGGCAGACACTTATTTTTTGCACAACGCCAATCCCTTGTGGGAGCGAGCTTGCTCGCGATAGCGGCAGATCAACCGGCACATGCTTCGCCTGCTAAACCGCCTTCGCGAGCAAGCCCGCTCCCACAGGGGATCTGCGGCGGACACTTATTTTTTGCACAACGCCAATCCCTTGTGGGGGCGAGCTTGCTCGCGATAGCGGCAGATCAGCCGGCACATGCTTCGCCTGCTAAACCGCCTTCGCGAGCAAGCCCGCTCCCACAGTAGATTTCTGCCGGGCGCAACATGTGTGCCTGCCGCAGATCCATTGTGGGAGCGGGCTTGCTCGCGAAAGGGGCGACTCGGTCCTGGCTATCGGCGCCGCTTACTGCCCCCCAGCAACGACCCCATCAACCCGCGCACCAATTGCCGGCCCAATTGATTGGCCGCCTGGCGCATCGCCGATTTAAGCGCCTGGCCGGCTGCCGTGCCGAGGAACTCGCCGGCCTTTTCGGTGAAGCTCGATTCTTCGGCCGTGGGCTTGCCCGGTACCGCTTCGGCCTGGGGCTCCAACCCCTTGCGCCCCATCAGCACTTCATAGGCCGATTCACGATCAATGGGTTTGTCGTAGCGCCCTTGCAGCGACGAACTGTTGATCAAGCCGGCGCGCTCGGTCTCGGTCAGCGGCCCGATGCGCGATTGTGGTGGAGCCACCAACACCCGCTGGACCATTTCCGGCGTGCCTTTTTCCTGCAAGGTGCCCACCAAGGCCTCACCAATGCCCAGTTCAGTGAGCACCGCCAAAGCATCGAACTGCGGGTTGGGCCGGAAACCGTCGGCCACCGCCCGCAGGGATTTCTGTTCCTTGGCCGTAAAGGCCCGCAACCCGTGCTGGATGCGCAACCCCAACTGCGCCAGCACATCGTCCGGCAAGTCGCCCGGCGACTGGGTCACGAAATACACCCCCACGCCCTTGGAGCGGATCAACCGCACCACTTGCTCCAAGCGTTCCTGCAAGGCCTTGGGCGTACCGGCAAAGAGCAAGTGTGCCTCATCGAAGAACAGCGCCAGCAGCGGTTTGTCCGCATCGCCGCGCTCGGGCAATTGCTCGAACAGCTCGGCCAGCAGCCACAGCAGGAACGTCGCATAGACCTTCGGCGCTTCGTGGACCAGGCGGCTGGCGTCGAGCAAGTGGATGCGGCCACGGCCATCGCTGGCCGGTTGCAGGATGTCTTCGAGTTGCAAGGCTGGTTCGCCGAACAACGCGTCCGCGCCCTGCTGTTCCAGGGTGGACAGGCGCCGCAGCAGCGCCTGGCTGGAGCCGGTGGTCATCAGCGCCGCGTCGTCCCCCAGCAGCTCGGGGTTGTCCTTGAGGTGATTGAGCAGCGCTTTCAGGTCCTTGAGGTCCAGCAGCAACAGGCCCTCGCGGTCGGCCACCTTGAACGCGGCGTAGAGCGCCGACTGCTGGCTGTCCGTTAGCTCCAGCAGACTGCCGATCAACAACGGGCCCATTTCACTCAAAGTGGTGCGCAGCGGATGACCGGACTGACCGTGGATATCCCACAAGGTCACCGGATAAGCCTGGGGCTTGTGGTTGAGCCAGGGCATGCCAGCGATGCGCTCGGCGATCTTGCCCTGGGGGTTGCCGGCCGCGCCCAGGCCGCACAGGTCCCCCTTGATGTCCGCCGCGAACACCGCCACGCCGGCATCGCTGAACATTTCCGCCAGGCGCTGCAAGGTGACGGTCTTACCGGTACCGGTGGCGCCCGCCACCAGACCATGACGGTTCGCCAGGCGCATGGCCTGGGCGATGGGCTGGCCGCTGAGGTCGGCGCCGATAACGAGTTGCGATGAGTCAGGCATGTGGTCACCCGTGGTGTTTGCGATATGACGCCATTTTGCACGCTTATATAAAAGCATGCCTGGCGCGTTAAGGCCCTGGCGTCAGGAAATAATAGTCTGCGCCTGGGGTGGCCCTATCGCGAGCAAGCTCGCTCCCACATTGGATCTGTGCCCGACCCAAATCCCTGTGGGGGCGAGCTTGCTCGCGATGAGGCCCCGTCAAACCCAGCAATACCCACTGGCAACGCTCCCGCCCCACAACCCCAACCGAACATCTATTCTTACTAAAGGTCAACACAGGAGAACACAGACCGGAGGGACGTTCATCGTGCATATAGCGGACATAACTATGTTCTACGCCCCCGCCAGCGGAGGCGTGCGCACTTATCTGGATGCCAAGCACCGGCGCCTGGGCGATCGGCCCGGCATTCGCCACAGCCTGTTGATCCCGGGCGCGCATTTGAGCGAGCACGACGGCATCTACAAGGTTCCAGCCCCGGCGCTGCCGTTCGGCAAGGGCTATCGTTTCCCCCTTCGCCTGGCGCCGTGGCGCAACGTCCTGCGCGATCTGCAACCGGATCTGATCGAGGTCGGTGATCCGTACCTCACCGCCTGGGCCGCATTGGATGCCCGCCGTCAGCTCGACGTGCCCGTCATCGGTTTCTATCACTCCGACCTGCCGCTGCTGGTGAGCAACCGCATGGGCAACTGGTTCACTCCCAACATCGAAGCCTATGTCAGCAAGTTGTACGGCAATTTCGACCGGGTCCTGGCGCCGAGCCAGGTCATGGCCGACAAACTGACCGGGCTGGGGGTCAAGAACGTCTTCGTGCAACCGTTGGGCGTCGACCTGCAAACCTTCACCCCCGCCGCCCGCGACCCGGAACTGCGGGCCGAACTGGGTATCGCCGAAGACACGCGCCTGCTGATTTTCGCCGGTCGTGGTTCCAAGGAAAAAAACCTGCCGGTGTTGCTCAAGTGCATGAAACGCCTGGGCGAACGCTATCACCTGTTGTTGGTGGGCTCGTCGATGCCCGCCGTAGTGCCGGACAACGTCACGGTGGTCGACGAATTCTGCCCGGCGCCGCAAGTTGCCCGGCTCATGGCCAGCGCCGATGCCCTGCTGCACGCCGGCGACCAGGAAACCTTCGGCCTGGTGATCCTCGAAGCCATGGCCAGCGGTATTCCCGTGGTGGCGGTGGCGGCCGGGGCTTTCACCGAAATCGTCCATGAGGACTGTGGCCTGCTGTGCACACCCAACAATCCCCAGGCCATGGCCAATGCCGTGCGGCAACTGTTTGCCGAAGGCTGCCAGCGCCGGGGCCTGCTGGCGCGCCGGCATGTGGAGCGTCATTACGCCTGGGACACCGTGGTCAATAGCTTGCTGGGGCATTACTACGCCGTGCTCGGCGAACAGATGCCGATGCTGGCCAATGGGTGAGGCGAGGTCCGTGTCGATGAATCATTCGCCCAGTGTCCTGTTTCGCAAATACGTTTCTTTCTTGGCGAGTGGCTGTTGTCGTCAGGCAAGGCGCCGCGACGAGTCATAGCCCGCTATAGCGAGGAGCGGCAACGCAGCATGACGACAACAGACACCGTCAAAAAGGAACAGTATTTGTGATACAGGACACTAGCGTGCTCTTGGTGCTGCATGACGTGGCACCGCAAACCTGGCCCGACTACCAGCCCTTCGTCGAAGCCGTGGATGCCCTCGGCCAGGTGCCGATGACCTGGCTGGTGGTACCGGACTTTCACCGCACCAATGCGCTGGAGGCTCATCCCGGCTTTCGCCGCCTGCTCGACAGCCGGGTCGAGCGCGGCGACGAACTGGTGTTGCATGGTTACTACCATTGCGACGACGGCCCTGCCGCCCGCCACCCCAAGGATTGGTTCATGCGCCGGGTCTATACCCATGAGGGCGAGTTCTACCACCTGTCCGAGGCCGCCGCCCTCGCCCGCCTGCGCGCCGGGATCGAAACCTTTGAGCGTTACCGCTGGCCGTTGGAAGGTTTCGTCGCTCCGGCCTGGCTGATGAGCGAAGGCACGCGCCGGGCCTTGCGCCAGTTGCCGCTGAGCTACACCAGCGATACCCAACACCTCTATCGCCTGCCCGACTTCACCGCCATCGACGCGCCAGGGCTGGTCTGGAGCGCCCGCAGTGCCTGGCGCCGTGGCCTGTCTAAAGTCATCAGCGACCAGCGTGAACAGCGCTGGCGCCAGGCCCCGGTGATTCGCCTGGGCCTGCACCCGGTGGACATGCGCCACGGGTTTTCCCGCAACTATTGGCTGCGTACCCTCGAACGCTTGCTCAACGACGGTCGCGTGCCGATGACCAAGGTCGGCTGGCTGGCGACCCAGGGGCTGCGGGCCCGCAGCGCCGCATGAAACGGCTAATCTGGCTGGGCGTCGCCTTGCTCACGGCGCTGTTGGTGCCGTTGCTGGTCGGTGGCGGGGAAATGTGGTCGCGGGTGCAGCGCTTTCCCCTGCCACTGCTGCTAACCATGCTCGGCATGATCGTGCTGTGCTGGGGTTTGAATTCCGTGCGCTTGCGCCTGTTACTGGGTGAATACCGTGGGCGCATCGGCCGATGGAAAAGCATGGGCGTGGTGATGTCCACCGAGTTCGCCATGTGTGCGACACCCGGTGGCAGTGGTGGCCCGCTGACGCTGATGGCCCTGCTGGCGCGCAACGGCGTACGCCCAGCCCATGGCAGCGCGGTGTTTGCCATGGATCAACTGAGCGACTTGCTGTTCTTCCTCTGCGCCTTGGTGGGCATTCTGTTCTACGCGCTGTTCCAGAACCTCAGCCAGCGCCTGGAATGGATGCTGGCGTTGAGCGCGATTTCATTGTTTAGCGGGCTGTGCGGCTGCGTGCTGGTGGCCCGTTATCACCGCCGGCTGATCCTGCTGGGCGCTCGTGTGCTGCGGCACTTACGGGTAAAGACCGCCACCCGCCAACGCTGGGGCCGCAAGATCCTGAACTTCCTCGCGGCGTTCACCGACACGTTGAAACTGCCGCGACAGACGCTGTTCCAAGTCTTCGGCCTGACCTGCCTGCATTGGGCGCTGCGCTACAGCGTGTTGTACCTGGCCTTGAAGGGGCTGGGGGCGGATTTGCAGTGGGCCTGGAGTTTCCTGATCCAGATGCTGTCCTTGAGCGCGGGACAGTTCAGCCTGCTGCCGGGCGGTGCCGGGGCGGCCGAATTGACCTCAGCGGCGCTGTTGGCCCCCATGGTGGGCAAGTCCACCGCAGCGGCGGCGATCCTGATCTGGCGGGCGGTGACCTATTACTTTTACCTGGTGGCCGGCGGGCCGGTGTTCTTTCTGATGGTCGGGCGGCCATTGATCAAGAAGCTGGTCCGGCTCAGGCAGGCCTGACCGGTCACGGCGCCTGTTCGGGCTCGTCCTGGGGATGCAGTTGCTCCCACAATTGTGCGGCATCGGGAAACTCGGTGCCGTCCTCCGGGCTCAACGCGTCGGGGTCATAGCGGCTCAGACAGCCCTCGCCCAGGGTGGCTGGCGCCTTGGAGGTGGCTTTGTCCAATGGATCGGTCATGGCGCGTTCCTCCCTTTGAGGTTGCATGTACCGTGGCGAGGGAGCTTGCTCCCTCGCCACAGGGACATCGTTGTTCTTTAGTAAACAAAAAGGCCTGGCGATCGCTCGTCCAGGCCCCTTGCAGTGTAGTCAGAAGACCACGGTCTTGTTGCCATGCACCAGCACCCGGTCTTCCAGGTGATAACGCAGGCCTCGGGCCAACACCATCTTCTCTACGTCACGGCCGAAACGCACCATGTCTTCGATGCTGTCGCTGTGGCTGACACGCACCACGTCCTGCTCGATGATCGGGCCGGCATCCAGCTCTTCGGTCACGTAGTGACAGGTGGCGCCAATCAGCTTCACACCGCGCATCGACGCCTGGTGGTACGGCTTGGCCCCGACGAACGATGGCAGGAAACTGTGGTGGATGTTGATGACCTTATGGGCGTATTCGCTGCACAAGGCCGGTGGCAGGATCTGCATGTAGCGGGCCAGCACCACCACCTCGGCGTCGTGGTGCTTGACCAGCCGCGAGACTTCGGCGAACGCCGGGTGCTTGTCCTGCGGGTTGACCGGTACGTGGTAATACGGGATGCCGTGCCATTCCACCATGCTGCGCAAATCGTCATGGTTGGAAATCACACAGGCGATGTCGCAATCGAGCTCATCGCTGTGCCAGCGGTGCAACAGGTCAGCCAGGCAATGAGACTCGCGGCTGGCCATCAGCACCACGCGTTTTTTCTGCGCGGTGTCGGTGATGCGCCAGTCCATCGAGAACTCTTCGGCAATGGGTGCGAACGCTTCACGAAAGGCTTCAATGCCGAAGGGCAGCGAGTCGGCACGAATCTCGTGACGCATGAAAAACCAACCGCTTTGATTGTCCGAGTGATGGCTCGCTTCGGTGATCCAGCCGTTATGGGACGCCAGAAAGTTACTGACTTTAGCAACGATGCCGACGCGGTCCGGGCAAGCAATCACCAGACGAAAAGTGCGCATTAGGGAAACTCCAGAACTTCGCAAAGGCGGCCATTCTAGCCATTGCGCGGCAAAACTGCAGTATCGATGACACGCCGAATCACGGGGGACAGCCCAGGCCATGGCCTGCGAAGCCCGGGAAGGCGGGTTATATGAGGGACAGATGTGAAAACATCTGTCGCGGTATTTAACTGCAAGAGGCATTTTTGTGGTGCAGCACTAATTAATTAAATAAAACATCGGTTAAATGTTTACTTGATGAAACTGTCTGATTACTATTGCCGCACTGTCTCCTTGTCACCCGCGTCCTACATAAGGTAGTCCACATGTCCTTGATCAATGAATACCGCGCCACAGAAGAAGCCATCAAAGAACTGCAAGCTCGCCTGAAAAACCTGTCGCAAGACGACAAACTGCAAACCGAGCTGGAATTCGAAGGCAAACTGCGCACGCTGATGGGCGAATACTCCAAGTCGCTGCGTGACATCATTGCCCTGCTGGATCCAGAAGCCAAGTCGAGCAAAGCGCCACGTGGCGCCGTCAAAACTACTGGCACCAAGCGCGCTCGCAAAGTTAAGCAATACAAGAACCCGCACAACGGCGAAGTCATCGAAACCAAAGGTGGCAACCACAAGACTCTGAAAGAGTGGAAAGCCAAGTGGGGCGGTGACGTGGTAGAAGGTTGGGCAACCCTGCTGGGCTAAGCCCGCCGCGGCGCAAGCTTCTTTGCGAACAAAAAACGCCAGTGATGACTGGCGTTTTTTTATGCCTGTTATCTTTTCATTTCATTGCGATTCCAGGCTTAAACGTTTGCGCAATTGCTGGCTGTAGCCCTGCCACTGCGCGAGTACTTCTTGCTGCATTGGCGTAGACAGGGCCATCCACTCTCCCATCGCCTCGTCAAAACTTTGCAGGGTATTAGGCGCTCCCCATTCCGGGGCGGCCAGACGTTGTTGACAGAAAATTCTCCAACGCCCCTGCTCTTCGGGATTCAAGGTCTCTGGAAAGTTGCGTGCACGATATCGGAACAATAGTTCCGGCAGACGCTCATCATCGAAAGGCCAGTGCTCTTGAGCCAACTGCGCCGGATCCGCCAGGCGCACTTGTTCACATAAACGCCGATCACGATCGCCCAAGAAGCCCGCGTATAACTGTTGCTCGGGATCCTCGCTGGCGGTGAAATCCTCACGGCCATAAATAGCCTGAAGTTTATCCTGCCAAACTTTCTGTGCGTCAGTTAGCCGCAATGCACGCTGTTGATAGCTTTCCATGTCCAGTGCCAGCCGCTGCTGGTCCTCGACGCGCAGTACCGACAACGGCGCGACCACCGGGCATTTGTTGATGTGGATAAGCTTGAGCGGCACCGGCAACTCACCTTCGAGCAGTTCTTCACGGCGAGTATATAAACGCTGGCGCAGGGTTTCGGCGTCGTGATCCAACAAGCCCTGGGGGTCCAGGTGCAGATCGCAGACAATCAGGGCGTTGCGGTTTTTCGGGTGCCAGGCCAGCGGCAATACCACGCCGATGTAGTTGCGCGCCGCCGAGAAGCGACCGGAAATATGCACCATCGGCTGCAATAGGCGGATCTGGTCCATCACCTTCTGTTTGCTGCGTAGCTGGAACAACCAGTCGTAGAGCCGGGGTTGCCGCTGACGGATCAGACGGGCCAGGGCGATGGTTGCGCGCACGTCCGATAACGCATCGTGGGCCTGGCCATGATCGATGCCATTGGCGGCGGTCAGGCGTTCGAGCTTGAGGGTGACGCGTCCATCCTCTTGCGGCCAGACAATGCCTTGCGGGCGCAGCGCATAGGCCGCGCGCACCAGGTCGATCAAGTCCCAGCGACTGTTACCGCCCTGCCATTCCCGCGCGTACGGGTCGAAGAAATTCCGATAGAGGCTGTAGCGAGTCATTTCATCGTCGAAGCGCAGCGTGTTGTAGCCGGCGCCACAGGTACCGGGCGCGGCCAACTGCGCGTGGACGCGGGTCATGAAATCGGCTTCGCTCAAGCCTTTTTCGGCCAGGCACGTCGGGGTGATGCCGGTAATCGCACAGGCTGCCGGATGCGGCAGGATGTCATCGCTGGGGCGGCAATACAGGTTCACCGGTTCGTCGATTTCATTGAGCTCGAAATCGGTACGGATACCCGCCACCTGCAAGGGCCGGTCGCAACGCGGGTTGATGCCGGTGGTTTCGTAGTCGTACCAGAAGATGGAAGTCACGGGTTGTTCCTGAACTGAAGACTGGCGAAGTCTAGGCGCTTGAACCTGCCTGAGACCAGCAGTGCCGTAACTTTTGAATGCCAGCACGGGCGCCACCCCCCATCCAGTGGGAGCGAGCTTGCTCGCGATAGCGGTGACTCAGCTTGCATCAATGCTGAATGTTCCGACGCCTTCGCGGGCAAGCCCGCTCCCACAATGGTTTTTCGGGCGATTGCAGGATTTGTATTCACCCTAAATCCCCTGTGGGAGCGGGCTTGCTCGCGAAAGCGGTGACTCAGCTTGCATCAATGCTGGATGTTCCGACGCCTTCGCGGGCAAGCCCGCTCCCACAGTTGAACGCCGGTGCTCACGGCTGCGATGTTCAATCCCACAAGATGATGCAGACAGTGTTCGCCCTCTCAATCCTGTTGCAAACCATGAAATGCCCCACACTGTTCTATCGTTTGCCCGCGCGAAGACTGCTAGCATCTGGGCCGAGATTGAACATTCGGTCTGGCCCATCACAGGTTGCCCATGCTCGAGACACCAGCACTGCAAAGGAACGCGACGCTGCCCGCGCCCCTGGACACGCGTTATCAGGTGGAAACGCCGGAGGGCATCGACCTGCCGCTGCGTCCGGCGGGGTTGATGCCGCGTGCAATCGCCTTCGCCATCGATTTGGGCATACGCGGGTTGGTCCTGGGTGTTTTTTTCCTGGTCCTGGCGTTTTTCGGCGAGCTGGGGCTCGGCCTGGGCTCCATCCTGCTGTTTGTCGTCAGCTGGTGGTACATGGTGTTGTTCGAGGTACTCAACCAGGGGCGCTCTCCCGGCAAGCAGATCATGGGGCTGCGCGTGGTGCAGGACGATGGCCGGCCCATCGGCTGGTCGGCATCGTTGATCCGCAACCTGCTGCGTTTCGTCGACATGCTGCCCTTCGGCTACACCTTCGGCGCCATCTGCTGCCTGCAGCATCCGGCGTTCAAGCGCCTGGGCGACCTCGCTGCCGGCACGCTGGTGGTGTATCGCGAACAACCGGTCAAACGCCCCGCATTGCCCATGGCCTCGCCGATACGCACGCCTTTCCCCCTGAACCTGCATGAGCAACGCGCCGTGCTGGGCTTCGCCGAACGCCAGGCAGAATTGTCCCAGGCGCGGGTCAACGAACTGGCGGCGATCCTGGCCGCACCACTGAACGTCCAGGGGCCGAATGCCACCGCCGAACTCAATGGCATCGCCCGCGGCCTGCTGGGGCCGACATGAAGCAAAGCCTGTTCGAAAGTCGCCACCAAGGAGAATGGGAGCATCTGTCCCGGCAACTCGATCAATTGGAGCGCAGCCGCAACGTGCCCCAGAGCGGTGACTTCCCCGCCGCCTACCGACGGCTCTGTCATCACCTGGCGCTGGCCCAGGCCCGGGGCTACAGCAGCTTGCTGGTCGACACCCTGCAACAACTGGCGCTGCGCGGTCACCAGCAACTCTACCGGGATCGCAGCCGCCCCTCGGCCAGCCTTTCGACCTTTATCCTGGTCGGTTTTCCCCGCCTGGTACGTGAACAATGGCGCTTCGTGCTGGCCGCCAGTCTGATGTTCCTGGGCAGCCTGGTGGGCATCGGGCTGCTGGTCTACCTGTTCCCGGAACTGGTCTACAGCGTGCTGGGCGCCGACGAAATCAGCCAGATCCGCAGCATGTATGACCCGGCCTCCGGGCACTTGGGGCGTTCGGTCGAACGGGCCGCCAGCGAGGACTGGGTCATGTTCGGCTACTACATCATGCACAACATCGGCATTGCCTTTCAGACGTTCGCCAGTGGCTTGATGTTTGGGCTGGGCAGCGCGTTCTTCCTGTTTTTCAATGGCCTGACCATTGGCGCGGTGGCCGGGCACCTGACCCAGATCGGCTCCGGGGGAACGTTCTGGTCGTTCGTGATCGGCCACGGTGCCTTTGAACTCACCGCCATCGCCCTGGCCGGTGCCGCGGGCCTGCAACTGGGCTGGGCCTTGATCGCCCCGGGGCGCCTGACCCGGGGCGAGGCCTTGCGGCTTGCGGCGGGTAAAAGCGTGCTGATGATCGGCGGGGTGATGCTGTTCCTGCTCATTGCCGCGTTCATCGAGGCCTACTGGTCCTCCAGCGCGGTGACACCCGCCACCAAATACACGGTGGGCGCCTTGCTATGGCTGTTGGTCATCAGCTATCTGTCGCTTGCCGGACGGGTCCGCCATGCGCCTGAGTGATGCCACCGTCGTCATCCGTCCACGCACCACCTGGGAAGCCATGGACCTTGGCATATTGATGAGCCAGCAGCATCGACGCCTGCTGATGACCAGTTGGGCGATCATCACGCTGCCGGTGTACCTGTTGCTGACCCTGCTGCTGTGGGATTCACCGTCCCTGGTGGTAATGCTGTTCTGGTGGTTGAAACCGGCCTTTGACCGTTTGCCCCTGTACATCCTGTCCAAGGCGCTGTTTGGCGAAACCCCCACCTTGAGGCAGGCCCTGCGCCAATGGCCGGCGCTGCTCAAGCCCCAGTTGCTGGCCAGCCTGACCTGGCGCCGGCTGAGCCTGAGTCGCAGCTTCCTGCTGCCGGTGGTGCAACTCGAAGGGCTCGCCGGTGAGGCGCGGGCGCAACGCATACAGGTGTTGCTGCAACGCAACCGCGGCGCGGCGCAATGGTTGACCATTATCGGTATGCACCTGGAAACCGCCCTGTGGTTCGGCCTGATGGCCCTGTTCTACCTGTTCGTGCCGCAACAAGTCGAACTGCAATGGGACTGGGAAATGCTGGTGTCAGCGGCCGAGCAGGACTGGTTGTGGTTCGAGCACCTGGTCAACTTCCTCTACCCGCTGCTGCTGATCTTGTGGGAGCCGGTGTACGTCGCCTGCGGCTTTAGCCTCTACCTGAACCGGCGCACGATCCTCGAGGCGTGGGACATCGAGCTGGTGTTCCGGCGCCTGCGCCAGCGCCTGAGCGGCGTGGCCCCGGCATTGTTGCTGCTGGCCCTGGTGATGCTGCCACTGGCGCCCCCGGCGTTTGCCGCTGAAGACAACAGCGACCCCGACAGCCCGCGGCTGCTCAACCAACCCCTTACCAGCGAAGCTTCCCGGGACAGCATCAAGGCGATCCTCGACGCCCCGCCATTCAAGAACCCCGAGACCGTCACCCGTTATCGTTTCGGTGAAGAAACCGCCGAATCCGCCGACGAAACCGAGGCCAAACCGAGCTGGCTCAAGGCGCTGTTCAAATGGCTCGGCGGCCAACGCTTCGACATCGCCGCCGCGCTGATCCAGGTCGCGCTGTGGGCCTGCCTGGTGGGCGCGATCGTCTGGCTGGCCTGGCACTACCGGGAACGGCTCAAAGCCCTGGTCAATCGCCGACCGACGCAACGCCTGCCCGTGGAACGCGCAGCGCCGGCCCACATGTTCGGCCTGGATATTCGTGAAGAAAGCCTGCCGACCGACGTCGCCGCCAGCGTCGAACAGCTGTGGGCCACGCAACCCCGTGAAGCCTTGGGCCTGCTGTACCGGGCACTGCTCAGCCGGTTGCACCATGACTTCAAGATCCCCTTGAAACCGTCCGACACCGAAGGCCAGGTGCTGCAACGCGTCGAACAGCTCAAACAGGACAACCTGCTGGGCTTCAGCCAAAGCCTGACCGTGCATTGGCAGAACATTGCCTATGGGCATCGCCCACCGCCGACCCACCTGCAACAGGAACTGTGTGACGGCTGGCGCGGGCTGTTCGGTCCGGGAGCGTCTCGATGAGCCGGCATGCGGGGTGGCTGATCGGCGCCGTGCTGGCCGCCGTGGTGTGCGTATTCGGTTTCTATCTCTACACCAAGGCCGTGCCTTATGAGGAGGTCGTCGAACACGGCCCCTCCCCGCAAGCCCAGGCCAACCCTTACCTGGCCGCCGAACTGTTCCTGCGCCAGCGGGGGATCAACGTCGAGCACGCCAACAGCCTGGAAGTGCTGCCCACACTGGAGCCACGCCAGCACAGCCTGCTGTGGCTGGGCGAGCGCACCCACATGACGCCACGGGAAGTCGAACAGTTGATGAACTGGACCCGGGCCGGCGGACGCCTGGTCTTTGTGGCCGAAGCCTTGTGGGACAAGAGCACCGGCAGCAGCGGCGACCTGCTGCTCGACCGCGTGCGCCTGCGCCAACTCCTGAGCGAAGACCTCAAGGAGCCCGCGCCCGAACTGATCAAGGACCGTTACCCGGAACTGACCAAGCTCTACCTGGAAGACGAAGAGGCGCCAGCGTATGCCGGCTTCGACACCGACTTCCACCTAGAAGACCCGCACAACCTGGCCCAGGCCTGGGCCAACAGCGCGGCCTCGACCCACATGATGCAATTGAACCTTGGCCTGGGCTCGATCACCGTGATCACCGACGCCGAGCTGTGGAAGAACGACGCCATCGACCAGTACGACAACGCCTGGCTGCTCTGGTATTTGAGCGCCGACACGGACGTCACCCTGCTGTTCAACACCGACCACGACACCCTGCTGACCCTGTTGCTGCGCTATTTCCCCCAGGCGCTGGTGGCACTGCTGGCCTTGGTTGCCCTGTGGTTCTGGCGCTCGGCGGTGCGCCACGGCCCGCTGCAACCCCCGGCCTCCCAGGCGCGGCGTCAGTTGGAAGAACACGTGCAGGCCAGCGCCGGTTTCCACCTGCGCCACAACGGCCAGCAGCACCTGTTGCACGCCTTGCAACAAGACGTGCTGCGCCGGGCACGCCATCTTCACCCAGGCTTCGAACAACTGGCCGTCGCCGAACAATGGCAGGTACTCGCCCGCCTGACCCGGCAACCCACACGGGCCATCAGCCAGGCCTTGAGCCCACGGCCGAAACAGCGGATGTCCAGCGCCGAGTTCTGCCGCCAGGTCGCCCATTTGCAAACCCTCAGGAATGCTCTATAAATTTTCCGCAAAAAAATCCGCAAAATTACTGGGAATCATCTATCTTACGGCTTCGATAAAGCTAGAAATTACGGGCTTTACAGACCATTTTATTTTCCGCATAAATTTCCGCAGGAATTACCCAAAAAAAGTCGTTTGCGCTCGCCGGAAGCAAATAATGATCACTTCAAAAACGTACCTTGACCCCGTACTGCCAGAAAACCTGCCCGACTCGATCATTCAGGCCGCGGATCAGTTGCCGCGCAAGGCAGCCTTTCTTGCCGGACGGCTGGCCGATGAGACATCCAGGCAACTGGCGGGCCTGCTGCGCATCACCAATACCTACTACTCGAATCTGATCGAAGGGCATCGAACCGAGATCGCCGACCTCCAGATTGCTCGCACGACACCAAAACGGGAAAGAAAAGAGCTCAAAGAGCTTGCCGTGCAACACATGACGCAGCAGGAGGTGATGGAGCGGCTGCTTCGCATGCGGCCAGCGGACAATTTCTCTGCCATGTTCGATCCCAAGTTGATCGCCGCCATCCATCGTCGACTGTTCAAGGATGCTTCCACGCAGGAACTGACCTTGGGCGATGGTCGCATGATGGAACCCGGCAGACTGCGGGCCGAAGAGAACGAACAGGTTCAAGTCGGCGCGCATATCGCTCCTGCGGCTGCCGCTGTATTGCCCATGCTTGAGCATCTGCAGTTGCACTACGGACGAATCAGGGATCCGCGACGGCAATTGATCGCTGCCCTGGCAGGCCATCACCGAGTGGCGCTTGTTCACCCCTTCCTTGACGGCAATGGTCGGGTGATTCGGATGCTCACCCACCTGCAACTGGTTCACCTCGGGCTAAAACCTTTCCTCTGGTCACTGTCTCGTGGCCTGGCGCGCAGGCAAGATGAGTACTATCGCTTCCTGGCTCTGGCTGATCGCCCTCGCGAGGGTGACTATGACGGGCGCGGCCAACTCTCACAGCGTCACTACTTCAACTTCATCGAATTCATGCTCGATGTCTGCCACGACCAGATTGAATACATGACGACCTCGCTAAACCCAGCCAAGCTGCGCGAGCAGGTTGTTCATGTGTTTTCAACCGATCCCGACCTTCGCCGTGCCGGCATCAGGCCCACCAGCGCGGCTGCCGTGCTGGCGCTTCTCACCCAAGGTGCGATGCCGCGTGCGGAGTTCAAGGTGTTCACAGGTTTGAAGGATCGGCTTGCGACGGAGGAACTGAGCCGCTTGATCGAAGCGGGGATCGTGGTAAGCAGTACCCCCAGATCCCGTACAGTGGAAGCGGGTTTGCCCGCACGCTTCGCCGGGCTGATCTTTCCCAACCTGCATTTCCAAATGGGCTAAGGTGTGCCGGCGACTCAGTTGTCACTGCCCGGCACTGAAGGATGAAAGAGTTAGATCACGCGTAATAGGATTTAACCGTTAGGAGAACGCAAGAATTGACGACTGAACAGAACGAACCTACCGACGGCCAGGCCCATGCCGCCCAACAGCGCCAGCGCGCCAGTCAGTTGGCCCAGGCCATCCGCACCGAGCTGCGCAAGGCGGTGGTCGGCCAGGCCAGCGTGATCGACGATGTGCTCACGGCGCTGATCGCCGGCGGCCACGTGCTGCTCGAAGGCGTTCCCGGGCTGGGCAAGACTTTGCTGGTGCGAGCCCTGGCCCGCTGTTTCAACGGCGAGTTCGCGCGCATCCAGTTCACCCCCGACCTGATGCCCAGCGACGTCACCGGGCACGCGGTGTATGACTTGCAGACCGAGCAGTTCAAGTTGCGCAAGGGGCCGGTGTTCACCAACCTGCTGCTGGCCGACGAGATCAACCGCGCACCGGCCAAGACCCAGGCCGCACTGCTCGAAGCCATGCAGGAGCGCCAGGTCACCCTCGAAGGCCGTGCCCTGCCCATCAGCCAGCCGTTCATGGTGCTCGCCACCCAGAACCCCATCGAACAGGAAGGCACCTACCCGCTGCCGGAAGCCGAGCTCGACCGCTTCATGCTCAAGGTGCGCATGGACTACCCGGACGCCGACCAGGAGCTGGACATGGTGCGCCAGGTCAGCCGCTCGACCCGCGCCGACATGCTCGACGTGCAACCGCTGCGCATGGTGCTGCAGGCCAAGGACGTGCAAGCGTTGCAACGCATCGCCAGCGACCTGCCGATGGACGACCAGGTGCTCGACTACGCCGTGCGCCTGGCTCGCACCACCCGCAGTTGGCCGGGCTTGACCCTCGGCGCCGGGCCTCGCGCGTCGATTGCACTGGTCCGTTGCGCCCGGGCGCGGGCGTTGTTGCGCGGCGGCGAGTTCGTGGTGCCGGACGACATCAAGGGCTGCGCCCTGGCCGTGCTGCGCCATCGCGTACGCCTGGCGCCGGAACTGGACATCGAAGGGCTGTCGGTGGACCAGGTGCTGGGGCAACTGCTCGATCAAGTGCCGGCGCCGCGGTTGTGAATAACACCAGCATGATAAGGGAATTTATGTGGGAGCAAGGCTTGCCCGCGATGGAAGCGACGCGGTCTCGCAGAAATCGAGGTGCCTGTTTCGCGAGCAAGCTTTGCTCCCACATGAGTCCCCTCTGCACAAAAGCTCGCTCTGCATTTCTTCCAAAGGGCATGCACCGATGAAACCCTCCCGCCTGCTGCTGACCTGGCTCGCCCTGTTGCTGGCCGTGAGTATCGTGCTCGGTGCACTGCGGGCATTGGGTATCGCGGTGCCATCGACGCTGCTGTCGATCAACTGGGGGTTACTGCTGGCCTTGCTGGCCCTGGCACTGCTCGACGCGGTGCGCGTCAGGCGCCTGCCCTCGCCCCGGGTGCAACGGCAGATGCCCGGGAGCCTGGCCCTGGGCCGCTGGAGCGACGTGCGGTTGGACATCAGCCATGACGTTGCACAACCGTTGCACGTGCAGCTTTTCGATCATGTACCCGATGGCCTGGACTTCGAAAACCTGCCGCTGTCGGTCGAGCTGCAACCCGGCCAGCGCAGCCAGGTCGGCTACCGCCTGCGCCCGCTCAAGCGCGGTCACTTCACTTTCACCCTGTGCGAAACCAACCTGCCAAGCCCACTGGGCCTGTGGACCGACAAGCGCCTGCTGGACGCCGTCGACCACACCCGCGTCTACCCGGATTTCGCCCGGCTCTACGACGGTCAACTGCTGGCGGTAGACAATTGGCTCAGCCAGCTCGGCATTCGCCAGCGTCAACGCCGCGGCCAGGGACAGGAATTCCATCAACTGCGCGAATTTCGCGAGGGCGACAGTCTGCGCCAGATCGACTGGAAGGCCACGGCCCGCCATCGCACGCCGATTGCCCGGGAATACGAAGACGAGCGCGACCAGCAGATCATTTTCATGCTCGACTGCGGCCGGCGCATGCGCAGCCAGGACGGCGAGCTGGCGCATTTCGACCACGCCCTCAACGCGTGCCTGCTGCTCAGCTACACCGCCCTGCGCCAGGGCGATGCCGTGGGCCTGAGCACCTTCGCCAGCGAACAGTCGCGCTACCTCGCCCCAGTCAAAGGCACCGGCCAGCTCAACGTGCTGCTCAACACCGTGTACGACCTCGACAGCAGCCAACGCCCCGCCGACTACCAGGCGGCCGTCACCGAGCTATTGGCCCGGCAAAAGCGCCGGGCCCTGGTGGTGCTGGTGACCAACCTGCGGGATGAGGACGACGCGGACCTGCTCGCGGCCGTGAAACGGCTGGGGCAACAACATCGGGTGCTGGTGGCCAGCCTGCGGGAAGAAGCCCTTGATCGGTTGCGCCAGGCACCGGTGCAAACCCTGCCGCAGGCCTTGGCCTATTGCGGGACGGTGGACTATTTGAATGCCCGGGCCGAGCTGCACAAGCAGCTGGCGGCCCACGGCGTCCCGGCCCTGGATTCACGCCCCAGTGAGTTGGGCGCGGACCTGGTGACCCAATACCTGGCCTGGAAAAAGGCCGGGACGGCCTAGAGCTGATCACTTAATAAAAGCGATGAACCCGTGGCGAGGGAGCTTGCTCCCGCTGGGCTGCGCAGCAGCCCCTTTTGGGGAGCGCTTCGCACTGGAGCGACACCCCGGTCATGCGGGACCGTCTAGGACCTACAGCGAGCCGGCAAAACTCCGGCTGACTACAGCGCCTTGCGCAACGGACTACAGATCCGCCAGAATCCGCCGGCTTGTGCGCTTTGACGTCGCCCCGTAACTTGATTCGCGTCGCTGATATCCAGCGATCGGGTTTAGTCGCCCGGTGGTAAAAACGATGTGCACACGCGTCCTTCAGTCGGGTTCCCCTATCCCCGCACTTGATGGTGGCTGTGCGCAGGGCGCCCTCGGGCGCGCCGGGCTTCGTTTTTCCACCGGTCGACTAACCTGCGTCCAGCCGCCACCCCTCGTTTAGTCGCGAACAGAGTGGCTGCTCCAATCACGGAAAAACGACTATGTTCAAGCAAACACCAAATCCTCCGCACACAGCCCCAGAAACCCTCGACCCCGAAAAGCTCGACGAAGCTGCTCAAAGAGCCCTCGACTACTACCTCAAGCCCAACCACGGCCAACCCGATAAAAAACCATACAAACAACCGGACTACTTCATCGTCGCCCCCGACGCCGACCCCGAAGGCATGCTCGCGCACACTTACGAAACCTTCTGCTCGGTGAGCACGCTGATCCTGGATTTATCGGAAGACCTCGAAGGCGCCCCACGCAACCTGGCCCTGGCGATTCACCAGATGGGCGAGATGGGGGTGTTGTTGCTGGAGAAGATGCTGGATAACGAAACGAGGGTTCAGCGCTGAAGGCCGAATGATCTGTAAGAAATGGGATAAATGACAACCCTGTGGGAGCGAGCTTGCTCGCGATAGCGGTGGGTCAGCTTGCAGCAATGCTGAATCTACCGCCGCCATCGCGAGCAAGCTCGCTCCCACAAAGTCAGTGCCCCGCCATGCTCAAGCCGACGCGGGCAACGGATAAAAACAGAAATACTGCCGCAACGCGCTCACCAACTCCCCATAGTCCGGTGGCGCCCACAACAAGCTGAACCCGGCGTCGAAATGCTGAGGGGTCACGTCTTCATGACACCACAGGCACCTGGCTTTCAGCTTGATGTTTTGCTGCGGCCCTTCGTCGGCGGGAATTTTCAGGTGCAGGTCAAATTCCGCACCGACCATCAACGGCAGAGGGCTGATCAGCATCAGCCCATTGTCAGAAACATTGCCCAAAAAGCCGATAGGCCTGTCGTTGATTCCGTTGAACACTTTGAGGAAATACGGCAACTGATGCCGTTCGATCCGACGCTCTTTGTACATGTCTTGTATCGCTTTTCTAGCGGCCACGTACAGGGCCTACCGATCACTTCGGAACGAACCCAAGCGAGCCCGCTCTCCCCAATCCCGGTGCCAGACGCTATCAACCGTCTTGAGCCTACTTCTGCCGGTCTCAGGTGCTTCTATAAAGTAGAGATCTTGCTCTAACTACGACTTGTACAAATATAGCCCAAGGTGGGATGACAACCAGTCTCATGTATTGATTTTCATAAACATGACAGGCAGAGGTGGCCAGGATTGCGCCTGGCCACCGTAGAGCGGGTCAAGACGAAGGGCGGATCGCCGACGCACTGCGGGTCGGGTAATGACCCAGGCTCTGCAAAGTTTCGAGCCGAGCGCGGGCGCGGAACGCGTATTCGCTGTTAGGGTATTGGGTGATGATGAACTGGTAGGTCTGCGCCGCATCGATAAACAGCTTCTGCCGTTCCAGGCACTGGCCGCGCAGCATCGAGACTTCCGGCTGCATGTAGCGGCGGGCGCGACTGGCGCGGTCGACCTTGGACAGTTCGAGCATGACCTGCTCGCAATTGCCACGGTCATAGGCTTTGTAGGCCAGGTTCATGTGGTGGTTCATCGACCAACGGGTGCAGCCCGTGACGCTCAGGGCCAGGGCAACAAAAAGCACGAATCGCATGGGAGGTTCTCCTGTCTTGAGCTCTGTATCGACCTGGGCCAGAAAATCTTCAGCCCGAAAATGGGCCGGGCGCCGCCCCTCTGGCAAGGGGAATGATGAACGGTGGGAACAGGGATGTGAATGAAGGCCCTGTGGGAGCAAGGCTTGCCCGCGATGGCGCACTCAAGATCGCCATCGCGAGCAAGCTGTGCTCCCACAGGTCATTCCATCGCAGTTCTTCCAAGGCGCAAAAATTTTCAGGAATGTTCATTTCGAAAAACAAACGAAAAAGTAGTGCATATGAACAATGACTACACCCAAAGAGCATAGTAGCCTTCGCTGGCGCTTGAACTTGAGGAGTCTTGCATGTCCGTCCGTCGCACCAAAATCGTCGCTACCCTTGGCCCGGCCAGTAATTCGCCGGAAGTTCTCGAACAGCTGATTCTGGCTGGCCTGGACGTTGCCCGTCTGAATTTCTCCCACGGCACTCCCGAAGAGCACAAGGCTCGTGCCAAGCTGGTACGCGACCTCGCCGCCAAGCACGGCCGCTTCGTTGCCCTGCTGGGTGACCTGCAAGGCCCGAAGATCCGCATCGCCAAATTCGCCAACAAGCGCATCGAGCTGAAGATCGGTGACAAATTCACCTTCTCCACCAGCCATCCGTTGACCGAAGGCAACCAGCAAGTGGTCGGCATCGACTACCCGGACCTGGTCAAGGACTGCGGCGTGGGCGACGAACTGCTGCTCGACGACGGTCGCGTGGTGATGCGTGTCGAGACCGCCACCGCCACCGAACTGAACTGCATCGTGACCATCGGCGGCCCGCTGTCGGACCACAAGGGCATCAACCGTCGCGGTGGTGGCCTGACCGCTCCGGCCCTGACCGAGAAAGACAAGGCCGACATCAAGCTGGCCGCGGAAATGGAAGTCGACTACCTCGCCGTGTCCTTCCCCCGTGACGCCGCCGACATGGAATACGCCCGTCAACTGCGCGACGAAGCCGGCGGCACCGCCTGGCTGGTGGCCAAGATCGAACGCGCCGAAGCCGTGGCCGACGACGAAACCCTCGATGGCCTGATCAAGGCGTCCGACGCGGTGATGGTGGCCCGTGGCGACCTCGGCGTGGAAATCGGCGACGCCGAGCTGGTGGGCATCCAGAAGAAAATCATTCTGCACGCACGCCGTCACAACAAAGCGGTGATCGTCGCGACCCAGATGATGGAGTCGATGATCCAGAACCCGATGCCGACCCGCGCCGAAGTGTCCGACGTAGCCAACGCCGTGCTCGACTACACCGACGCCGTGATGCTCTCGGCCGAGAGCGCCGCCGGCCTCTACCCGCTCGAAGCGGTGCAGGCCATGGCGCGTATCTGCATCGGTGCTGAAAAGCACCCGACCAGCAAGACCTCCAGCCACCGCATCGGCAAGACCTTCGAGCGCTGCGACGAGAGCATCGCCCTGGCAACGATGTACACCGCCAACCACTTCCCGGGCGTGAAGGCGATCATCGCCCTGACCGAAAGTGGCTACACGCCGCTGATCATGTCGCGCATCCGTTCCTCGGTGCCGATCTACGCGTTCTCCCCGCACCGTGAAACCCAGGCTCGTGCGTCCATGTTCCGTGGCGTCTACACCGTGCCGTTCGACCCGGCCGCCCTGCAACCGGGCGAAGTCAGCCAGGCGGCGGTGGATGAGCTGGTCAAGCGCGGCGTGGTGCAGACTGGCGACTGGGTCATCCTGACCAAGGGCGACAGCTACCACACCATCGGCGGCACCAACGGGATGAAGATCCTGCACGTTGGCGACCCGATGGTCTGAGTGACCAAGCGCTGAAAAACAAAAGCCCTGCCATGTGAATGGTGGGGCTTTTTGGTTTTTGCCTGCAAAAAATGTGGCGCTTGGACTGGCCCCATCGCGAGCAAGCTCGCTCCCACATTTTGGACTGCGTACCCATCTCACCTGTGGGAGCGCGCTTGCTCGCGAAGGCGTCAGCCCATTCAAAATGGATGCAAGCTGACCCACCGCTTTCGCGAGCAAGCTTTGCTCCCACATTTTGGACTGCGTACACATCTCACCTGTGGGAGCGGGCTTGCTCGCGAAGGCGTCAGCCCATTCAAAATGGATGCAAGCTGACCCACCGCTTTCGCGAGCAAGCCCGCTCCCACAGGGGTCTTGTGTTGGACACATTATTCATGAACACCACAGATCTACTGTGGGAGCGAGCTTGCTCGCGATAGAGCCGGGCCAGGCACCACAAAACTCAATGCCTGTTGATAAATCCCGACAACGCCTCTAGCGCCTCGGGCGAGCGCAGGCGTTGGGTGAACAGCTTGCCCTCTTCTTCAATCACCTTGCGCAACAGTTCCCGGTCCGGCGCTTTCATCAGTTGCTTGCTGATGCGCACCGCATCAGACGGCAGCGATTCGAAGCGCAACGCCACCTCCCGCGCCTTGGCCAATGCCGCTTCACCGCTGTCCAGCGCTTCGGTGGCAATGCCCCACGCAACCGCCTGTTCGCCACTGAAGCCCTCGCCCAACAGCAGCAATTGCGCAGCCCTGGCCTGACCCAGCAGCCGCGGCAGAATCAGGCTGGAGCCAAACTCCGGGCACAGCCCCAGGTTGACGAACGGCATGCGCAGCCGCGCGTCCCGGCTGACGTAGACCAGGTCACAATGCAGCAGCAACGTGGTGCCGATGCCCACCGCGGGCCCAGCCACGGCGGCGATCACCGGTTTACGACAATCGAGCAGGCTGAGCATGAACTGGAACACCGGGTTATCGAGGTCGTTGGGTGGCTGTTCGAGGAAGTCGACGATGTCGTTGCCGGCGGTGAAGCAATCGCTGGAACCGCTGAGCAGCACCGCGCGAACCTGCGGGTCGCTGTCCGCCACCGCCAGGGCTTGGGCCAATTGACTGTACATGGCCCGGGTCAGGGCGTTTTTCTTTTCCGGGCGGTTCAAGCGCACGGTCAGCACGCCGCGTTCACGGTCGAGCAACAGGGTTTCGGTCATGATCGGTCTCGCGTCTGGAAATCAGCGCTCAACCACGGGGCAGGAAGACGTCGGCCAGCAGTTGATTGCGCGGCAAGCCAGCCAGGTACAAACGCTTGGCAAAGGCCTCGACCCGGTCGGGATGGCCGCAGAGTAAGGCTTGGGTTTGCCGGGAAACAAGCCGCAGTTGCGCCAAGGCGGGCGGCGCCTCGGCCGCGGTCAGCAGCTCCACCGAGAGGTTTTCATGCTTGGCCGCTAGCGCCGCCAGGGGTTTGGCCAGGTAATGCCCGGCCGCGTCATGGGCCACGTGAATAAGGCGAATCGCGCCTTGGTGATGCTGGCGCAAAGCTTCGCGCAACAAGCCGAACAGCGGCGCCAGACCCGTGCCGGCGGCGAGCAGCCACAGCGGCCTGGCGTGCCAGTCGGGGTCATAGTGCAAAGCGCCGCCACGCAGTTCGCCCAGGCGGATCGGGTCGCCGGCCTTCATCTGCCGGGCCGCCTCGATGAACTGGCCGGGCTCGCGACAATCGAGGTGGAACTCCAGAAAACGGTCTTCTTCGGGCAAGCTCGCCAGGGAATACGGCCGGGCCACGTCTCCGGCCCACAGCACCAGATGCTGCCCGGCCCGATACCGCAGCGGCCGCTCGGGGGTGACGCGCAAGCGCAGCACCTCACCGCCCAGCCAATCCACAGCCGCCACCTGGGCGCCCTGGCCATCGCGTTGCGGGTCGAAGGTGTGGATCTGCACATCCTCGACCACCTGGCATTGGCAGGCCAGCCGCCACCCCTGGTCGCGCTGTGTCGGGCTCAAGGCGTCGGGCCGGCTGTCACGCACATCGCCCCCCACGCATTGCACCAGGCAGGCGTGGCAGCTCCCGGCGCGGCAACTGTAGGGCACCGCCACGCCAGCGCCGTTCAAGGCGTCCAGCAGGTTGCTGCCGGCCGCCACCGTCCATCGCCGGCCAGCGACTGTCAGTTCAGGCATCGACGTTCTCCCAGGCGGCGGCGCAACGATTGCGGCCGTCTCGCTTGGCACGGTACAGGGCCTGGTCGGCACGCTGCAACGCGTTGTCCAGGTCATCGCCCATGTCCAGCATCGTCATGCCCGCCGACAGGCTGAGGGCGCCGACCTGCAGGCCGATCAACTCGACTTCGGTGAATGCCAGCCGCAGCCGCTCGCAACAGGCCGTCAGACGCTGGGGATCGCAAGCGGGCAACAACATGACGAATTCCTCGCCGCCATAGCGGGCCAGTACATCGCCCTCGCGCAGGCACGCCGTGGCGACTGCGGCAAACGCCTGCAGCACCTGGTCGCCAGCGGCGTGGCCGTGCAGGTCGTTGATGCGTTTGAAATGGTCGAGGTCGATCAAGGCCAGGCCATGGGCGACGCCGGGCCTGAGGGTGTTGAGTTCGCGCGAAGCCAGGCGCAGGAAGTGCCGGCGATTGAACAGCCCGGTCAATTCATCAGTGGCCACCAGGTCTTCGAGCTGGCGCATCATGCCGCGCAAGGTGTCCTGGTGCGCCTGCAAGGCAAATCGCCGCTGACGCATGCGCTGGCGTGAGGTCTGGACGTAGCGGGCGTAAAACACCAGCCACACCAGCACGAGAAACAGCACGGCCACCTGCAACCCGGCCAGGGTGGGATCGGGAAGCCTGAAGAAGTAACCGTCCCAGAGGGTAATCGCGGTGAAGCTGATGAACACCAGTGACGCGCAGCGCACAAAGGCCCGGCGTGACAGGTGGAACAGCCCGAACAGCAGGATCAGCACATAGAACACCAGGAACACGCCCCGGGCCTGGTCCAGGTGCGCCATCATCCAGGTCTGCCAGCCCAGGCCGATCAACACCTGGACTTCGGTGAGGCTGGGGTCGGCGAAACGCAGGTTGCGGTCGGTGATAAACAGCGCGAACAACCCGGCCTGGCACAGCACGACCAACACGCTGCCGATGATGGCACCGCGCAACGAATCCAGGTAATGCCCACTGAAAAATGCCAGCCACAACAAAACCAGTGCCAGCGCGTACGTCGCGGCCGCCAAAGCGAAGCGTTTCAGCAAAAGACGTTTGAATGGCGTTATGGGTCAATCGTTGACTCACCATGGGAAAGGAAACTGACAGGAGGCGTCCTACGCTACAGGCCAGACGCCACTTTAGTGGCGTGTAGGACAAATGACCATTCAATTCTGGAGCAGAAAAATGGCGTCAAAGCAATGGCCCAGATTGACGCAGTTGTTTGATGCTGGCAGGTGACCCTGTGGCGAGGGGATTTATCCCCCGCTGGGCTGCGAAGCAGCCCTGAAAGTCAGTCAACTCGGTGTGTCAGGGTGTTCGCCTTCAGTCATTTTGGGGCTGCTTCGCAGCCCAGCGGGGATAAATCCCCTCGCCACAAAGGCAGCTCGCTCCCACAGGGTGCCGGCCTGCGATATACTGCCGCGCCTTTTTAGCGTCGCGCCAGCATGCCCGGCGTGCCTTATAGAGGTGCCGCCCGTCGACCGATGCACCCAAGCGGCCGGCACCTTATTGAATGTTCCCGTCTTTAGAGAGGAGCGCGACTCATGACCGTGATCAAGCAAGATGACCTGATACAGAGCGTTGCCGACGCCCTGCAGTTCATTTCCTACTACCACCCCGTGGATTTCATCCAGGCGATGCACGAAGCCTACCTGCGCGAAGAATCGCCGGCGGCCCGTGACTCCATGGCGCAGATCCTGATCAACTCGCGCATGTGCGCCACCGGCCATCGGCCGATCTGCCAGGACACCGGCATCGTGACCGTGTTCGTGCGCGTGGGCATGGACGTGCGTTGGGATGGCGCGACCATGGGCCTGGACGACATGATCAACGAGGGCGTGCGTCGCGCCTACAACCTGCCGGAAAACGTCCTGCGTGCCTCCATCCTCGCCGACCCGGCAGGCGCACGTAAAAACACCAAGGACAACACCCCGGCGGTCATCCACTACTCCATCGTCCCGGGCAACACCGTGGAAGTGGACGTGGCGGCCAAGGGCGGCGGCTCCGAGAACAAGTCGAAGATGGCCATGCTCAACCCGTCCGATTCCATCGTCGACTGGGTGCTGAAAACCGTTCCGACCATGGGCGCCGGCTGGTGCCCACCGGGCATGCTCGGCATCGGCATCGGCGGCACCGCCGAGAAAGCCGCGGTGATGGCCAAGGAAGTCTTGATGGAGTCCATCGACATCCACGAACTCAAGGCCCGCGGCCCGCAGAACCGTATCGAAGAGATGCGCCTGGAGCTGTTCGAGAAGGTCAACCAACTGGGCATCGGCGCCCAGGGCCTGGGTGGCCTGACCACCGTGCTCGACGTGAAGATCATGGACTACCCGACCCACGCCGCCTCCCTGCCGGTGTGCATGATCCCCAACTGCGCCGCCACCCGTCACGCCCACTTCGTGCTGGACGGCACGGGCCCGGCGTCGCTGGAAGCGCCACCGTTGGACGCCTACCCGGAAATCGTCTGGGAAGCCGGCCCGTCGGCCCGTCGCGTCAACCTCGACACCCTGACGCCGGAAGACGTGCAGAGCTGGAAGCCGGGCGAAACCGTGTTGCTCAACGGCAAGATGCTCACCGGCCGCGACGCGGCGCACAAGCGCATGGTCGAGATGCTGAACAAGGGTGAAACCTTGCCGGTGGACCTCAAGGGCCGCTTCATCTATTACGTCGGCCCGGTCGACCCGGTAGGCGAAGAAGTCGTCGGCCCTGCTGGTCCGACCACCGCCACGCGGATGGACAAGTTCACCCGCCAGATCCTCGAGCAGACCGGCCTGTTGGGCATGATCGGCAAATCCGAGCGCGGCCCGACCGCCATCGAAGCGATCAAGGACAACAAGGCTGTCTATCTGATGGCCGTCGGCGGTGCTGCTTACCTGGTGGCTCAGGCGATCAAGAAATCCAAAGTCCTGGCGTTCGCCGAACTGGGGATGGAAGCGATCTACGAGTTCGAGGTCAAGGACATGCCGGTGACTGTCGCCGTAGACAGCAAGGGCGAGTCGGTGCACATCACGGGTCCTGCCATCTGGCAGAAGAAGATCAGCGACAGCCTGGCGGTCGAAGTGCAGTAACAGGCATTTTGGCGCAGTGAAAAAGGCCGGTGGGGCGACAAGTCCACCGGCCTTTTTTGTGCGCACAGAAACCAGCCACAACGGTTTGTATCCAGCATTCAAGTAAAACTGACCCGCCGCTATCGCGAGCAAGCTCGCTCCCACAGGGGATAAGCGGTGAATTGAGGTGCTGTGGTCACCTGGGTCCCAGTGTGGGAGCGAGCTTGCTCGCGATGGCGGTGGGTCAGCCGACATCAATGTTGAATGTGCCGGCGTCTTCGCGAGCAAGCCGCTCCCACAGGGGATAAGCGGTGAATTGAGGTGCTGTGGTCACCTGGGTCCCAGTGTGGGAGCGAGCTTGCTCGCGATGGCGGTGGGTCAACCGACATCGATGTTGGATGTGCCGACGTCTTCGCGAGCAAGCCCGCTCCCACACTGGTCATGGGCAGGCTCAAGTACATGATCGCTCAAAGCAACCGCCATGCTATCGTGCCCGCCCGACTTTCCACTGGTTTACGCCAGCATGCTGCCGACCACCCGTACCTTGCGTCTGTCGTTGTACACCTTGCTGATCCTCACCGGCGCGGCGGTTGCCGCCACCCTCGCCGTGCGCCACGCCGAACGCGTGGCCTTGGAAGAGGACGCCAGCCGGGCCAGCCAACAGTTGGCGCTGTACGCCAACTCGTTGCACACCCTGATCGAACGCTACCGTGCCCTGCCCGCTGTGCTGGCGCTGGATCCGGAGTTGCGCTCGGCCCTCAAGGGGTCGGTCAGTGCGACGCAGCAGGACGCGTTGAACCGCAAGCTCGAACAGATCAATGGCGCCGCCCAGTCATCCACCCTGGAATTGCTCGACCACACAGGCCTGGCCGTCGCGGCTAGCAACTGGCGCCTGCCCAGCAGCTATGTCGGGCACAACTATGGTTTCCGTCCCTATTTCCTCCAGACCCGCACCCAGGGCACCGGGCGGTTTTATGCGGTGGGCGTGACCAGCGGCATCCCGGGGTATTTCCTCTCCAGCGCCGTGACCGGCGACAACGGCGAGTTCCTTGGCGCGATGGTGGTGAAGCTGGAGTTTCCGGAGCTGGAACGCGAATGGCGCCAGGGCAGCGACACCCTGCTGGTCAGCGATGCCCGGGGCATCATCTTCATCGCCAATCGCCCAGGCTGGCGTTATCGCCACTTGCAGCCGCTGACCGACAGCGACCGTGCCGAACTCAAGGCCACCCGCCAATACGACAAACAACCGTTGCAACCCCTGGCCTATGAACCGCTGCGACGCTTCGATGACAATAGCCATTTGGCCCGGGTCGAGGCCCCCGATGGCTCGGCGGACTACCTGTGGGAATCCTTGCCGTTGAGCGCCGAAGGCTGGACCCTGCACTTGCTGCGTCGCCCACAGATCGCCTTCGAGGACCTGCGCAACGCCGGGCTTGCCGCCGCCGGGTTGTGGCTGACGCTGGTGTTCCTGTTGCTGTTTCTCAACCAACGCTGGCGCCTGGCAAGGTTGCGCCAGCGCAGCCGCGAAGAGCTGGAACGGCTGGTGGAGGAGCGCACCCGGGATCTGCGCACCGCCCAGGACGGCCTGGTGCAATCGGCCAAGCTGGCGGCGTTGGGGCAGATGTCGGCGGCCCTGGCCCATGAAATCAACCAACCCTTGACCGCCCAGCGCATGCAATTGGCAACCCTGCGCTTGCTGCTGGATCACGGTCGGGTCGATGACGCCTACAAGGCCCTCAAGCCGGTGGACGACATGCTGACCCGCATGGCCGCCCTCACCGGCCACTTGAAGACGTTCGCCCGCAAAAGCCCCAGCGGCCTGCGCGAACGCCTGGACCTGGCGGCGGTGGTGGACCAGGCCCTGCAACTGCTGGACACGCGCCTGCGCGACGAACAGGTCAGCACCGTGTTGCACCTGACCCGCCCGGCGTGGGTGCGCGGCGATGCGATCCGCCTCGAACAAGTGTTGATCAACCTGTTGCGCAACGCCCTCGACGCCATGGCCGACCAACCCATCAAGCGCCTGGAAGTACGCCTGGAAGCCGATGAGCAATTGTGGCGCCTGAGCGTCAGCGACAGCGGCACCGGGATCGCCGAGGAACACCTGGCCCAGGTGTTCGATCCGTTTTTCACCACCAAGGCCGTGGGCGATGGCCTGGGCCTCGGGCTGGCGGTTTCGTTTGCAATCATCCATGAGTCCGGCGGGCGCCTGAGCGCGGACAACCACGAGCACGGCGCGGTATTCTGCGTGACCTTGCCCATCGATCAGGAGGCGCAACTGCATGCTTGATTCAGTCATGGTCGTGGATGACGAAGGCAGCATTCGCAGTGCCGTCGAGCAATGGTTGAGCCTGTCGGGGTTCCAGGTGCAACTGTTCAGCCGCGCCGACGAATGCCTGGCCCGGTTGCCGGAGCATTTCCCCGGAGTAATCCTCAGCGACGTGCGCATGCCCGGCCTCAGCGGCCTGGAGCTGCTGGCCGAAGTACGCCGCCGCGATCCGGACCTGCCGGTGATCCTGTTGACCGGCCACGGTGACGTGCCCATGGCCGTGGAGGCCATGCGCGACGGCGCCTACGACTTCCTGGAAAAACCCTTCAGCCCCGAAGCCCTGCTCGGCAGCCTGCGTCGGGCCCTGGACAAGCGCACCCTGGTCCTGGAAAACCGCCGCCTGCATGAACAGGCCGACGCCCGGGCCCGGCTCGATGGCACGCTGCTGGGGGTGTCCCGTGCCCTGCAAAACCTGCGGCGCCAGGTGCTGGACCTGGCGGCACTGCCGGTCAACGTCTTGATCCGCGGCGAGACCGGCAGCGGCAAGGAACTCGTCGCCCGCTGCCTGCACGACTTCGGCCCGCGGGCGAGCAAACCCTTCGTCGCGTTGAACTGCGCAGCCATTCCCGAGCCGCTGTTCGAGGCGGAGCTGTTCGGCCACGAAAGCGGCGCCTTCACCGGTGCCCAAGGCAAGCGCATCGGCAAACTCGAATACGCCGACGGCGGTACGCTGTTTCTCGACGAAATCGAAAGTATGCCCCTGGCCCAGCAGGTCAAGTTGCTGCGGGTGTTGCAGGAGAAGAAACTCGAACGCCTGGGTTCCAACCAGAGCATCCAGGTGGACCTGCGCATCATCGCCGCCACCAAGCCCGACCTGCTGGACGAAGCCCGGGCCGGACGCTTTCGCGAAGACCTGGCCTATCGCTTGAACATCGCCGAGCTCCGCCTGCCGCCGCTGCGCGAACGGCGCGAGGACATTCCCCTGCTGTTCGAACACTTCACCCATCACGCCGCCGAACGCCTGGGCCGCCCCGCTGCGCCCCTGAGCGGTCCGCAGTTGAGCCATCTGCTCAGCCACGACTGGCCGGGGAACGTGCGGGAACTGGCCAACGTCGCCGAGCGCCAGGTGTTGGGGCTGGATCAACTGCCCGTCCTGGAGACGGAGCCGGGCCAGTCCCTCGCGGCCCAGCAGGAAGCCTTCGAAGCCCAGTGCCTGCGCGCCGCCCTGACTCGGCACAAAGGCGATGTGAAAGCCGTGCTAGAAGAACTGCAACTGCCACGCCGCACCTTCAATGAAAAGATGCAGCGACATGGCTTGAATCGGGAGATGTTTTTGTAGGGCCCGCTGAATTTGCTGTGTCTGTACCGGCCTCATCGCGAGCAAGCTCGCTCCCACAGGGTGATGTGTACGCCGGACGAATGTGGGAGCGGGCTTGCTCGCGAAGGCGTCGAGTCAGTCGGTATTGAATGGGCTGACACACCGCTTTCGCGAGCAAGCCCGCTCCCACAGGTTGATGTGTACGCCGGACAAATGTGGGAGCGAGCTTGCTCGCGATAGGGCCGCCACAGACGAAGAATCTCTCCCCGCATAAGCGGATTACCGCCCACACACCCAGCCACAATGAGCGGATTTCCGCTCACGCAACGCCCCGCCCCCCTCTAAACCGGCCCTCCGCCACCTGGCACAGCTCCTGCTATAGCCCTGTCAGGCTGCGTTCCCACGCGCTCCACAAAAACAATTAAACGAAGGATCCTTCAATGGACAACTCCAACGCCCTGCCCATTGGGTCGGCTGCCGTGCCCGCCCGTGAAAGAACCACCGCCAGCCGGATCAAATCGATCTTCAGCGGCTCGGTCGGCAACATGGTCGAGTGGTATGACTGGTACGTCTACGCCGCATTCTCGTTGTACTTCGCCAAAGTCTTCTTCCCCAAGGGCGACACCACCGCCCAATTGCTCAACACTGCAGCGATCTTCGCCGTGGGCTTCCTGATGCGCCCGATCGGCGGCTGGTTGATGGGCCTGTACGCTGACCGCGCCGGTCGCAAACGTGCGTTGATGGCCTCGGTGTACCTGATGTGCTTCGGCTCGCTGATCATCGCCTTGAGCCCGAGCTACGAAACCATCGGCGTCGGCGCGCCGATCCTGCTGGTGTTTGCCCGCCTGCTCCAAGGTCTGTCGGTGGGTGGCGAGTACGGCACCTCGGCGACCTATCTGAGCGAGATGGCGACCAAGGAACGTCGCGGCTTCTTCTCCAGCTTCCAGTACGTGACCCTGATCTCCGGCCAGCTCATCGCCCTGGGCGTGCTGATCGTGCTGCAACAATTCCTCACCACCGAGCAACTGTATGCCTGGGGCTGGCGCATCCCGTTCGCCATCGGCGCGCTGTGTGCGGTGGTGGCGCTGTACCTGCGTCGCGGCATGGAAGAAACCGAGTCGTTCACCAAGAAGGAAAAAGCCAAGGAAAGCGCGATGCGCACCTTGATGCGCCATCCCAAGGAACTGTTGACCGTGGTCGGCCTGACCATGGGCGGCACCCTGGCGTTCTACACCTACACCACCTACATGCAGAAATACCTGGTGAACACGGTCGGCATGAGCATCTCCGACTCCACCACCATTTCCGCCGCCACGCTGTTCCTGTTCATGTGCCTGCAACCGGTGATCGGCGGGCTGTCGGACAAGGTCGGGCGCCGGCCGATCCTGATCGCCTTCGGCATCCTCGGCACCCTGTTCACCGTACCGATCCTCACCACCCTGCACACCATCCAGACCTGGTGGGGCGCGTTCTTCCTGATCATGGCGGCGCTGATCATCGTCAGCGGCTACACCTCGATCAACGCCGTGGTGAAAGCCGAGTTGTTCCCTACCGAAATCCGCGCCCTGGGTGTGGGCCTGCCCTATGCACTGACCGTGTCGATCTTCGGCGGCACCGCTGAATACATCGCCCTGTGGTTCAAGAGCATCGGCATGGAAACCGGTTACTACTGGTACGTGACGGCCTGCATCGCCGTGTCGCTGCTGGTGTACATCACCATGAAAGACACCCGCAAGCATTCGCGGATCCTGACCGACTGACCTCCAAGGTCGTACAAACAAAAGGGGCGAACCTGACAGGTTCGCCCCTTTTTTTCGTTCCATGTCTAAAGATTTATCCGACATTAATCTCTGGTTAATGCCTCCCCTCCATCCTCATCCTCAACAGAACGCCATTCGATATGCCGGTAAGGGATCTCATTGACCGTTCTACGGCAACTGACAACATATCGATTAAATAGATTTGTTTTAGCCATTTTTTGCGCTTTTTAATCAAATTAACGAGCGTAATATGAACTCCACACCCAAGGCGCTAACGCCAAAACATTCTGGAGCACGACCATGAAAACCAAACTGATCATCGCCCTGACCCTGTCCGTACTGGCCGCCAATACTTTTGCTGCCGATGGTTTCGACCGCACCAGCTCGGCCATCGCCGCTGATGGTTACGACCGTACTGGCGCTGCCACCCTCGCTGCCGATGGCTTCGATCGCACTAACGGCGCAATCGCTGAAGATGGTTTCGACCGCACCAACGGCGCTACCGTCGCTGAAGATGGTTTCGACCGCACCAACGGCGCCCTCGCTGCCGACGGTTTCGACCGCACCAACGGCGCCCTCGCTGCCGACGGTTTCGACCGCACCAACGGTGCCCTCGCTGCCGACGGTTTCGACCGCACTAACGGTGCCCTCGCTGCCGACGGTTTCGACCGCACCAACGGCGCCCTCGCTGCCGACGGTTTCGACCGCACTAACGGTGCCCTCGCTGCCGACGGTTTCGACCGCACTAACGGTGCCCTCGCTGCCGACGGTTTCGACCGCACTAACGGTGCCCTTGCTGAAGATGGCTTCGACCGCACCAACACTGCTGCCATCAGCTAATCCGATCACCACACCCTCACAGCCCGGCTTCGGCCGGGCTTAGTTGTTTTTGGGGTAAGTGAACCCCCCATGGCTATAACAGCGGAGCACGACTTGTCTGGTTTCAGAGATCCAATGTGGGAGCGAGCTTGCTCGCGATAGCGGTGTTTCAGTCGACAACGATGCTGACTGACCCACCGCTATCGCGAGCAAGCTCGCTCCCACAGGGTTCCAAGGGTGCTGACAAAAACAGTGGGGCCCTGCACTATCTTCAAATCCCTTTAAACTCCCTCGCAGGATCCTCTCCAGCCATGCCCGAAGATATCCACTTCTACGAACCCGCCAATGGCCACGGCCTGCCCCACGATCCATTCAACGCCATCGTCGGCCCGCGCCCCATCGGCTGGATTTCGTCCCAGGATGGCGAAGGCCGCTTGAACCTGGCGCCCTATAGCTTCTTCAACGCCTTCAATTACATTCCACCGATCATTGGATTCTCCAGCGTCGGGCGCAAAGACAGCCTGAACAACATCGAACAGACCGGTGAATTCGCCTGGAACCTGGCCACCCGCCCGCTCGCCGAACAGATGAACCAGAGCTGCGCGATGGTCGCGCCAGAGGTCAACGAGTTCGAACTGGCGGGTTTGACGACCGCCCCGTCACGGGTGATCCAGGTGCCGCGTGTGGCCGAAAGCCCGGTGTCCTTCGAATGCAAGGTCACGCAGATCATTCAATTGCAGCGGGCGGACAAAGGGCTGGTGCCGAGCTGGCTGATCCTCGGCGAAGTGGTCGCCGTGCATATCGCCCAGTGGCTGTTGAAGGATGGGGTGTACGACACCGCCGCCGCCGAGCCGATCTTACGCGGGGGTGGGCCGGCGGATTATTTCCAGCTGGGGCCTGAGGCGTTGTTCAAGATGCATCGTCCAAAGTAGGAGCAACGCGATCCCCTGTGGCGAGGGGATTTATCCCCGTTGGGCTGCGAAGCGGCCCCCCAAACAGTCACCTCAATCTATCTGAGCTACCGAGTTGGCAGGTTTTAGGGCTGCTTCGCAGCCCAGCGGGGATAAATCCCCTCGCCACAAAAGCAATCCCTTCTATGCTGGTTTACCAGACCAACCTGCCCTCGTCGTCGACCCCCTTTAGACGGGTCAACCGCATGGCAGCCGCAGCGTCGGCCTCGGCAGCAGTCTTGAAGGTCTGCTTTTCAAGCACCTTGTTGAAGCGCGGCGCACCTGAGCCGCCGATGGCCTTGGTGGCAATGGCGGCATGGTAGCCGCCTTCCGTGGGAACAACAGCAGAAACAGCTTCAAACGTTTCAAAGGCTTTACGTGCCATGTCTTGTGCATCCCGGCGGTGGAAAATGACGGTCATTAAACCTTCAACCGGCCAGTTTGTGTACCTGCGCCCGGCACCCTTCGGTCGCCTGGGCGGCGGAGACTTCCCGGAAGGTGTGGAAATCCAGGCTGCTCACCACCAGGTCCTGCACCAGCTCGGCGAAAATCGCCATGGCCGGTGAATTGAAGTAGGCGTCCATCGACGGCTGGTTAACCCAGAGCCCGGACACCAGCCACAAATCAGCGTCGCATTGCGATTGCTGCAAGGCAAAGTGCAGGCAACCGGGTGCCTGGCGCGAAGGCGCGATCAGCGTGCTCAGGCGTGCCCCCAGTTGCTTGGAGCACCCGCCGCGGGCCCGGACGAAAGCCATGTGGCTGACGGGGATCTGTGTAGTCATGTTCAACCCTCCCAGGTAATCCGTTGTGCAGCCGGGGACAGGCTGCGACAGGATCAAAGGTTAAGCGCCACGCCGCCAGCTTCGTTAGTCGATTCCTGCCGACCCATTGCACAATCCTGCGCACCCGCCGCACAGAATCCGCCATCGATCCCGTTGCAACTCGAGAAGTTGAAACAAAAGGTTTCAAGCAAGTTTCGCCAGCGTTGCACCGTCATGGCCCATTACGCCGTGCAGGATCAGGCAAGCTTTCAACAGGATGTTGCTACCGCTGCGCCTTGCACAAACATAAGCTTTGCTCATCGCTCCCTATCGCCTGAGGATCCCGGCATGTCGCCACTCGATCACGCCCACGTCCCGCTGGGCACGTACCTGGAACAACAGCGCGCCGAACTCGCGTCGATCATCGACCGCAACACCAGCGAAGACGGCAGCTACGCCACGGCCATCGGCTCGCTGCACCTGTCGCGGCACAGCCAGCCGCACAGATTCGCCCCGGTGCTGGCGCAACCGGCGCTGTGCATCATGGCCCAGGGCAGCAAGCAGGTGTGCCTGGCGGACGAGTCGTTCCAATACGACCCGCTCCATTACCTGGTGGTCTCGGTCTCGATGCCGCTCAGTGGCTGCATCACCGACGTTTCGGCCGGCCAGCCGGTCCTGGCCCTGCGCCTGGACATCGACCCGACGGAAATTACCGCGTTGATCGCCGATGCCGGCCCCTTGGGCGTGCCGACCCGCCCCGCCGGGCGCGGGCTGTATATCGAGCGCCTGGACACGCCGATGCTCGACGCCGTGCTGCGTCTGGCACGGCTGCTGGACACGCCGAAAGACATCGCCATGCTCGCGCCTCTGGTGCGCCGGGAAATCCTCTATCGCCTGCTGCGCAGTCCGCAAGGCTATCGGCTGTATGAAATCGCCATCGCCAACAGTCAGAGCCATCGCATCAGCCAGGCGATCAAATGGCTCAACGGCCATTTCGAACAGCCGCTGCGTATCGATGACCTGGCCCGGGAAGTGAACCTCAGCGTCTCGACCCTGCATCACCGCTTCAAGGCCATGACCGCCATGAGCCCGTTGCAATACCAGAAGCAACTGCGCCTGCAGGAAGCCCGCCGGCTGATGTTGGCCGAGGGGCTGGAAGCCTCGGCGGCGGGGTATCGGGTGGGTTATGAAAGCCCTTCGCAGTTCAGCCGCGAGTACAGCCGGTTGTTCGGTGCGCCGCCGTTGCGGGATCTGGCGCGGTTGCGGATGACCGTTTGAGCTGGGTTTTGTGTTGGGTGGGCCGGCCTCATCGCGAGCAAGCTCGCTCCCACATTGGGTCTGTTGTGAACAAAGAATCTGTGTTCACTGAAGATCCCCTGTGGGAGCGAGCTTGCTCGCGATGGGGCCAATAAAAACACCTCAACACTTCGCTGTCCAAACACCCTGGTCAATCTCAATCAATGTCGGCCCCTGCCGCTCACGGGCCGCCAGCAACGCAGCTCGCAGTGACGGCACATCCTCGATGGCTTGGGCAAAGCAGCCCAAGGCCTTGGCGACACCGATGAAATCCGGGGTATAGATGTCCACGCCTACCGGTTCGATGGCGCGGTTGAGCATGTATTTCTTGATCTCTTCGTAGCCCTGGTTATTCCACAGCAGCACGATCACTGGCGTGCGCGCTTCCACGGCGCTGGCCAGTTCCGGCAAGGTGAACTGCAACCCGCCGTCGCCGATCAGGCACACCACCGCGGGGCGGCAGTGACCCAGGTCCTTGCCGCCGAGCCAGGCGCCGATGGCCGCCGGCAACGCGTAGCCGAGGGTGCCGTAGCCGGTGGAGGCATTGAACCAGCGGCGCGGCTGATCCGGGTTGAAGGTCAGGTTGCCGGTGTACACCGGTTGCGTGGAGTCACCAACAAACACCGCCTCCGGTAGCGTCTGCAAGACCGTGTCGAGAAACAAGGTCTGGGCCCGGGTCGCGGCGTCCCAACTGCCTTGAAGCTCCGCGCGCAACCGAGCGGCACGCGCCGGCCCCCAATCGGCGTGACGCTCGGCCAAGGGGTGCCGGTCCAATTCATCGAGCAAAGCCCGGGCGGCGACACGGGCGTCGGCCACCAGGGCCAAGTGCGGCGGGTAATTGCGCACGGTCTGGTCCGGGTCGATGTCGATACGCAGCAGCGCACCGGGAATCTCGAAGCCGCCGGCGAAGGTAATGTCGTAATCGGTCTCGGCCAGTTCAGTGCCGATGGCCAGCACCACATCCGCCTCGGCCACCAACGCACGGGTGGCCACCAGGCTCTGGGTAGAGCCGATCAGCAACGGATGGCGCGCAGGCAGCAGGCCTTTGGCATTGATGGTCAACGCCACGGGCGCGCCGAGCCGTTCGGCCAGTTCGGTCAATTCAGCCGCTGCGTCGATGGCTCCGCCACCGGCCAGGAACAAAGGCCGTTTGGCCGATGCCAGCTTTGCAGCCATTTGCGCTACGGCACTCGGTGCGGCACCGGCGCGGCTGATGTTCACCGGCACGCTAGCGAGTAAGGCATCGGCGTCTTCAACCAAAACATCCAACGGAATTTCAATGTGCACCGGCCGCGGGCGCCCGGCCTGGAACACCGCGAACGCTCGGGCCAGCACGCCGGGCAACTCGGCGGCGGACATCAGCGTGTGGGAAAACGCCGCGACACCGCCCACCAATGCAGACTGGTTCGGCAGTTCATGCAGCTTGCCGCGTCCACCGCCCAACTGGCTGCGCGACTGTACGCTGGAGATCACCAGCATCGGGATCGAATCGGCGTAGGCCTGGCCCATGGCGGTGGTGATGTTGGTCATGCCGGGGCCGGTGATGATGAAACACACGCCGGGTTTGCCGCTGACCCGGGCGTAGCCGTCGGCCATGAAGCCTGCGCCCTGCTCATGACGCGGCGTCACATGGCGGATGCTGGAACGGGCCAGTCCACGGTACAGCTCGACGGTATGCACGCCGGGAATGCCGAACACCTGCTCCACACCATAACCTTCGAGTAACTTGACCAATACTTCGCCGCACGTCGCCATTGCCATCGCCTTTTTTCTTGTCTTGGACAGAGCCCTGCGGGGCCCTTTTTGTCCTTGGAGTGGCGTTATTGGAACGGGCGAGGCGTGGCGACAACAATGGATAAAAAGTCATACTAGCCATGTCCTCACGTCATGGCTTGATCGAAATGAAACGACTCCCCCCGTTGCCAGCGCTGCACGCGTTTCTGATCACGGCCCAATGCTGCAACTTCACCCGGGCCGCCGAACAACTCCACATCACCCAGGGTGCGGTGAGCCGGCAGATCGCCGGGCTGGAAGATCATTTGGGTTATGCCTTGTTCCAGCGCCAGGCCCGCGGCTTGAGCCTGACCGCCGAGGGCCAGGCGTGGCTGCCACGGGTGCAGCAAGTGTTCAGCCTGATCGGCGAAGCGGTCGAGCAGATCGGCGAGAAGCGCCAGACCCTACAGCTCAAGGCCCCGACCTGTGTGATGCGCTGGTTGCTGCCGCGCCTTTTGCAATGGCAAAAGGAACGGCCGGACGTGCCGGTGGAACTGACCACCACCGTCAGGCACGGGGTGGATTTCCAGCGCGAAGCGTTCGACGCCGCGGTGGTCTATGGCCCACCACCGGACTCCGCGCTGGCATGCCTGCACCTGTTCGATGAACAACTGACGCCCGTCTGCTCCCGCCCGGTCCTGGAAGGTGCGGTGCCGCTGCATGAACCCGCCGACTTGCAACACCACCTGTTGTTGCACCCGGCCCTTGACGAGCGCGACTGGAACGCCTGGCTGGCGGCGGCCGATGTGCACTTGAACCAGGTCAACAAGGGCCAGCACTTCGAAACCCTGGACCTGGCGATGTCCATGGCCTCCCAGGGCACCGGCGTGGCGATTGGCGACTGGGCGCTGATCGGCGACGACCTGAGCGCCGGCCGGCTGGTGATGCCGTTCGAGTTGAAGGTCAAGACCGGGCTGGGCTATCACCTGGTGCACCCACGTAAACCCGAGGCGTCGGGGCCGTTGCAGGAGTTGATGGGGTGGTTGGTGGAGCAGGCACGGGCGCGGTAGCAACGTCACAGCAAGCCCCTGTGGGAGCAAGGCTTGCCCGCGATGAAGGCGACGCGGTCTCTCAGAGATCGAGGTGGCTGTTTCGCGAGCAAGCTTTGCTCCCACAAATCCGCTCGCCACATAAGCCGGGCAGGCCTCAAGCCATCAGGATTATCAGAGCAGATTCGGCGCCTGCGCCGGCTCGATCTGTGCCCAATGCGAAGTGTCTTCACGGTGCTGCTGCAGGTACGGCAACACCGCCCCCAGCAACGGCGCCTTGAACGCATCCTGGAAACGATGGGCCAGGCCCGGGATCAGTTTCAACTGGCTGCCTTGGATGTGCGCCGCCAAGTGCACGCCATGCATCACCGGCAGCAACGGGTCGGCGGTGCCGTGGACGACCAGGGTCGGCACCCGCAGTTGATTGAGCAGTGCCACTCGGCTGGGCTCGGCCATGATCGCCATGATCTGGCGCTTCACGCCTTCGGGGTTGAAGGCTCGGTCATAGGCCACGGCGGCCTGATGCAGCAAGGCCTGGCGATCGTCCACCACCATCGGGCTGCCCAACGCGGCCAACAGATCGGCCTGCTGCTGCAGTGCCGCTTCGCGATCCGGCGCGCTGCGCCGCGACAGCAACTGCACCAGCCCGGCGCTGGGTGCGGGCAAGCCTTCGGCACCGGAACTGGTCATGATCAGGGTCAGGCTTTCGACCCGCTGCGGCGCCATGGCGGCCATGTGCTGGGCGATCATCCCGCCCATACTCACACCCAACACGTGGAAGCTTTGCACCTGCAACGCGTCCATCAGTCCCAGCCCGTCGTCGGCCATGTCCGTCAGGGTATACGGCGCGGCCACGGGCAAACCGAGCTTGTAGCGCAGGGCTTCAAAGGTCAGGTTGGCGCTGCCGGGCGCCTGGCGCCACGTGGACAGGCCGACGTCGCGGTTATCGTAGCGAATCACCCGGAAACCCTGCTCGCACAGGGCGACCACCACTTCGTCCGGCCAATGGATCAATTGTCCACCCAGGCCCATCACCAAGAGCAATGCCGGATCCGAGGCACGACCAACGCTCTGGTAGGCCAGGCTGACCTGATCCAGATCGACATGGTGGGTTGCAACATTGACATCACAACGAGACGCCGCCATCGACGGCAGGCCGAAACACAACGCGGCCAGGAAAATAAGTACACGCATGAAGAAACACCGAAACGCAGAACCCCAGTAGAGCGCGAGTCTGATGAAGTTTGTTCAAGCGCGCTGCCACAGTTGCGTGACAGTTTGATGAAGATTGCCGAGCGGTTGCCTGCGCGAAGGATGTATCTATGGGAAAGGAAGTACCTGTGGGAAAGGATGTACCTGTGGGAGCAAAGCTTGCTCGCGATACAAGCACCTCGATTCCAGAGAAATCGCGTTGGCTTCATCGCGAGCAAGCTTTGCTCCCACAGGTACCCGCTCAAGGCGCCGGTTTCAGGCCAACTGACTACGCAACTGCCGCGCCGCCGCCACCATGTTCACCAGTGCCGCTTCCGTCTCCGGCCAGGCCCGGGTTTTCAGCCCGCAGTCGGGGTTGATCCACAGCCGCTCGGCGGCGATCCGCTTTACCGCCTTGCTCATCAGCGCCACCATCTCGGCCGTGTCCGGCACCCGTGGCGAGTGGATGTCGTAGACGCCCGGGCCGATGTCGTTCGGGTAGTCGAAGGCCTCGAATGCTTCCAGCAACTCCATGTCCGAACGGGAGGTCTCGATGGTGATGACGTCGGCGTCCATGTCGGCGATAGCCTTGATCACGTCATTGAACTCGCTGTAGCACATGTGCGTATGGATCTGGGTTTCGTCGCCCACCCCCGACGCACACAAACGGAACGCGTCAACCGCCCAGTCCAGGTACTCCTGCCATTGTCCGCGACGCAACGGCAACCCTTCACGGAACGCCGCCTCGTCGATCTGCACAATCTTGATCCCGGCTTTTTCCAGGTCCAGCACTTCGTCCCGCAGGGCCAGGGCCAATTGTCGGGCCTGGACCTGGCGCGACACATCTTCGCGGGGGAACGACCACATCAGCATGGTCACGGGACCGGTGAGCATGCCTTTCATGACCCTGTCGGTCAGGCTTTGCGCGTAGCGGATCCAGTCGACAGTCATGGCTTTCGGGCGGCTGATGTCGCCGTAGATGATCGCCGGTTTCACGCAACGCGAGCCATAACTCTGCACCCAGCCGAAACGGGTGAAGGCGTAGCCGTCCAACTGCTCGGCGAAATATTCCACCATGTCGTTGCGCTCGGCTTCACCGTGCACCAACACGTCCAGGCCCAGGCGTTCCTGGATCTGCACGGCATGGCGGATCTCGGTGTGCATGGCGTCCTGATAGTCGTTGGCCGACAACTTGCCCTGCTTGTAGGCCTGACGGGCCAGGCGAATGGCCGGGGTCTGCGGGAAGGAGCCGATGGTGGTGGTAGGAAACGTCGGCAGCGCCAGGCGTGCGCGCTGGCGTTCGATGCGCTGGGCAAACGGTGAATGCCGCTGGCTGTCCTGTGGCCCGATCGCCGCCAGGCGCGCCTGGACCTCGGCTTTGTGAATGCGCGTCGAGCCGGCGCGACGGGCCTGCACCGCGCGGCTGTCGCTCAAGGCCTGCTGCACGGCGGGGGCCTGTGGATCGTTCAGTGCATCGCGCAGCACCGCGACTTCACCACACTTCTGCACGGCAAAGGCGAGCCAGCTCTTGAGTTCGGGATCGAGCCGGTCTTCACGTTCCAGGTCCACCGGGCTGTGCAGCAGCGAACACGAGGTGCTGACCCAAAGGTTGTCGCCAAAGCGCTCCTGGGCCGGTTGCAATTGCGCCAGTGCCTGTTCCAGTTCGCAGCGCCAGACGTTGCGCCCGTTGACCAGGCCCACCGAGAGAATCTTGTACGTCGGCAGGCGGTCCAGCACCTGGCCCAGTTGTTCCGGGTCACGTACCGCGTCGATGTGCAAACCGTCCACCGGCAGGCTCACCGCCAGGCCAAGGTTGTCTTGCAGGCCACTGAAATAAGTGGCCACGAGTTTTTTCAGCGGCGAGTACTGAAGAATGTGGTAGGCCCGCTCGAAGGCGCTTTTCCAGGCCAGGGGCAGGTCGAGGGTGAGGATCGGTTCGTCGATCTGCACCCATTCCACGCCCTGGGCCTTGAGGCGGTTGAGGATTTCACCGTAGACCGGCAGCAGGCGCTCCAGCAGGTCGAGCTTGTCGAACGCCTCGCCCTTGGCCTTGCCCAGCCACAAGTAGGTCAACGGGCCGATGATCACCGGTTTGACCTGATGACCCAAGGCATGGGCCTCGTCCACTTCGTCGAACAACTGTTCCCAACTCAGGGCGAAGGCCTGGTCAGCGGAAAACTCCGGGACCAGGTAGTGGTAATTGGTGTCGAACCACTTGGTCAACTCCTGGGCGTATTGTGCCTGGCCGTGGTCGGCACCGCAGCAACTGGCCGTGGCGCCACGGGCCATGGCGAACAGGGTGTCGAGGGTCGGTCGGCCCTGGGTATTCAGAGTGCTGTGGAAACGCGATGGAACGGCGCCCAGGGTCAAGCTATGGCTGAGCACCTGGTCGTACCAGGCAAAATCGCCGACGGGCAGCAGGTCGATGCCGGCGTCTTTTTGCAGTTGCCAATGCCGGGCCCGCAGTTCACGCCCCACGGCTTGCAACGCGGCCGGGGCCAGGTCGCCCTTCCAGTAGGCTTCGAGGGCTTTTTTCAGTTCGCGGTCGGCGCCGATGCGGGGAAAACCGAGGGTGTGGGCCAGGGCCATGGTGTGCGTCCTCCTGTAAAAGATGGCGCCATTGTCGACAGCTCGACCCACATGAGACAAACTCAACCTTTTCGTGTTGATCACAAGTTTTACTCATGGAGCAACTCCGGTGCTTGAACTCCGTCACCTCAAGACCCTGCACGCCCTGCGTGAAGCCGACAGCCTGGTCGAAGCCGCCGAACGCCTGCACCTGACTCAATCCGCCCTCTCCCACCAGTTCAAGGAACTGGAAGAGCGCCTGGGCATGCAGTTGTTCGTGCGCAAGACCAAGCCGGTACGCTTCACCAGCGCCGGCCTGCGCCTGTTGCAACTGGCCGATGCCGCCCTGCCGTTACTGCGCAGTGCTGAACGGGACATCGCCCGCTTGGCGGGCGGCACCGCCGGACGGCTGCACATGGCCATCGAGTGCCACAGTTGCTTTCAGTGGTTGATGCCGACCATCGACCAGTTCCGCGATGCCTGGCCGGAAGTCGAACTGGACCTGGCCTCGGGCTTCGCCTTCGCCCCCCTGCCGGCCTTGGCCCGGGGCGACCTCGACCTGGTGGTGACCTCCGACCCGCTGGAATTGGCCGGCATCACCTACGTGCCGCTGTTCACCTACGAAGCGATGCTCGCCGTCGCCAACCAGCATCGGTTGGCGGGCAAGGCGTACATCGTCCCCGAAGACCTGATCAGCGAAACCCTGATCACCTACCCGGTGGAGCGCGATCGGCTGGACATCTTCACGCGCTTCCTGGAACCGGCCGACATCGAACCGGCCCAGGTGCGCACGTCTGAGCTGACAGTGATGATGATGCAACTGGTGGCCAGCGGCCGTGGCGTCTGCGGCATGCCGCACTGGGCGCTGCACGAATACAGCTCGCGGGGCTACGTGAAGGCCAAGCGGCTGGGGGAGAAAGGTTTGTTCGCCACGCTGTACGCGGCGGTGCGCACCGACATGCTCGACGCACCGTACATGCGCGACTTTTTGCTGACGGCCAAGGACACGTCGTTTTCTACCCTCGATGGGGTGAGTGCCGTGCGCTGATAGCTTCTGTGGGAGCAAGGCTTGCCCGCGATGGCGATTGCGAAAACGCCATCGCGGGCAAGCCTTGCTCCCACAAAGAACCACACACAGGGGATGGTGGTGGGATTAGAGTTCTAGCCACATATGGATCTTGTCGAGGTATTCGTCGTCCATGCGGATCGCCATCGGTTCGAGGCCGTAGAGGACGAAGCCGCAGCGCTGGTAGAGCTTGAGCGCCGGATCGTTGCCGGCGGTGACGGTCAGTTGCACCAAGCGCAGGAAGGTGTGGCGCCGGGCTTCGTCGAGGGCGGCCTGTACCAGTTGGTGGCCGAGGCCCCGATGACGATGTGCGTCGGCGACGTACATGCCGAACAGCAGCGCCTTGTGCCGGGCTTTTTCCCGGGGTTCCAGGGCCAGGCCGACGATGCCGACCAGTTCTTGCTCGACAAACGCCCCCAGCAGCACATCGAGTCGGCTGCCCAGACGTGCCTCCCACCAGTTGATGGGCAATTTCTCCCGCTCGCTGACGCTGGAGGTGAAGGCCTGGGGATGCAAGGCGTACGCCTGGAGCATCAGCTCGCGATACACCTGGGCATCGCTGGCCCGCAGGCGTCGAATGTTCACGCCGAACGCCGTTGCTCAAGCATCAGGCGCAGCGCCAGGGCACCGAGGACAAACCCCATGAAGTAGCGCTGCACCGCCAGCCAGCTCGGTTTGTGGACAAACCACGAGGCAATGCCGGCGGCGAACAGGGCGATCAGCAGGTTGACGCTGAAACTGACGCTGATCTGGGTCAGCCCGAGGATGATGCTCTGGGTGAACAGCGAACCGTGCTCCGGGCTGATGAATTGCGGGAACACCGACAGATAGAACACCGCGATCTTGGGATTCAGCGCACTGGTGAGAAAGCCCATGGTGATCAGCTTGCGCGTCGAATCCGCCGGCAATTGCTGGGCCTCGAAGGGCGAACGCGCGCCCGGTTTCACGGCCTGCCAGGCCAGCCACAACAGGTACAGCGCGCCGGCCCACTTCAACACCTCATAGGCCATGGGCACCGCCAGGAACACCGCCGTCAGCCCCGCAGCGGCGGCAAACATGTGCACGAAGAACCCCGCCACCACGCCCAACAGCGACGTGACGCCGGCCTTGCGGCCCTGGCAGATCGAACGGGAGATCAGGTAGATCATGTTCGGGCCGGGCGTCAGGACCATCAACAACGCGGCGGCGGCGAAAATCAACAGGTCCGGCAATGGAATCATGGGCGTCAGTCCTTGAGGCGTGAATCAGCAGGTAGCGAGCAGTGTCGCTCGATAAAACGGCAGGATGACCTCGCCTGTCAACGGTGCCAGTACCAGATCGCTGTCGCCGGCCGGGTCGATCCAACGCACCTCTTCGATTTCGGCCGCCGGCGAAACCGGGGCGTCGATGCTCAGCAAGAACACCTCGGCCTGCACGGTAAACCCCGGTTCGTTGGCCGCCGGCGCGCTGAACACGCCCAGGTGGCGGGCCTGGGTCGGGTCGATCCGCAACCCAAGCTCTTCTTCCAGCTCGCGGGCCAGCGCCTGCACCGGTTGTTCATGGGCCTCGATCTTGCCGCCCGGTTGCATGAAGGCTCGGGTGCCGCGCTTGCGCACCAGCAGGGTTTGCCCGTCCGGCCCGAGCAACAGGGCGGCGGCGATGCGGATGAGGGAAGTGGTCATGAGGGATAAAAGCCTTGGCCGGGGAAATGGCGGGGAGATTACAGACCGCAGCGGCGACAGCAAAGCCTGGCGCGACCTCAAAACCAACACAGCCCCCTGTGGGAGCGAGCTTGCTCGCGATAGCGGTATGTCAGTCAAAACATCATTGACTGATACTCCGCTATCGCGAGCAAGCTCGCTCCCACAGGGAATTTGCGTTGTTTGTCAGAGCCCGGTCACCCCAACATCGGCTTCGGCGCCGAAGGGTCGGCCTCCTCTTCGGGGATCTTGACGAACACGCTGTACCGCGCCCCTTCCATCGACTCGAAGGCGATGAGCTTTTCCACCAGCGGACCGCTCAGGATCTTGCCGGCGTTGAGCAGCAACATGCCGTTGTCGGCGTTGAGGTTGCGCGCCAGGATCATGCCGGCCGCCAGTTCCCGGGTGTTCATGACCTTCACCGTCGGATCCGACAAGGTCACGTCTTCCAGGTATTCACCGCAGGCCTTGATGAAATCCTCGATCATATTCGGGTCGTACAACTTGCCGGCGTACTTGCGGATGTAGACCAGCGCTTCGTCGCTGTTCATCTGCCGCTCCAGAATCAACCCGCGCTGCAGCTCGATGAAGTCCACCGCCAGTTTCAACAGCCGCGAGCCAAACGGAATGGCCTCGCCCTTGAGGTGCTCGGGGAAACCGCTGCCGTCCCAACGTTCCTGGTGATGGCGGATGATCCGCGCCGCGTCCTTCATCGGGTCCAGGGTCATCAGCAGCGATTCGCTCTGCTTCGGATAGGCTCGGTACAGCTCGAGCTCAGTGTGGTGCAGCATGTCGGCGGGCGTGACCATCATGTTGTCGGTCCAACTCAGCTTGCCGATGTTGTAGAGCGCCGCGGCCATGGTCAGGTCGCGGTCGGTGGACTCATCAAGGAAATGCAGCCGGCTGTAGACCCTGATCAACTCGATGATCTGCCGGTTGGTCTGCTTGGCCTTGGGCAGGCGCAGGTTGGCGATCAGCGAAAATACCTCGGTGCTGGTCACATAACTGCGCTTGAGCTCGTCATAGGCCAGGTCGAGCATGTCGGCGGTCTGCTGCAGCTCGGAGGTGCGCGACGCCACGCGTTTTTCCAGGGTGGCGTTCAGGGTCTTGAGTTGTTGGTTCTGCTCGCGGTTCAGCGCTTCGAGGCGCTGGCGCTCGCTTTCGGAATGCTGGTGGGCCAGGGCCTGGCGCAAGGCCTGCACCAGTTCTTCATCGTTCCAGGGCTTGCTGAGGTAGCGATAGAGCTGCCCCTCGTTGATGGCCTTGGTCATCATGTCCACATCGGCATAACCGGTGAGCAGGATGCGCAAGGTCGATGGATACAACTTGCGGATCTCGGCCAGCAACGTGGCACCGTCCATGTTCGGCATGCGCGCATCGGTCATCACCAGGTCGACCGGCCGCTCCTTGAGGATTTCCAGGGCCTTGGCGCCACTGTCGGCCAGCAGGATCTCATACGGCTGGCTGCGCAACAGCCGACGCAGGCTATTGAGAATCGACTCTTCGTCATCGACCAGCAGCACCGTCGGCTTCTTTACCGGAACGTCCGGCGTTTGATCTTCCATTTGAAACCCCCTCCTGATTCACGACAACCGTTCTACCTTAGCCCCAAAATACAGGCTAGTAGATTGCGAAAATTTAGACACATTTGCCATCAGTGACCGAGCGCATCGCGATGAGACGGCTATGCTCTACCCCATGAAGGGCCATGTACAGGCCGAATACTCATGCCAGCGAAAGGGATATCAGATGTTTCCAAGGTTCTATCGTCAGCATCAAAGTGGTGCACGGCCATGAGCCTGCCTTTGGATAAAACCAACCGGCGGATCCTGATCGTCGACGACACCCCGACCATCCATGAGGATTTTCGCAAGATCCTCAGCCCCCAGATGAACGCCGAAGACAACCTGAGCAGCGCCGAAGAAGCCCTGTTCGGCGCGCCGGTGGCCGTCTCGAGCATGAGTTTCGTGCTCGATTCGGCGTTCCAGGGCATGGAAGCCCTGAACAAGGTCGAAACGGCGCTGGCCCAGGGGCAGCCCTTCGCCATGGCGTTCATCGACATGCGTATGCCGCCCGGCTGGGACGGCTTGGAAACCATCGAACGGCTGTGGCGCGCCGACCCCAAGCTGCAGGTGGCCCTGTGCACCGCTTATTCGGATTATTCCTGGGAGGATATTTCCGAGCGCCTGGAACTGGGCGACCGCCTGCTCATCCTGAAAAAACCCTTCGATGCCATCGAGATCCGCCAGATGGCCAGCGCCTTGACCGTCAAATGGCAGATGACCGAGGACGCGGCGCTGAAAATGGACATGCTCGAACGGGCGGTCGAGGAACGCACCCGCGAGTTGGCCGACGCCAACATCATCGTGCAGAACAGCCCGACCATCCTCTATCGCCTGCGGGGCGAGCCGCCGTTCCCACTGATGTACATCTCCCACAACATCACCAAGTTCGGCCATGTCGCGGCGCACCTGATCGACTCGCCGGACTGGGCGCAAACCCTGATTCACCCCGACGACCAAGATAAGGTCCACGAGGCCATGGTCCGCGTCCTCGACCGCGACACTGCGGGGGCGTCCATCGAGTTCCGCATGCGCACCGGCGACGACACGTTCCGCTGGGTAGAGAACCGCTACATCCCGGTGCGCAACGAACAGGGCCTGTTGTTGGAGGTGGAAGGCATCATCCTCGACATCACCGAGCGCAAGCTGGCCGAAGAGAAGATCGCCCTGCTGGCCCGCACTGATGGCCTGACCGGGCTGGCCAACCGCGCCACCATGATCGAGCGCCTCCACCAGGCTTTCGCCGCCGCTCGTCGGGGGGCAGCACCGTTTGCCATGTTCTACCTGGACCTGGACCACTTCAAACGCATCAACGACACCTTGGGCCATCCCATCGGCGACCTGCTGTTGCAGGAAGTCGCCACCCGCATCAAGGCCTGTACCCGGGAAAACGACGTGGTGGCGCGCCTGGGCGGCGACGAATTCGCCCTGCTGCAACTGGACGTCCATGAAGCGACCCACTGCGCCGCGCTGGCGGGCAAGATCCGTGATGCGCTGGTGGCGCCGTATTCCCTGGACGGCAACGACGTGCGGATCTCGGTGAGCATCGGCATCGCCCTGTACACCCCGCAAAGCCTGAGTGCCGACAGCCTGATGGCGCAATCCGACATGGCCCTGTACCGCTCCAAGGAAAAGGGTCGCAACCAGTATCACTTCCATAACGAGGAAATTAACCAGGAAGTCACCGACCGGGTCGCCCTGGCCAACGACCTGCGCCAAGCCATCGAAAACCACGAACTGCACCTGCACTACCTGCCGGAAGTCGACCTCGGCTCCGGCAAGATCCTCGGCATGGGCGTGCAAGTGCGCTGGAACCACCCCGAACGGGGCTGGCTGGAACCGGAGGCCTTCATGCCGGCGGCCGAGAAGACCGGGATCATCATTGGCCTGGGGCATTGGGTGCTGGACCAGGCCTGCCAACAAATGCGCCAGTGGCGCGACCAGGGCATGGCGCCGCCGGTGATCGCCATCGACCTGTCCCTGACCCAGCTCAAGACCGGCCCGGAACTGATCTACGACGTGCTGCGCACCACCGCGCGCTGGGAACTGGCGCCCTGGGACCTGCGTTTCGACGTCACCGAAGCGACCCTGGCCCAGACCAAGTGGACCCACAACGACGTGCTGCCACGCCTCTGCGAATTGGGCGTGCAGATCGCCATCGATGACTTCGGCACCGAGTACTCCTCGTTCGATTACCTCAAGACCTACCGGGTCAACCACCTCAAGCTCGCCCAGCGCTTTCTCGACAGCGCCAACGACGACCCCGAGAACGCCACGACGTTGCGGGCGATCATCAACTTCGCCCGGGACGTGGGCATCGGGATCATTGCCGAGGGCGTCGAGACCCAGGAACAACGCACCACGCTGATGTCCAGCGGCGGGGCGATGCAGGCCCAGGGGCATTACTTCAGCACCGTGGTCGACAGTGGCCAGGCCGCCGAACTGCTCAAGGCCGGCGCCATCATTCCCGCGACAGACCATTGGACCCGGCCGGCGAGCCAGCTATCGGAGAGCAATCCATGAACCCCATGTCGGTACCTGCCAACCGGCGGATCCTGGTGGTAGACGACACGCCGGCGATTCACCAGGACTTTCGCAAGATCCTCAGCCCCAGCGGCGGCGGCGATGACTCGCTGGACGACACCGAAAGCCTGCTGTTCGGCACTCCACAGGTCAACCGGCTGCAATTCCAGATCGACTCGGCCTACCAGGGCGAGGAGGCGCTGGAACTGGTCAAGCGCGCCCAGGCCGAAGGCCAGCCCTATGCGCTGGTGTTCGCCGACATGCGCATGCCACCGGGCTGGGATGGCCTGCAAACCATCGAGCAACTGTGGAAAGCCGATCCGCGCCTGCAAATCGCCCTGTGCACGGCCTTCTCGGATTATTCCTGGGAAACCATGTCCGAACGGATCGAGTTCGACGATCAACTGCTGATCCTCAAGAAACCCTTCGACACCCTGGAAATCCGCCAGATGGCCAGCGCCATGACCTGGAAATGGCAACTGGCCCAGGACGCGGCGAGAAAAATGCGCAGCCTGGAACGCACGATCGAAGAGCGCGTCCAGGAATTGCTCAAAGTGTCCCACCTGCTGCAATACGACGTGCTCACCGAGCTGCCCAACAGCATGTTGCTCGGCGATCGCCTGACCCAGGCCATGGCCCAGTGCCGTCGGCATGACCGGCAACTGGCGGTGATGTTCATCGGCCTGGACCGCTTCAAGCGCGTCAATAACGCACTGGGCCATCCGGTCGGCGACGAAATGCTCAAGCGCGTGGCCCGGGCGTTGGCGACCGTGGTGCGTGAATCCGATTCGGTGTTTCGCTACGGTTCCGATGAATTCGTGGTGATCGCGGGGGACATCGTCGAGGCACAGCAAACCAAAGGCGTGGCCGAAAAACTGCTGGCGGCCATCAGCACCCCCCAGCCCATCGACGGCCATGACCTGAGCGTCACCGCGAGCCTGGGCATCAGCGTGTACCCAACCGACGGTTTCGACGCCGTGGCCCTGATCAAGAAAGCCGAGACGGCGATGCGCAACGTCAAGGAGACCGGTCCCAACGACTACCGTTTCTTCACCGAGGACATGAACCGCCGGGCACGGCAGCAACAGACCATCGAATCGGGCCTGCGCCTGGCCCTGCAGCGCAAGGAATTCGTGCTGCATTACCAACCCAAGCTCGACCTCAAGAGCGGCAAGGTGGTCGGTGTCGAGGCGTTGGTGCGCTGGAACAGGCCCGAACATGGCCTGGTCTACCCATCGGACTTCATCCCGGTGGCCGAGGACAGTGGCCTGATCGTTCCACTGAGCCAATGGGTGCTTCAGGAAGCCTGCCAGCAGGCCTGCCGCTGGCAAGCCCAGGGCATGCGGCCGCTGTACCTGTCGGTGAACATCTCGGCCATCGATTTTCGCCAGCGCGGCTTCGTCGAAGGCATCGCCCGCACCCTCAAGGAAACCGGTCTGGACCCGACACAGTTAGAACTGGAGATCACCGAAAGCGTACTGATGCAGAACATCGATACCACGGTCGCCATCCTCAAGGCCATCAAGCAACAGGGGATACGCCTGGCCATCGACGATTTCGGCACGGGTTATTCGAGCCTGAGCTACTTGCAGAAATTTCCGGTGGATGTGCTGAAGATCGATCAGTCGTTCGTCGGTGACCTGAGCATCGACAGCAATGACGCCAAGCTGGTGAGCACCATCATCAGCCTGGGCAAGAGCCTGAACCTGCACATCATCGCCGAAGGGGTGGAAACCCTTGAGCAGCTTGAGTTTCTCAAGAAGCACCAATGCGAGGAGGTCCAGGGTTATTACTTCAGCAAGGCCGTCGAACCGCAGGCCTTTGCCGATTGGATGACCGAGTGGGAAAAACGCCAGAACCCGTTTTCGTGAACACCTGAGTGTCCTCAACCAAAGCTTCAAGGAAAACATCCCATGGCGTTACATGGACTGATTCTGGCTCTCGGCCTGCTCGTGGGAGCAAGCGTGACCGCTCACGCCGAACCCCTGGACGAACCCCTCAAGCCCCTGCCACCGGTGCCGGCCCTGGACCCCAAGCGCGTTCAGTTGGGACTGCGGCTGTTCAATGACCCGCGGCTGTCGGTCAACAACACCCTGTCCTGCGCCAGTTGCCATCGCCTGGACAAGGGCGGCGCCGACGACAAGCCGTTTTCCTTAGGCTTCGACGGCAAACCGGTGGAAGTCAATACGCCGACGGTGTTCAACGCCAGCCTGAACTTCCACCAGTTCTGGGATGGCCGCGTCGATACGCTGGAAGAACAGGTCCACGAGGTCGTGACCAACCCGGTGGAAATGGGCAGCACCTGGGAGGCGGTAGTCAAGCGCATCGCCGATGACCCCGGCTACGCCAAAGACTTCAAGGACGCCTACCCTGACGGCGTGACCAAGCCCAATATCCAGGGCGCACTGGCCGACTACGAGCGCACCTTGCAGACGCCCAACTCGCGTTTCGACCAATACCTGCTGGGTAATACCGACATCCTCACGCCTCGGGAGAAGTTCGGTTACCAGCGTTTCAAGGAGTACGGCTGTATCGCTTGCCACCAGGGCGTGAACATGGGCGGCAACATGTTCCAGAAATTCGGCGTCATGGGCGACTACATCGGCGACCGGGGCAACCCCACCCGGGCCGACGAAGGACGCTTCAACATCACCGGCGATGAAAACGATCGCCAGGTTTTCAAGGTGCCGAGCCTGCGCAACGTGGCCATTACCGCCCCGTATTTCCATGACGGGTCGGCGCCAACCCTGGAACGCGCGGTGGAGGTGATGTTCAAGTACCAGTTGGGCCGTGAGCCCCTGAAGAACGATACCGAGCTGATCGTCGAATTCCTCAAGACCCTGACCGGTGAGTGGGAGGGCAAACCCCTATGACAGTCCTCCGTCGCCTCGGCCTGGCCTTCATCGGCCTCTTGCTGGCGGGCATCCTGTTGTTCATGTACGTCAATTCGGGCGCCCGGCAGGCCGCTTCGTACATCGAGTCCCGGGACCTGATCCGCCTGCTCAAGCAACAGGACGCTATCTGGGACAACGAAGTCCTCAAGTCGCGAATCGCCCTGACCCACAACTACGACCCGCTGGTCTCGCCCCTGCACGAGATGGCACGTTTGTGGCAGCGCCTGGACGCCATCGAATCGGAACCGGGGCGCCACGGGCCGTCACTCTGGGAAGCCCAGCGCGCCGAATACCTCAAATTGGTCAAGGAAAAAACCCGTCTGATAGAACAGTTCAAATCCCATAACGCCGTGTTGCGCAATTCCCTGGCCTTCCTGCCCACCGGCGAGGACGACATCCAGGCCCAGTTCGCCCGGCTGCCTGATACGTACAAACTGGAGTTGCAGAACGTTGCCATCGACACCTACGACCTGTTGCTCAGCAGCATGGAGTTCGCTCAGCTCAGCTCCCCTGAAAGAGCAGCTGAAGTGCTGCTGGGTCTGAACCAGTTGGAGGTCAACAAGGAACGCCTGCCCGAGGGGCTGCTCAACTCCGTCGAAGTGTTGCGCAGACACATCGGGGTGATCTTGCGCGAACAGCCACGGGTCAATGAATTATTACTGGGGATCGAAGCGATTCCCTTGGCCGATCGCCTGGACACCATCACCCAGCTGCTCGAGAAAGACCAGGCAAAAGCCGCCGCCCAGTACGAGCGCAACCACGTTTACCTGCTGGTGTTCGCCACGTTCCTGGTGCTGATCCTGATCTGGTTGGCGATCCGGCTGATACGCAGCTTCGCCGAGATCAAGCGGGTCAACAACGCCCTGCAAACCGCCAACGATGAGCTGGAACAACGGGTCGAGGAACGTACCCGTCAACTCAAGGACACCCAGAGCGAGTTGATGGACACCGCCCGCCAGGCTGGCATGGCGGAAATCGCCACCAACGTGTTGCACAACGTCGGCAACGTGCTCAACAGCGTGAACATCTCCGCCGACCTGGTCAGCCGAAAACTGCGCAGCAGCAAGGCCCTGGGGCTGGGCAAGGCGATGCAATTGATCAACGAACACACCGATGACCTCGGGCACTTCCTCACCGAGGACCCCAAAGGCAAGCTGCTCCCCGGCTACCTCAACCAACTGGTCGAGGCCATCGCCTCGGAGCAGCAGGGCCTGACAGATGAATTGGCCCAGTTGAGCAAGAGCGTGGACCACATCAAGGACATCGTCTCCACCCAACAGTCCTATGCCGGGGCCAACAGCCTGCTGGAACCCCTGGTGGTCAGCGAGCTGCTCGAAGACGCGCTGCGCATGAACTCCGGCGCCCTGACCCGCCATCATGTTACGGTAATCAAGGAATACGGCGACGTGCCGCGGATCATGGGCGACAAGCACCGCTTGCTGTTGATCCTGATCAACCTGATCAGCAATGCCAAATACGCCATGGCCGGGGTGTCCAACCATGCGCGGAACATGACCCTCAAGGCCGCCGTCGTCGATGGCGAGACCCTGCAAATCAGCGTCAAGGACGAAGGCGAAGGCATCGCGGAGGAAAACATGACGCGCATCTTCGCCCATGGGTTTACCACGCGTAAGGAAGGCCACGGCTTTGGCCTGCACAGCTGCGCACTGGCGGCCATCGAAATGAACGGCCACCTCACCGCCCACAGTGAGGGGCCAGGCAAAGGGGCGACATTCCAATTGCAGGTGCCCCTGAAACTTGCAGAAGGTGAACCATGAACAGCATGAGTAACCGCCGCATCCTGTTGATCGACGATACACCCGCCATTCATGAAGATTTCCGCAAGATCCTCACCCCGGAGGATGAGAGCAACACGGACTTGCAGGACATGGAAAGCGCCTTGTTCGGCGAAGCGCCGAAACCTGCCGCCACCGTGTTCGAGCTCGACTCGGCCTACGGTGGGCAAGAAGGCTTGAACAAATTGCTGGAGGCCGCGGCGAAGGAGCGTCCCTATGCCCTGGCCTTTGTCGACATGCGCATGCCCGAAGGCTGGGACGGCGCCAAGACCATCGAAGAACTCTGGAAGCGCGACCCGCAGTTACAAGTGGTGGTTTGTACCGCCTACTCGGATTATTCCTGGGATGAACTGCTCGACCGCCTGAACGGCCACGATCGCCTGCTGATCCTGAAGAAGCCGTTCGACAACATCGAAGTCCAGCAGATGGCCAACACCCTGACCACCAAATGGGAAATGACTTCTCGGGCGCAGTTGAAAATGAACAAGCTCGAAGACCTGGTGGAACAACGCACCCAGGCGTTCAGACAGGCCAGCGAGCTGCTGCAAATGGAGATCGACGAACGCAAGATGCTGGAAACCCAGTTGGTGCAATCGGAAAAGCTCGCCTCGCTGGGCCAGCTGGCGGCCGGGGTGGCCCACGAAATCAACAACCCGATCGGTTTCATTTCTTCCAACCTGGGGGCGTTGGATGGCTACTTCGGCAAGCTCCAGGAAATGCTCAGCGCCTACGGCAGCGCCGAAGAGGCCATCGCCTCACCGGAGCTGGTGGTGAACTTGAGAAAACTGCGCGAACAGGTGGAGCTGGATTTCCTGGTCGAGGACATCCCCTTGCTGATCAAGGAATCCAAGGATGGCATCGGCCGTGTCGGGCAGATCGTCAAGGACCTGAAGGACTTCTCCCGCGTTGACTCCAGCCAGGAATGGCAGATGGCCAATTTGCAGCAGGGCATGGATTCGACGTTGAACATCGTCGCCAATGAAATCAAGTACAAGGCCGACGTGGTCAAGGAGTACACACCGTTGCCGGAGGTGGAATGCCTGCCGTCGCAGATCAACCAGGTGATCATGAACCTGATCGTCAACGCCGCCCAGGCCATCGGCCCCGAACGCGGCACCATCACCCTGCGCAACGGGGTCGGTGATGAAACCGTCTGGATCGAAGTAGCGGACAACGGCTCGGGCATCCCCCCCGAAACCCTGCAGAAAATCTTCGACCCGTTCTTCACCACCAAACCCATCGGCCAGGGCACGGGGCTCGGGCTGTCGTTGTCCTACGGCATCGTGAAAAAACACAACGGCGAGATCACCGTACGCAGCGAAGTCGGCGTCGGCACAACCTTTCGCGTGGAATTACCGGTGCGGCAGATGAAGCAGGCGAGCTGAGCCACACCTGGGGTGAGAACACTGTAGAAGCTGTGGGAGCAAGGCTTGCCCGCGATGGGGACGACTCGGTACTTCAGAAACCGAGGCGCCTGTATCGCGAGCAAGCTTTGCTCCCACAGCCTTGCTCCCATAACAATCCCCTCGCCATAGGGTTGCCCGCCGTTTCGCTGCCAGCGCAGAATGCCTACGCCGCCTCGCCAATCGCTCCCCCCAAGGAAACCGTATGAGCCTGTCTCTGCTGAGCCGCTACGCCTTCTTCGCCGGCTGTGTCATTTTCACCCTCGCCAGCCTGCCGTTTCTGCAACACGACTGGCTCTGGCCGATTGCGCTGGTGACCGGGCTGTTGAGCCTGCTGGGGTTGTTCGACTTGCTGCAAAGCCGCCACGCCGTACGGCGCAACTACCCGATCCTGGGCAATATCCGCTACCTGGTCGAAGGCATCCGCCCGGAGATCCGCCAGTACCTGCTCGAATCCGACAGCGATGCCCTGCCCTTCTCCCGGGCCCAACGCTCGCTGGTGTATTCCCGGGCCAAGAACGAAAGCGCCGACAAACCGTTCGGCACCTTGATCGACGTCTACCAGACCGGCTTCGAATTCATCGGCCATTCCATGCGCCCGGCCCCACTGAGCGACCCCAGCGGTTTTCGGGTGACGGTCGGCGGCCCGCAGTGCACACAGCCGTACTCCGCGTCGGTGTTCAACATCTCGGCCATGAGCTTCGGCTCCCTGAGCGCCAACGCCATCCGGGCGTTGAACCAGGGGGCCAAGCTGGGCAACTTCGCCCACGACACCGGTGAAGGCAGTATCAGCCCCTACCATCGCGAACACGGTGGTGACCTGACCTGGGAGCTGGGCAGCGGCTATTTTGGCTGTCGTACAAGCGACGGGCGCTTCGACCCCGAACGTTTCGCCGCCCAGGCCCAGAACCCGCAGGTGCGGATGATCGAAATCAAGATGAGCCAGGGCGCCAAACCCGGCCACGGCGGCATCCTGCCCAAGCACAAGGTCACCCGGGAAATCGCCGAAACCCGTGGCATCCTCATGGGCGAGGATTGTGTTTCGCCGTCACGCCACAGCGCGTTTTCCACGCCGATCGAACTGATGCGGTTCGTCCAGCAACTGCGTGAGCTGTCCGGCGGCAAACCGGTGGGCTTCAAGTTCTGCTTGGGTCATCCGTGGGAATTCATGGGCATTGCCAAGGCCATGCTGGAAACCGGGATCCTGCCCGACTTCATCGTGGTGGACGGCAAGGAAGGCGGCACGGGCGCCGCGCCAGTGGAGTTCACCGATCACATCGGCGTGCCGCTGCGCGAGGGCCTGCTGTTCGTGCATAACACCCTGGTGGGCCTGAACCTACGGGACAAGATCAAGCTCGGCGCCAGTGGCAAGATCGTCAGCGCCTTCGACATCGCCAGCGTCCTGGCCATCGGCGCCGACTGGGCCAACGCCGCGCGTGGCTTCATGTTCGCCATCGGCTGCATCCAGTCGCAAAGCTGCCACACCAACAAATGCCCCACCGGCGTCGCCACCCAGGACACCCTGCGCCAGCGCGCCCTGGTCGTCCCGGACAAGGCCCAGCGGGTCTACAACTTCCACCGCAACACCCTCAAGGCCCTGGCCGAAATGCTCGCCGCCGCCGGGCTTGAACACCCTTCGCAATTGCAGCCCAAGCATCTGGTACGGCGTATGTCGGCCACCGAGGTCAAGTTGTTCTCTCAGTTGCATGTGTTTTTGAAGCCGGGGGAATTGCTGACGGGTGAGGTCAACGGGGCGTTTTATTCGCGGATGTGGCAGATGGCGCGGGCGGACAGTTTTGAGCCGCGGGAGGTGGTGGCGGCATGAATAATCCCGCAGCAAACCGTTTTCGACGCTATGGAATTTCAACGCCAACGGTAGAGAAACTTTCCCAATATTAATGAGCCAAATCGCGGCAGTTAACAGTGCTGCGATTGATCCGCGCGGGCTCTTTCATAACGATGAAACCATAGTCGCCCAGTAGATAAATTCGGTAATACTGATTGTCCACGACGGGCACATATCCTAGATAGCCGACGTGGGTCGCATTACGCCGCTCACGTTCGACCGCCACGTTGGTGATGCCCATTAACGGCAAGTTTTTCGAAAGCATAAAGTAGTCGATGTTGAGCAGATAATGCAGAACCGGCAGCTGTTTGAACGAGCCGCAAGCGCTTGCCAACCAAGAGTCAGAATAAGTGACGGATATGTAAATCCGCTTGGCTTCGTACAGTGCCCGGTGCGAAGTGATGTCATACCCCAGACTGTAAAGCGCTCCATTGGCGAAGGATTTTTGTAAGGTCAGCACTCGGCCATAAGCGAAGGACAGCGAAAGCGTTGCCAAAAGCGGAATGACCAGCAGCAGCGGCAGTCGACGATGAATCGGCGCAAGGGCCAGATAAGCAAGATAAAACAGCAACATCAACAGCACCCCGAAACCCATCAGGGTGCGAGCACCTTCATTGAAGTCGCGGAAAAACAGCGTGATGCCAGGTACCAACAGGACCAATAAGGGCAGCGTCAGCAAACAACCCAGCAGCATCACCACACTTTTCCAACGTTGCCGTTCACGCACGCACACCCTGCAGGTCAATCGTACGAAACCGATCAGCGCACACAGGACCAGAACGGAGAATATCCAGGTGTATCCGCCGTGAAACAACAGCGCCACCTTCTCCACCACCCGTCCAATATTGATGCTGATCTGCAGAAGCGGATCGGCTTTCCAATTCAATAATGCAGTCCGCTCCGTTCTCATGAGCATGACGGCGGCGGCGAAGTAAATCAGCATCGCCAAGCCAAGCTGAGTCAGCTTCCAACCCAACATTTGCAGCCACTGTAGGCATGGCTCCCGTTTGTATGCCGCCCTGAGCAGTTCTAGGCAACACAGGCCCAGAAACACATTGAAGCTGATCTGATAGAGCCCGAAGGCCAGCACCAACAACGCCGTTGGCACCCACCACTGACGAATTCGCGATGCACCCTGAAAGGTAATTGCGTAAATAACAGCGACCAGACTCAGCGCCATACCCGGACCATCGTATTGATACGACAGGTTCTGCAACAGGAAGGGGTTGTACCAGAGGGGCAACGTAACCAGGCAGCACGCCAGTGTCGGCTGAGGAAAGTAATAAAAGGTCAGGCGAGTCAAAGCCAGGGACATAGCCAACACGGCGAGCAACAAAGGCAGCGGAAAAATGTCCGGCGCGGCGCTGGTGAAGGACAACGTTTGATACAACAATTCACTGAACCAACGTCCTTGGACAGTCCAAGCAGTACCCGCTTCCAGCGTCCGCCAGTTATCGTCGATATAGCGAAAATCAGCGAGGATCAACGGCAGGACGTACAGCAAGCTTGCTGATAAAAAAAATAGCGCGATCTGTTGGCGATTGAGTTCGCGATAGACAAGATCGCTGATTCTCATTTCATCGCTCCCATGATCGTTGCGGTCGATTGATCACTCGCTGCCCCCCTACGATCAAGAATTACAGGTCAACAGCTGGCTTTGTCCACACGGAGCAACTGCGTCATGATTCATCCCGGGGCTTGAGCCGACCTCCCCGGATCATCTCCTTGATGACATACCGCGGCCGGTGCTTGGTTTCCAGATAAATCCGCCCGATGTATTCACCCAATACCCCTATGCCGATCAGTTGCACACCGCCCAGAAATAGAATCGCGGTTATCAACGAAGGATAGCCGGGTACATCATTTCCGAAGAACAACTTGTCCAGGACCATGTAGACGGCATACGCCAGCGAAATCAGCGAGATGCAACTCCCCACATAAGTCCACAACCGCAACGGCACGGTACTGAACGACGTGATGCCTTCGAGCGCCAGGTTCCACAACTTCCAAACGTTGAACTTACTGTTGCCAGCGGCGCGACTCGCGCGGTCGTATTCGATGATGACGGTGTTGAAACCGGCCCACGACAACACGCCTTTCATGAATAGCTGATACTCGGGGAGGGTCTTGATGACTTCCACGACCTTGCGATCCATCAGGCGAAAATCGCCCACGTTGCGTTCGATATGAGGGTAGCCAATCTGATCGAGCAGGCGATAGAACAGTGCAGCACATCCCCGCTTGAGATAACTGTCGGATGAACGATCGCGACGCTTTGCCAGCACCACCTCGGCGCCCTTTTCCCATTCGGCGATAAGTCTCGGAATAACCTCAATGGGATCTTGCAGGTCCACATCCATCGGAATAACCACATCGCCGCTGGCATACTCGACTCCGGCAAACAACGCTGGTTCCTTGCCAAAATTTCGGGAAAAGCTGATCAACAGGACCAGGTTGTCAGCCAACGCAATATCACGGGCCAGGGTGGCGGTCTGGTCGAGGCTGCCATCGTTGATGAATACGATCTCGACGCAATGATCCCTGAGCTGCGGATGCTGGCGGACACTTTTGTAAAACAAGCCGATGGCCTGCTCTTCGTTGTACACAGGAACAATCAGCGAAATATTCATGGACGACGTCCGCGAAACACTACAGACCAGGAAAACAGAAAGCCGAACACCAGACTCAACAGCGAGAATGCCGCTACGGTCAGCAGACCCTGAAGGTGCCAGCGGTCCCCAACGTGACCGACGATAAAACTGAGCACGCCCATGACACAGAGGAAAAACACATAGCTCGTTACCGAGAGTTTAGCCTCGAAGGTGTAAAGCGCGTTGACATAAAAGGAGAACGAGGCAGCCACGCAAAAGGCCGTGAAATTACTCGTTGCCTGATTGAGACCGACAGCCACTCGTAGCACAAAAAATATCTGCCAATGGATCAGCGTATTGGCCAGTCCCACCAGTGAGTAGCTGAGAAAACTTTTCCATATCGCTTTCATACATACTCCCGAGCAGGTCGGTGCTTCAGGCGGTACTTACTCTAGGGTTCTGTCTGTACCCGGTCTACTGTAAGAACTAACAGGTGCGCCGTAGTTCGTTGCCAGAGACTCAACAAAAAAAGAGCCCCGATCATCCGACCGGGGCTCTGTTTTCATCGCCGTCCACTTACGAAGCTGAACGTACCGAACCCTGCACATCACCCGTCGGTTGCAACTTGAAGGTGTAGAACAACACCGTCAGCAACACCAGGAACGCAGGGCCCACATACAACGCCACACGCGTATCGGGGAAGTACGCCATCAACCCCACCACCAGCACCAGGAATGCCAACGCCAGGTACGAGCTGACCGGGTACAGCCACATGCGGTATTTCAACGCCGCACGCTCTGAAGCACTGAGGCTTTTACGGAATTTGAGCTGGGCCAACAGGATCATCACCCAAGTCCAGATCGCGCCGAAGGTGGCGATGGACGTCACCCAGACGAAGACTTTCTCCGGCACCAGGTAATTGAGCAGCACGCCCAGCAGCAACGCGGCGATGGACAGCAGCAGCGCGCGGCGTGGTACGCCGTTGTTGGAGGTCTTGGCGAAACCGGACGGGGCCTGGCCGTTCTGCGCCAGGCTATAGAGCATCCGCCCGGTGCTGAAGATCCCGCCGTTGCAGGACGACAACGCGGCGGTGATCACCACGAAGTTGATGATGCCGGCGGCGGTCTTGATGCCCAGGCGCTCGAAGGTCATCACGAACGGGCTGCCCTGGGTGCCGATCTCGTTCCATGGGTAGATCGACAGGATCACGAAGAGCGCGCCGACGTAGAACAGCAGGATCCGCCAGAACACCGAGCCGATGGCGTTGGGGATGGTTTTCTGCGGGTTCTTCGCCTCTCCGGCGGTCAGGCCGATCATCTCCACGCCCAGGTAGGCGAACATGACCATTTGCAGGGACATCAACACGCCGGACACGCCGTTGGGCATGAAGCCGCCATGGGCCCAGAGGTTGGAAATGCCCAGGGCTACACCGTCGTTGCCGAAGCCAAAGGCGATGATGCCGACGCCGCCGATGACCATGGCGATGATGGTGACGATCTTGATCAGGGCGAACCAGAATTCGAATTCGCCGAAGGCCTTCACCGCGATCAGGTTGATCGAGCCCATGCTGACCAGCGCGGCCAGGGCCCAGATCCAGCGGGGCACGTCGGGGAACCAGATGCCCATGTACACGGCAACGGCGGTGATTTCCGCCACGCAGGTCACCAGCCATAGGAACCAGTAGTTCCAACCGGTCAGGAAGCCTGCCAGTGGGCCGAGATAGTCCTGGGCATAGCGGCTGAACGAACCAGCCACCGGGTTGTGCACGGCCATTTCACCGAGGGCGCGCATGATCACCAGGATCGCCAGGCCGCCAATGATGTAGGACAGCATGATCGCCGGACCGGCCATTTCGATGGCCTTGGCCGAACCGAGGAACAGCCCGACACCGATGCAGGCGCCGAGCGCCATCAGGCGGATATGCCGCTCACCGAGTTCACGTTTGAGCGGACCACTCTGGGCGGTCTCGCCATGGGGCAGATGATTGCCGACAGGCATAGGGATAACCTCGTCTTGTTATTGGATTAGCCACCGAGTGTCCAAAGCCACAGGCCGGTAAGCCTGCCGCCTTGCCGAAACCGGGTCTGTCTTGTGGACAGACCGTCCTGTGGAACGACAACCTCAGGATCAGCGGGTCGTGCAGTATAAAAAGCCAGGGATAGAGAGTTTCACTGTAAAACCTGGAAAATTCAGGGATAAACCTCAGCCAGGATCGGGTTTTGGAGAGGTGTTGTCTGGGAACCAGGTCATTCGGAAAACGCCGCCGAGTATTGCACAACGATGGTGCAGCGTCATGTTTTGGCATGGGGCGAGGGCTCTAGGGCAAGGTTTTCAGACACTAAAACCCTGTGGCGAGGAGTTAATTTGGGGGAGTGATTACCTGTGGCGAGGGGATTTATCCCCGTTGGGCTGCGCAGCAGCCCAACGGGGATAAATCCCCTCGCCACAGGTAATCCCACCACCACAAATAACTCCTTCTCCACAGATAGATCCCCTGACCACAGGGAAACCCTGTTTCCTTGTCCAGACAGGGAGACACAAAGCAATGCCTCTGGTCGTGACAGACCGGTGCCCATAATTTCCCCTCCCCCCACGCCAACCACCGTCTAAGCTTCAAGCAAGTCCGATCAATCTGCTTAATGGATCAGTCGACTATGGGCGCTTTGTGGCAAACCGATTCGAATGAACCTATGGTCCCGACTGAACGTATGGAAGAAGCGCCTTTACCTCAAAAAAAACGCCGCGCACGGCATGGCTGGCGGGCATTCTGGTTGTTGCTGCTGATTATCGTCGTGGTGGTCGGCTTGGCGGTGGCCAAGGAAATGCGCACGTCTCGGTTTCAGGCCCGGGAGCTCAGCAAGTACGCCGCGTCCCTGAGCTATTCGGTGCAGCCGGGGCCCAGCGATGCCATCGTCTACCCTGGCGCAGGCCCGTTCGACCGGCGCCTGGGCTACAGCGCGCTGGGGGAGTTCCTGCCGCGCCTGCTCAAGCGCGACTACGTGATCCAGGCCCAGGCGCGGTTTTCGCCGGCGTTGATGGGCTACGTCGAAAAAGGCCTGTTCGTGCCCTACGCGGAAAAGATCCAGGCCGGGCTGACCATCACCGACTGCCGCGCCGCGCCGGTCTATCAGTTCAAGTACCCGCAGCAGCTGTATGCGAACTTCGAAGCGATCCCGCCCGTGGTGGTGCAGAGCCTGTTGTTCATCGAGAACCGTTTTCTGCTCGACCCCAAGCAACCCTTGGCCAACCCGGCCGTGGACTGGCCGCGCTTCGGCATGGCGGCCTGGTCGCAAGTCGCCAAGCTGCTGAGCCTGCCGGGGCAATCCGCCGGGGGCAGCACCTTGGCGACGCAACTGGAGAAGTACCGTCACTCGCCTGAGGGCCTGACCGTGTCCGGCGCGGAGAAAATCCGCCAGATGATTTCCGCCAGCGTGCGCGCCTATCAGGCCGGCCCGCAAACCCTCGAGGCACGGCAGCGGGTGGTGCGCGACTACCTCAACAGCGTGCCGCTCTCCGCCGTGCCGGGGCATGGTGAAGTCCACGGCATGGCCGAAGGCTTGCGGGTCTGGTATGGCGCCGACTTCAATCGGGCCAATGAACGCTTGGCCAGCACCGCCACCGACCCTAAGAGCCTGGCGGAAAAAGGCCTGGCCCTGCGGGAAATGCTGTCGTTGATGATCGCTCAACGCCGCCCCTCTCATTACCTGACCAAGGGTCGCGATGAACTGGCGAACCTGACCGACAGTCACATCCGGTTGCTGAGGCAAAACGGCGTGATCGACGCGGCGTTGGCCGAGGCGGCCCTGGCGAGCAAGGTCAGCTATCGCGACTGGGTCCAGGACCCGACCGTCCAGCCCAACGAAACCAACAAAGGCATCAGCGCCGCCCGCAGTCGCCTCGCCGCCCTGCTCAACCGCCCGCTGTACGACCTCGATCGCCTCGACCTCTCCGCCACCAGCACCTTGCAAAGCGACTTGCAGGCCCAGGCCACCGACTACCTCAAGCGCCTGGCCGACCCGGCCTTCGCGACCGAGATCGGCCTGATGGGAGAACGCCTGCTGACCCCCACCAGCACCACCCAGGTGCGCTACAGCTTCACCCTGATGGAACTGACCCCCGATGGCTCCCGCGTGCGCGTGCAGACCGACAGCACCGACCAGCCCTTCGACATCAACGAAGGCAGCAAGCTGGAACTGGGCTCCACCGCCAAGTTGCGCGTGCTCACCACCTACCTGCAGATCATTGCCGAACTGCACGAGCGTTATGCCCAGCAGTCCCCGGCGGCGCTGAAGAAAACCGAAGTCGCAGAGCAGGACCGCCTGTCCCGCTGGGCCGTCGACTACCTGATCCAGAACACCGACCGCAGCCTGCCGAAGATGCTCGAGGCCGCGCTGGATCGGACGTATTCAGCCAGCCCCGGCGAAGCGTTCTTCACCGGTGGCGGGCTGCACACTTTCCACAACTTCCGCCGGGAAGACGACGGTCGCATGCCCACCCTGCGCGACTCTTTGCGAGAATCCATCAACCTGCCGTTCATCCGCCTGATGCGCGACCTGGTCCGCTACGCCACCTACGCCGGCCCCAACAACAGTTCCGAACTGCTCAAGGACGACAAGGACCCGCGCCGCCAGGAATACCTGGCCCAGTTCGCCGACCGCGAAGGCACTTCGTTCCTGCTCAGGTTCTGGAAGAAGTACCAGAAAAAGGACACCAGCCAGCGCCTCGAAACCTTTCTCGACAGCATGCGCCCCACGGCGATCCGCCTGGCCGCCGTGCACCGCTATTTCTTTCCCAACGACAGCCAGGAAAATTTCAACCGCTTCGTGCGTGCGCATTTGAAGTCGGCCAAGAGCGCCGAAAAACTCACCGACGAACGTCTCGAACGGCTCTATCAAAGCTATGGCCCCGGCGCCTATGACCTGCCGGACCAGGGTTTCATCGCCAAGGTCCACCCACTGGACTTGTGGTTGATGGGTTACTTGCTGAACCACCCCGACGCCAAGTTCAGCCAGATCGTCAAGGCCAGTCAGTTCGAGCGCCAGGAAGTCTACAGCTGGCTGTTCAAGAGCCGGCACAAGAGCGCCCGCGACAGTCGCATCCGCACGATGCTGGAGATCGAAGCCTTCCTGGATATTCACCAGCGCTGGCAGCAGGTCGGCTATCCGTTCGACCACCTGGTGCCGTCGCTGGCCACCGCCATCGGCAGCTCCGGCGACCGCCCCGCCGCGTTGGCGGTCCTGGTGGGTACCATTCTCAACGACGGCATCCGGCAACCGGCCTTGCGCGTCGACAGTTTGGATTTTGCCGTCAATACGCCCTACGAAACACGCCTGGTCAACGACCCGGAAAGCGGCAAGCGCGTGATGCCGGTGGAAGTCGCCCAGGCTCTGCGCGGTGCACTGTCCCAGGTAGTGGATGCCGGCACCGCGAAACGCGTGGCCGGCAGTTTCAAGTTGGCCGACGGGACGCCGCTGGCCATGGGCGGCAAGACCGGCACCGGCGACAACCGCATCGAAGCGGTCGGCTCCGGTGGGCGAGTGATCAGTTCCAAATCGATCAACCGTACCGCCACTTTCGTGTTCTACATCGGCGACAGCCATTTCGGCACCCTCACCGCCTACGTTCCGGGGGCATCGGCGCAGAACTTCAAATTCACCTCGGCCTTGCCGGTGCAGGTGCTCAAGGGCATGGCACCGTTTCTCTCGCCCTACTTGCAGCCGGGGACTCATACCCAGTGCAAGCCGTTGGTGGCGGAGCAGTAGGAGCTGTCGAGCGAAGCGAGGCTGCGATCTTGCCCCAGACACTTGAGTTTGCTCGTTCGGCTGGCCGGGCACAGACCATTGTGGGAGCGAGCTTGCTCGCGATAGGGTCAGGTCAGGCAACATCAATGGTGGCTGGTCTACCGCTATCGCGAGCAAGCTCGCTCCCACAGGTAATTCAGTGTCGAACGCGCCTCGATCGAACCTGCATGGGGCGGTCGGCAGCCCTACGGCGCAGTCGCGTCGAACACCATGTGCACCGTGCCGTAGTAGTCGCCAGGCTTGTACTCGTCATCGGGCTTGATGGCAGCGATGACGAGCGGCACCTGGCGCCCGGGCCGGGCTTCGGTGGCCGAGACCACCTGGGCCGAATCCAGGGTCAATACGACGTTGTTGAACGTCACCCGCAAGTCAATACGCTCACGGCCATTGGACAAGTACGCCTCTTCCCCCAGGCGTGCGCCGATAGAACCGTTGCTGTTCTTCACCTCGTAGGTCGCCCGCAGTGGGCTGAGTTCGTTGGTGATGGTGCTGAAGGGCAAGCGTTGTTCGCGCTGGACCAATTGCGGGTCGAGGGGCAACACGTAGAAGTCGACCGTCGGGATCGTCACGTAGACTTCGAACGTTTCCCGCTCGACCGCGCCCCAGGCGGTGGCCCAGGGCAACGTCAGGGCGCTCAATGCGAGGGGACGTATCAATGTCTTGAATATTTTGGTCTTGAACATTTTGATTACCTCTGGCGTCAACGACGGTTCGGCGACGGCGGCCATCAACCTTTGATCTCGACGTTTTTTTTCTGATTGCCTTCGACAAGGGTGAAGCGGTATTGCCGCCCCGCTTCCTTGTCGAACGAAAAGCTCTGACCGCTCTTGACGTGATGCTTGGTGGTCGGCTTGCAGTCGTTCTCTTTCAGCGCTACGCAGTCCTTGAACTCATCGATCACCACCACCGTGTTGCCGTTATTGCGCAACTGGTAGCGGCTGGCACTGTCGTCGATCACGGTCTCGTAACGGGTGTTCTTTGGCCGCACGAAAAACACCGTGCCGTAGCCCGCCAACACCTTGACCCCCGCCGCCACGCGGTCCTTTTTATATTGCTCGCGCTCTTCGGCGCTGATGGCGAACTCGTCTTCGGCTTCGGGCACCACCGGCACGAAACGCACCCGGAAGTAGCGCTCCTTGTCGCGGTTGCCCATGAACAGCAAGCGCGTACCCTGCACCCCGTTGGCCGGCACGATCAGCCGCGCCGGGCTGGCCATCAACCCGTCCTTGGCCTGGGCGCTGGCCTGGTTCTGCAGCGGCACTTCCTGGTAGCTGCCGTCCTCGTTGTAGATGATTTCCAGGATGTTGACCTTGACGAACGCCGTGGACGTGCCGCCGTTGAACACCCGTTTCATATAGGTGCTTTTGTCGCCGTCGAGGTAGTCGTACACCACCCCTACACCAATCTGCGGCCCAGCCTGGGCCACACCGCAAAACAGACAGAACCCAACCCATGCCAATAGATGTTTCATCGCTTTTCCAACCTCATGCAGTAAACACAACTCATTGAATGTTGCCGGCCAGCCGGCCACTCAGACTTCCGAATCCCAGATCACCGTGACGTTGCCGCTATAGGCTTTGGCGCCACTGTCCAGCATCTGCTCGACACTGCTCTGGCCCACCTCGAAATGCAGCATTCCCAACCGCCGATCAACGTACAAACCTGGCAAGAACAGCTCGGTGCCACTGCCGTCGCGCAACAGCCGGCGGCGGTTGACCGGTTGCCCGCCGCCATCCGTCAAGCCGTCGGGCAGGGTCACGCTGACGTCCACCGGCACGGCGTGGCCGGTGGCGGTTTCAGAGATCGCGCAGGTGTTGCCGCTGATTTGCTGGCACTCGAGGGCCATCTTGAAACGGGAAGATGCGGATATATGGAAGCGCTGGTCGCGGAACAATCGTGTGGGTTTGCGACCGCTGTTCAGCCAGGCTTGCCAGCCTTCGTTGGGCACCAGTTCGACGCGGTTGCCACCGGGAGGCACTTCGACTTTGAGGGTGTGCTCGACGTCGAGTTTGAAATTGAGGGTGAGCGCGGAATCGTTGGGAAGCATGATGTCGCCCATGTCGATGTCCTGCCCCGGTCCGATGCTATAGGTCAGCGACCCCGTATATTGGCCAGATGACATTTTCAGTGGATTGGGGGTGCGCAGTTCGTAGGCAAAGTCCAAGTGGGAATAAGCCATGCTGGGGATGTAATAGCGGGCTCTTTTGGAGCACACGCTTTCCACTGGCGTCTTCCAAAAAAAACCGTACCAATTGTTGCCATAGGGCTGATTACCGCCGTTTTCACAGGGCCGGGGAGCAACCACCCAACCGTCGCCATAACTGCCCCATAGCCGGTGATGAGCAAGTACGACCGTCACATCTCCCTCTACCAGGTCGACCACATTGACAGGGAGTCGATAGTGCGAACCTATACCCGTCATGCGCACTTCCACGACTTCCGTTTCGCCCGTGCTGGCATGGACAATATGTGCCGTACGCCAATTGGCAGGTACCTTAAACATCGCCCCCTTCCGAACGTCTTCATGACCCGCCTGAATAGGACTGATCGAATTGAAGGTGATCGGCAATCGAATGCTGAACATTTTCTTGTTAGCGCACTGCTCCGGATACTGTGCACAGTAGCCACTGACCGGTGTGGTATTAAGGAATGTGTTCTCCTGAGGCTTGGACGCATCGGGCCTGAACAGCGCGCTGATGTCCTGGTTCAAGGCATTGGCCGCAGGAACGCACGCAATCAACAATGCCCCAACCACGCTGCGCATGTTCACCGGTAAATATTTCATCTATCTCCCACCATCAAATCGGCTCGGAACAGGCCGAGCCAGCCTGTCTAAACTTCCGAATCCCATATCACCGTGACATTGCCGCTGTAGGCCTTGGCGCCGGTGTCCAACATTTGCTCGACGCTGCCCTGGCCCACTTCGAAATGCAGCGCCCCTAACCTGCGATCCACATAAAAACCCGGCTGGAACAACTCGGTGCCACTGCCATCGCGCAGCAGCCGCCGACGGTTGACCGGTTGCCCACCGGCGTCCGTCAAGCCGTCGGGCAGGGTCACGCTGACATCCACCGGTACGGCGTGGCCGGTGCCGGTTTCAGAGATCGCGCAGGTGTTGCCGCTGATGTGCTGGCATTCGATGGCCATCTTGAAACGTGAAGAGGCCGAGATATATGAAAGCGCTGGTCGCGGAACAGCCGCGTCGGTTTGCGTCCGCTGTTCAACCAGGCTTGCCAGCCTTCAGGGGGCACCAGCTCCACGCGGTTGCCGCCGGGGGGGACTTCGACCTTGAGGGTGTGCTCGACGTCGAGTTTGAAATTGAGGGTGATCACCGAGTCATTTGGAAGCATGACGTCACCCATGTCGAAGTCCTGACCCGGCCCAACGCCATAGGTCACCGAGCCCCGGTATTGGCCGGACGACATCCTCAATGGGTTGGGTGTACGCAGTTCGTAGGCGAAGTCCAAGTGGCGGTAGGACATGCTGGGGATCAAGTAGCTGGCCCTTTTCGCGCACACACCTTCGACGGGGGTCTTCCAGAAGAAGTTATAGATAAGGTGGTTCAAGGTCCCGAAGCCGGTGGATTGACAGGGCGAGGGCGCGTACTTCCAGCTCGAACCGCCCCCATAACTTCCTATGAGCGGTTGAGAGGTCTACGCCGCCACCGACCAGTTCAACGACACTGACGGGCAGTTGGTAGCGCGAACCGACACCGGATATGCGGACTTGAACAATTTCAGTTTCGCCCGTCTCGGTATGGGTCACCTGTGCCAGACGCCAAGTGGTCGGCACATCGAACATCGCCCCTTGGCGCGAATCCCCATGATTGGCCTGAATGGGACCGGTCGATTCGAAGACAATGGGCAACTGGAGGCTGAACATTTTTTCCCTGTCGCAGACCGCCGGATACAGCGCGCAATAACCCGAGACCGGGGTGGTATTGAGAAAAGTATTTTCATTGGGTTTCGAGGGATCGGGCCTGAATATTGCGCTGACATCCTTGCTTACGGCATGAGCCATCGATACACAGGCCAACAACATCACCGATACCATGCCTTGCACTGCCACTGGTAACTGCTTCATCTACCCTTCCCTCACATTTGGCTCAGACCGGCCAAGCCATTCCTTTTTAAACTTGCGAATCCCAGATCACCGTCACATCGCCGGAGTAGGTCGTGGCGCCGCTGTCGAGCATCTGTTCGACGCTGCCCTGGCCGACCTCGAAATGCAGCGTTCCCGAGCGCCGGTCCACGTACAAACCCGGCTGGAACAGCTCGGTGCCACTGCCATCGCGCAGCAACCGGCGGCGGTTGACCGGTTGCCCGGCGGCGTCCGTCAGGCCGTCGGGCAGGGTCACGCTGACGTCCACCGGCACGGTATGGCCGGTACCGGTTTCAGAGATCGCACAGGTGTTGCCGCTGACGTGCTGGCATTCGAGGGCCATCTTGAAACGCGAAGAAGCGGAGATATGGAAGCGCTGGTCGCGGAACAGCCGTGTCGGTTTTCGGCCGCTGTTCAACCAGGATTGCCAACCTTCCGGGGGCACCAGTTCGACGCGGTTGCCGCCGGGGGGGACTTCGACCTTGAGGGTGTGTTCGACGTCGAGTTTGAAGTTGAGGGTGAGCGCGGAATCGCTGGGAACCATGATGTCGCCCATGTCGATATCCTGCCCTGGCCCGACGCTATAGGTCAGCGAACCCGTGTATTGCCCGGACGACATTTTCAAGGGATTAGGGGTGCGAAGCTCGTAAGCAAAATCCAGATAGGAAAAACGGAGCCCGGGAATCAAGAAATGGGCCTTTTTGGCACATGAACTTTCTACCGGAGCCTTCCAGAAAAATAAGTAGAACCTCTCGCCATATGCCCCTACACCGCTGTTTTGGCAGGGTGTGGCGGCATACACCCAGCTGGCACTCCATAACAGTTGATGAGCCCTCAGGAGACTCACACCTCCACCTACCAGGTCAATTGCGTCACGGGAAAGTACGTACTCCGAACCAAAACCGGACCAGCGCACTTCAACGGTTTCCGTTTCCCCCGTACCTTCATGGGTGACCTGCAGTGTTCGCCAATTGGCAGGCACCTTAAACATCGCACCTTGCCGATAGTCTGCATGTTGGGCTTGAATGGGGCCGGTCGAAGCGGCGGTCAGCGGTAATCGAATGCTGAACATCTTTGAAATTCTGCATTGATCCGGATATTGCGCGCAGTAACCACTGGTTGGGGTGGTATTGAGAAATGCATTCTCCTGGGGTTTCGAGGCGTCAGGCCTGAATACAGCGGTGATATCCCGCTCCAAGGCGTTGGCTGCCGGCACACACGCAAACAGCAACACCGAGACCACGCTGCGCACTGCAACCGATAAGGGTTTCATTGATACAACCTCGTACATCAAGACAAATCACTGCAAATAGGGGGTGAGGCATTCACCTGTGGGAGCAAGGCTTGCCCGCGATGCAGGCGCCTCGCTCTTCAGGTGGATTGCGTTATCGTTCATCGCGAGCAAGCTTTGCTCCCACAATCTCAGCAGCAAGCTTTGCCCCCACAATCTCAGGAGCAAGCTTTGCTCCTACAATCTCAGCAAGCTTTGCTTCCAAGGTCATGAACGCTGCTTCGTCCCGGCCTCGGCCAGCGTCGTATCGGCCAGGCTGTCCGGCGTGCAGCGCAAGTCACCGATCATCAACACATCGCCTTCGCGGGCGGAGCTGTCCGGGTCGAGGCGGAAGCGGCAGAACAGCTCGTTGCCGTACCGCACTTCCAAGGTTGGGGAGCCGGCATTCATCTCCATGGAGAAGAACCCGTCCACCTCGCTGATGCCGCGGCTGGCGTGGTTGATCACGTGATGGCCCTTGAGCGGCTCTCCCTGCTCATCCAGCAGGCGGCCGAGCACGGTCACGGTTTTCATCACGTTGACCTTGCGGTAATCCACGCCGCCCTTGTTCAAGTGATAACGGGTGCGGGACGGCTCGATGCTCGCCGCCGGTGGATGCACGCCCTCGAAATCGAAGGTCACCATGCTGTTCTTGTAAGCCGTGATCGGCACGAAGTTGCGACCCGGGTGCAAGGTGGTGCTGCCGCCGGTCAAGTCATCGGCCCGCAGGATGATGTCGTCCAGGTCGGTTTCCACGTCGACGATCATGCCGGCGCCGCGGCCATGGGCCAGGCCGGTGAAGGCGGCTTTCTGACCGCCCACCGCCACCGTGCTGCTCAGGTTCAAGCCGCCGGTAAGGTTGTCGTTGTAGGACGAACGCTGGATGAAGCCATCGCCGTACATCGACTCGGTCATGAAACTGGCGATGCCGGACAAGCCCACGCCATAGGTGTCGGCCAGGGCCGTGGCGGAGACGCTTTGCAGCACGTGGTCCTCCAGGTCGCGGCGATAGGACAGCGAGGCATTGTTGTCCCGCGTGCCTTCGCGGGAAGTGCGGGTACCGATGCTGCCCGACCAGTACTCGCCCGGCCCGCCCAAGGCCACGCTGAGGCTCAGGTCCACGCCACGATTGCGCCGGTCGTTGGTACTCGACGTGCCAGGGCGGTCGAACACCGACAACCGCCAGTTGGCATCGCTGCCACCCAGCGTGGTGCGTTGGGTCCAGCCCAGGTCCAGGCCGGTGCCCTGGACATTGCCTTCGCTGTAGGCCAACCGACCGTTGATGGAGTTCCTTGTTGCTCAAGCGATGATTGACCGACAGCGATGAATTGCTGGTCTGGCCGACGTAGACGTTGCGCTGGCGGATACGGGTGCCGTCCGGCAAGGTCTCGTAGGTGTTGCGGGTGTCGAGCCAACTGCGGTTGTGGCTGGCGACGATGCTGCCTTGGCCGTAGCTGTACAGGCCTTGCAGGTCCATGCCGGTGCCGTACTGCTGGGTCTGGTAGACGTTGGCGTACAGGCTGGTGCTGCTGGCGAGGGTCCAGTCGATCGAGGTGCCCACTTGCAGCTTGTCCTGCACCTGGCGCGTGGAGGCGCCGAGGATCACCCGTGGATGCAGCAGGTAGTTGACGCCGAGCCCCGCGGTGTTGAAACCCGAGGGCTGGTCGTCCCAGTTGCTCCACAGCCGGGTTTCGCGGCCGGCGAACAGGTTGTAGCGCCAGCGGTCTTCGGTACTGCTCCAATTGTTCGGCTTGTAGACCAGCTCCTGGCTGGTGGCGGTGGTTTGCCCGTCTTCGATCAGCCGCACTTCCACTTCATAAATGCCGCCGGGCAACGCGCGGGTGTCCAGGCTCTGCAAGCCGGCGCTGACGGCCTGGGTGTTGATCAGCAGGCCGCTGCGGTAAATCTCCACCGAGGCCTGGCGGCTGGCGGTGACATAAATGGGGTAGACGCTGGGTTTGGGATTGTCGACCAGCAGGCTGTCGGAACTGCCGTACATCACCCCCAGCGCGGTGTCCGGGTTGGCGCCGAACGAACGGATCTGGCGATTCAAGCCATCGGAACTGGGCGTGAAGTAACCCAGGCGCAAGAAATTGCCTTCCATTTCCCGTTGGGTGTAGAGCTCATGGACGGCGTGGTAGAGCTTGTCGTCCGGCCCGCCGAGACGCGAGAGCTGAAGGTCCAGGGACTGGCTCCAGTTGCCCACGCTGGAACTGGCATTGAGGCCATACCGCCCACCGGTGTCCTGTTTCTGGCCACCGTTGATATTGAGTTGGTTATTGAAGATCAGACCGAGGCTGCCGCCTTCCGGTTGATCGTAGAAACGCTTGATTTCAGTTGCGCGCTCGACATCCTGGGTCAGGATCGACACTAATGAATTCTCGAGGCTGTAGTGCACGGCCAGCAACCCGCCCGTGCAGTTGGTTTCACAAGCGCCCAATGCTTGTCCCTGCTTGAGGCGTTGTTCCCATTGTTCGCGATCGACGGCTTTTATCGTGCTGTCTTGCGTGTCGGTGAATTCCAACAAGGTAATACGATCATCCCGCGTCAAGACCACCATGGCCTCACCGAGATACTGTTGATTGAGTTCAATACGAACCGCGAGTGGCACATCGAAGAAGTGGGCTTCAAACTCCGCCGGCAGACCCTTGGCCTGGGACAACAGGCTTCTTGGCGTGGTACCGGGGGCGGTTGGCGCGGCCAATGCTGTCGCGCACAAAAATAGCGCGAGCGCACCTGCGATGGGTGTCATCGGAAACATCAACGGATTCTCATATTCAGCGAGCTATCGGGGCGTTTCAGGTACAGGCCGACCGGCTGGGGAGAACCGGCCGGCCTGCGGCGATGCCCGTGGGCGAGGTGAAACTCACCGGGCAGCGAATGGCCTTACGGGCGCGGCACGGCGTCGAAGACGACGGTCATGTCGGCGGTGTACAGGCCGTTCTGGGTAGCCAGGGGCGTGGCCGCGACGATGGTCATGTCAGCCTGGGTGCCTGGGGTGGAGGTGGCATCGTCCACCACTTCCTGCGGCGTGGCGGTCAGGACGACGCCGTTGAAGGCAGTGGTCAGGGCGATGGAGTTGCTGCCGTTGTACAGCGCGGCCGGGCCGCCTTCGATGTAAGCGTTTACCGAGCCTTCGGTGTTCTTCACGTCATAGGTCTGGCGCAACGAAGTCAAGGTGCCGCTGACCGTGTTGTAGCTCATGGTTTCATCTTTACCGAAGTCCGGGTTGCGCGGCTGCACATGGAACTGCTGGGTCGGGATGTTCGCGGTGATGTGAATGGAGGAGCGTGCATCATCGTCAGCGAATGCCAGCGAAGAACCCAGGGCAGCGGCGACCAGGGCAGTACCGGATACGAGTTGTTTGAGCATGTTGTTAACACCTGTTCTTAGCAATAAAGAGAAAAGGTTGAAATGGCAGACCAAGCGCAACTTGGCCCGTCCCTCCAACGCCGTGCATGATCGGCGCTCTTTAACTAAAAAAAAGCAGGCAATTTCCTATAGGCTTGTAGTAAATCGGGCATACGAAAGAGCGAAAAATACGCAATTTTTGATAAAACATAAGTTTGGCTGTAAGAAACAGCCCACATTTTAAGCCTACAACATTTTTATCATTACAAATGTATGCGGCCGCACCCCGCATACATTGGGCATTCATGTAAGGTCACTTCCTGAAACCAAGTAACCCGCCGCAAAAAACAAGATATATCTTAGTTTGCGAAAAATCATTAAATCAAAAGATATATCTTTTATTCAAGGTATATCTGATTGCTATCTATATGCAGAACGGAGACAGCATATGAACGCCCTTTATTCTCATTCCGATTCTTCCTCCAAACGCGAACACGACGGTTTCGAACGACGCCCGACAGGCTCGCGTGGCAGCCGGGCGCCGCGGGTCTTCGCCGCCGGTGATTTGAAAGTGTTGTTGCTGGCGCTGATTGCCGAACAGCCGTGCCATGGCTATGACCTGATCCGTCGGATCGAGCACATGTTCGAGGGCGCCTACAGCCCCAGCCCCGGTGTGATCTACCCGACCCTGACCTTTCTGGAAATGAACGCCATGATCAGTTGCGGCGTCGAAGACGGAAAAAAGTGCTACAGCGTGACCGATGCCGGACGTCTATCTCTTGAGGACCAGGCCGTGGCGCTGGATGAGGTGCGTACGCGCATTGAAATCAGCAAGCGCACGTTGCGCGGCCATGATCGTCCCCCGGAAATCCATGAAGCGGTGTATAACCTGCGCCATGCCCTGCAAAAGCACCATGGCCACTGGAGCCCGGAAGAAATCCGACGGGTGCGCGACCTGCTCGACGCCACCGCCAAAGCCATCGTCGACGGCCCCGACCGTCCCTCTGTCTCGGAGTCAAGCCAATGACCGAAGTCGATCCAAACACCATTCACCGTGTCAGCCACGAGATCAAACGTCGTCGCCTGCAAGTGCTGCGGGTCGAGGACCTGACCCCGCGCATGCGCCGCATCACCGTCGGCGGGCCGGAACTGGCCGGGTTCGTCAGCCTGGGCACCGACGACCACGTTAAATTGCTGTTCCCGCAGAACGCCGAGGAACAGGCCGCCCTGGAAAACTTCAGCCCTAGCGCCAGTAAGGCCCAGGGCCCGATGCCCGAGATGCGCGACTACACCCCGCGCCGCTATGACCTGGACACCCTGGAGATGGACATCGATTTCGTGCTCCACGGCGACGGCCCGGCCGCGACCTGGGCGGCCCAGGCGGCACCAGGGCAATACCTCAACATCGCCGGGCCCCGGGGCTCGATGATCGTGCCGGATATCTTCGACAGCTACCTGTTGATCGGCGACGAAACCGCCCTGCCCGCCATTGCCCGCCGCCTAGAAGGCCTGGCGCCCAACCGCCGGGCCCTGGTGGTGGTGGAAGTGGAAAACGGCGCCGAGCAGCAAGTGCTCCAAAGCCCGGCACAGGTGCACGTGATCTGGGTGTTGCGCGAAGGCCGCCAGGACAACCTGCTGCGAACCGTGCAACAGCTGGAAATGCCCGGCGGCAAGCTGTACACCTGGGTCGCGACCGAGAGCAAAGTGTCGCGGCAGATCCGCAAGGTGTTGCTGGAGGAGAAAGGGTTGGACCAGGACTTTGTGAAGGCGGTGGGGTATTGGAAGCTGGAGGGCAGCGAGGAAGATTGAGGGACGGGCGGTGGCTGAAGTACCCTTCACCCACTGGCTGAACACAACCCTCTTTGGAAGCAAGGCTTCTGGGAGCATGGCTTCTGGGGGCAAGGCTTCTGTGGGAGCAAGGCTTGCCCGCGATGAGGACGATGCGGTCTCTCAGAAATCGAGTCGCCTGTTTCGCGAGCAAGCTTTGCTCCCACAGGGCCATCGCTGTCCTTTAATGTCTTGATCAACCTTCCACCAGGTACCCCGCCCCATGCTTTTCCTGCTCGCCTACATCAGCAGCGTCGTGCTGATCAACTTCGCGTTTTCCGCCGCGCCGCACCTGGACATCATCTGGTCGGCCTGGGGCGGGCTGGTGTTTATCCTGCGGGACATGGTGCAGACCCGCTTCGGCCATGGCGCCATCGTGGCGATGCTGGTGGCGCTGGTGTTGTCCTATGTCACCTCGGACCCGACCATCGCCCTGGCCAGCGCCACGGCGTTCGCGGTGTCCGAGTGCGTCGACTGGCTGGTGTTCACGATCACCAAGCGTCCGCTCCATGACCGGTTGTGGATCAGTTCGGCCTTGAGCATTCCCCTGGACACGTTCATCTTCTTCGGTCTGATCGATGCCCTGACGCCCGCCGTGGTGATCACCGCCCTGCTCTCGAAATTCGCCGGGGTGACCGCCGTCTGGCTGATCATGGCCTGGCGTCTACGCAAACAGGCCGTCGCCGGCTGACGCGGTTCATGTAAAATGCCGCGCTTTCTCCCCATGGGAAGCTCGCCCGGCGCGCGCCCCGATGATCCGCTCCTGTTTGAGGACCTTCAGATGACCCGTATCGGAACCCCATTGTCGCCCACCGCGACCCGCGTTTTGTTGTGTGGCAGCGGCGAGCTGGGCAAGGAAGTGGTAATCGAACTGCAGCGCCTGGGCGTCGAAGTGATTGCCGTGGATCGCTACGCCAACGCGCCGGCCATGCAAGTGGCCCACCGCAGCCATGTGATCAACATGCTCGACGGCGCCGCCCTGCGTGCGGTGATCGAAGCCGAAAAGCCGCACTTCATCGTGCCGGAAATCGAAGCCATCGCCACCGCCACCCTGGTGGAACTGGAAGCCGAAGGCTTCACCGTGATCCCTACCGCCCGCGCCGCGCAATTGACCATGAACCGCGAAGGCATCCGGCGCCTGGCCGCCGAAGAACTGGGCCTGCCCACATCGCCGTACTTCTTCGCCGACACCGTGGACGACTACCGCAAGGCCGTCGAGACCCTGGGCTTCCCGTGCGTGGTCAAGCCGGTGATGAGTTCCTCGGGCAAGGGCCAGAGCCTGCTGCGCAGTGCCGATGACGTGCAGAAAGCCTGGGACTACGCCCAGGAAGGTGGCCGCGCCGGAAAGGGCCGGGTGATCATCGAAGGATTCATCGATTTCGACTACGAAATCACCTTGCTCACCGTGCGTCACGTGGGCGGCACCACCTTCTGCGCTCCGGTCGGCCACCGTCAGGAAAAAGGCGACTATCAGGAATCCTGGCAGCCCCAGGCCATGAGCCCGAAAGCCCTGGCCGAATCCGAGCGCGTGGCCAAGGCGGTGACCGAGGCCTTGGGTGGTCGCGGCCTGTTTGGCGTCGAGCTGTTCATCAAGGGTGACCAGGTGTGGTTCAGCGAAGTCTCGCCGCGCCCGCATGACACCGGCCTGGTGACGCTGATTTCCCAGGACCTGTCGCAGTTCGCCTTGCACGCCCGCGCCATTCTCGGCCTGCCGATCCCACTGATCCGCCAGTTCGGCCCGTCGGCGTCGGCGGTGATCCTGGTGGAAGGCCAGTCGACCCAGACCGCGTTCGCCAACCTGGGCGCGGCCCTGAGCGAACCGGACACCGCCCTGCGCCTGTTCGGCAAACCGGAAGTCAACGGCCAGCGCCGCCTGGGCGTGGCCCTGGCCCGCGATGAGTCCATCGAAGCGGCCCGCGCCAAGGCGACCCGGGCTTCCCAGGCGGTCAAGATCGAGTTGTAAGCAGTATCGCTTGCCTCATGGTGATCTGTGGGAGCAAGGCTTGCCCGCGATGAACGATAACACGGTCCACCTGAAGACCAGGGCGCCAGCATCGCGAGCAAGCTTTGCTCCCACAGTCAACTTGGGGTGACATCGGGCTAAAGAAAAAGGCGACACCCGCAAGGGTGTCGCCTTTTTCATGAGCGCCGGTTTTGCTTAATCCGGCAGTTTGTAGGCAATCACATAATCACCCTGCTGGGTCCCCAGGGAACCATGACCGCCCGCAACGACCAGCACGTATTGCTTGCCGTCCTTGCCGGTGTAGGTCATCGGCGTGGTCTGGGCGCCGGCGGGCAGGCGGCCTTCCCACAGTTGCTTGCCGTTTTTCACGTCGTAGGCGCGCAGGTACTGGTCCAGCGTGCCGCTGAGGAACGCCAGGCCACTGGCGGTGGTGAAGGGGCCACCCAAGCTCGGAACACCCATGCTCAGCGGGATCGGTACCGGCGAGCTGTCACGCACGGTGCCGTTCTTGTGCTTCCACAGGGTCTTGTTGTTGGTCAAGTCCACGGCCGCGACATAACCCCACGCAGGTGCCTGGCAAGGCAGGCCCATGGGCGAAAGCAGCGCTTCGAGGATTACGCCATACGGCGCGCCTTTGTTCGGCTGCACGCCTTCGGTTTCGCTCTTGCGACCCGGGCCGCCGGCCACTTCCGCCGCTGGCACCAGTTTTGACTTGAACGCCATGTAGCTCGGGTTGACGAAGGCGATCTGGCGCACCGGGTCCACCGAAATGCCGCCCCAGTCGAATACGCCGAAGTTGCCCGGGTAGACGATCGAGCCTTGCAGCGACGGCGGGGTGAACATGCCGTCATAGCGCAACGACTTGAAGTCGATCCGGCACAGCATCTGGTCGAACGGGGTCACGCCCCACATGTCGCGTTCCTCGAGGACCGGCGGCACGAAGTTCAGGTCGGACATCGGTTGGGTCGGCGAGGTGTGATCGCCTTCCACCGCGCCTTGCGGCACCGGGATTTCCTTGATCGGCACGATCGGCTGACCATTGCTACGGTCCAGCACGTAGATGCTGCCCTGCTTGGTCGACGCCAGTACCGCCGGTTTCACGCCGTCAGCGGTCTTCAGGTCCATCAGGGTCGGTTGACCACCAACGTCCATGTCCCACAGGTCGTGGTGGGTGAACTGGAAGTACCAGCGCACCTTGCCGGTGGCAATGTCCAGGGCGGTCAGGCCGGCGGCGTACTTTTCCGATTCCGGGGTCCGAAAGCCACCGAACTGGTCAGGGGTCTGGTTGCCCATCGGCAGGTAGAGCATGCCGAGTTTTTCATCGACGCTGAACATGGACCACATGTTCGGCGAGTTGCGGGTGTAGGTCTGGCCTTCGGCAATCGGCGTGGTGTCGTCCGGGTTGCCGCTGTCCCAGTTCCACACCAGCTTGCCGGTGTGCACGTCGTAGGCGCGGATCACACCGCTGGGTTCGTCGGTGGAAACGTTATCGGTGACGTGGCCGCCGATCACCACCAGGTTCTGGGTGACCGCCGGTGGCGAGGTGGAGTAGTAGCCGCCGGCCGTGAAGCCGCCGATGTTGGCGGTCAGGTCGACCTGGCCCTTGTCGCCGAAGTCTTCGCACATCTTGCCGGTGTCGGCGTTGAGGGCGATCAGGCGGGTGTCGGCGGTCGGCAGGAAGATCCGCCGCGGGCACACGGTGCTGGCCGGCGAGGTGCTGGCGGTGCCGGTGGGGCTCTGCTCGGCGGAGGCGTACACGGCGTCATCGTGGTAGGTCACGCCACGGCAGGTCATGTGGGCCCAACCCTTGAAGTTTTCCGCTTTTTGCGTGGAAAGCTTCGGATCGAAACGCCAGATTTCCTTGCCAGTTTCAGGCTCCAGGGCAATCACCTGGCTGTGAGGCGTGCACACGTAAAGCATGCCGTTGACCTTCAGCGGGGTGTTTTCCGCAGTGGTTTCACCCGGGTCGTTCGGCCCTGGCAGGTCGCCGGTGCGATAGGTCCAGGCTTGCTTCAGCTTGCTGACGTTCTCGGGGGTGATCTGCGCCAGGGGCGAATAGCGGTCGCCGTGGGCGCTGCGCCCGTAGGAGTTCCAGTCGCCATCCGGCATGGCCGGTGCGGTGTTGGTCATGCCCGGCACGCTGTCGCGGTCCAGTTGGCCCTTGATCTCACCCGGGTTGGTGAACTGGCTGGCGAGCGCGGCGATACCGGCGATGACCACGGCGGCGCCCAATGCGCGGGTACCCATGGTCGAGGCATCGGCGGTCAACAGTGGGCGGCGGAACCACGGCAGCAACATGACGATGCCCAGGGCAAACAGCATCGCCAGGCGCGGCACCAGTTGCCACCAGTCCAGGCCCACTTCCCACAGTGCCCATACGGTGCTGGCGAACAGCACCAGTGCGTACAGGCCCAGCGCCGCGCGACGGGCCATGATCAGCAGCACGCCGGTCAGCGCCAGGCCGATACCGGCCAGCAGGTAATACAGCGAGCCGCCAAGCGTGCTCAGCTTGACTCCCCCGGCCAGCAGGGCCAGGCCCATCAATAGAAGCAGAATGCCGAGCAGGCTCGGTAGCAGACGGCTTCGACTCAAAGCACCCTCAGTGCTCATAGTGTGATTCTCCGTGACGTTTTAAGGAGTCCCGCGCAAGTAGTCACTGTAGATGACGATCTTGAGGGGGCATGGTTCAGTTGAAAAAGGCAAATTGGCTGCCGCGATCCCTTGTGGGAGCGAGCTTGCTCGCGATGGCGGCGTGTCAGTCGGCTTCAATGTTGAATGTGCGATGGCTATCGCGAGCAAGCTCGCCCCCACAGGTGGTCACCGAGACAGCGCTGTCTTTCAGGACAGGACATTGAGCATTCATCAGATCTTTTCAACAGGAATGAGCTGGACGCAGAGGCTTCAGCACAACAGAAGAAGCGTTTCAGCAGGCGGCGCAAGGATAATGTCCTGATCTCAATAGAGAAAGGGCTTTTGTTGACATGGATCATCTCGGATTCGGTAACAGTGCGCCTGGCTCTAGAGCCCCACGATGAAGGCTATGCTTCCACCACAAGAGCACCTCGGCTAAGGTGCGCGGCTTTACCCTTTTTCGCGCGAAGGCCTCCCATGACCGAACCCAACAACAACCCGCTGCACGGCGTGACGCTGGAACAGATCCTCAACGCCCTCGTGCAGCACTATGAATGGTCGGGCCTGGCTGAACGCATCGATATCCGCTGCTTCAAAAGCGACCCGAGCATCAAGTCGAGCCTGACCTTCTTGCGCAAGACGCCTTGGGCGCGGGAGAAGGTCGAGCGCCTGTACATCAAGTTGATGCGCACCAAACGGCCGGTCTGAGCCGCCGTGGGGATTGATAGAGGTCCTCGCCTCACCCTGCGCCAGCGCTTCGTGTCGGTGACGGCGCTGCTGGCTTGGGCGGGGTTGAGCATCCAGTTGTATCTGATCCTGCTAGGTCGTTGGGAGCTGGGCGCGAGCCTGCTGGGCGGGTTGGTGAGTTTCTTCAGTTTCTTCACGGTGCTGACCAACCTGTGGGTGGCGGTGGTCCTGACCTGGGAACTGACCCCTCGCCCATCCCCGGCCCGCCGCTGGTTCCTGCAGCCCAGCGTACGCAGCGGCGTCGCCGTGAGCATCGCCCTGGTCAGCCTGGCCTACAACCTGCTGCTGCGCCACCTCTGGCAACCCGAAGGCTGGCAGTTCGTGGCCGACGAATTACTGCATGACGTGGTGCCCTTGCTGTACATCGCCTATTGGTGGCGGTGGGTGCCCAAAGGCAGTTTGCGCCTGGGCCACATCGGGCTGTGGATGGTTTATCCCTTGGCCTATTTCGCCTATGTTTTGCTGCGGGGAGATTTACTGGCGGCCTACCCCTACCCTTTTATTGATGTGGCGAGCCTGGGTTATCCACAGGTGTTCATCAATGCTGGGGGGATATTGGTGGGGTTTGTCGGGATTGCGTTGGGGGTGGTGGGGGTGGATCGGTGGGCATCTTTGAAATAGAGGCCTATGCAGAGCATATAGCTGTGTGAGCCGAACCTGTGGGAGCCGAACCTGTGGGAGCCGAACCTGTGGGAGCCGAACCTGTGGGAGCAAGGCTTCTGTGGGAGCAAGGCTTGCCCGCGATAAGGACGATGCGGTCTCTCAGAAATCGAGTGGCCTGCATCGCGAGCAAGCTTTGCTCCCACAGATAGGTGTCCCACAGATATGTGGGACACAGGGTTTGTGTTCACAAGTGGACATCACCGCCTAGCCGGCAACATCCACACCAGCCCACTGGCCTTGGCCCGTTCATGACACAGCGCCAAAACCCCGCGCCGCTCCTCGTTGTCCATCCGACTCCACCGGGTGATTTCCGCCACGGTGCGCTGGCAGCCGGTGCAGATGTCGTCATCATCCAGCGCGCAGATGTTCACGCAGGGCGAAGGCACCGGCCGTTCAGGGGCGCTCATGGTTCCTGCTCGGCCAGGTCGCGGGCATAGCGCTGGGAATTGTGCACATAGTGCGCCGCGCTGGCCACGAGCATGTTCTTCTGGGCTTCGGTCAATTCACGCACCACCTTGCCGGGGGAGCCCATCACCAGCGAGCCGTCGGGAATCTCCTTGTTTTCACCGATCAGCGCGTTGGCGCCGATGATGCAGTGCTTGCCGATCTTCGCGCCATTGAGGATCACCGCGTTGATGCCGATGAGGCTGTAATCGCCCACCGTACAGCCATGGAGCATGGCGTTGTGGCCGATGGTCACGCCAGTGCCGATGGTCAGTGGATACCCCATGTCGGTGTGCATCACCGTGCCGTCCTGCACATTGCTGTCCTTGCCGATCAGGATCAGTTCGTTGTCGCCGCGCAGCACGGCGTTGAACCAGACATTGGCACCCTCTTCGAGGCGGACCTTGCCCACCAGCGTGGCGTTGGGCGCGACCCAGCTCTGTGGGTGGGTTTCGACACGGGCATCGCCCAGGCGATATTTCATGAGGATCCTCGGGTATCAGGTATTGATGTAGCTTTTGGGCGGCGTGTGCAGGTCGATGCCGGCGTCGTACAGCAGGTTGACCAACTCGACGATCATGATCGCCGTCAGCCCCCAGATCTTGTACCCCTCGAAACGATAGCTGGGCACGTACCAACTGCGGCCCTGGTAATCGATCCGGTGGGTGTGTTCGCGCGGATCCTTGCGGAAAAACTCCAGCGGCACGCTGAACACCGCCGCGATCTCGGCATCGTTGGCCTGGTATTCGACGTAGTCCGGAATCACCCCGACATACGGCGTGACCTTGATGCCATGGAGCGAGATCAACGGGCTGAGGGGGCCGATCACTTCCACCAGGCCGGGCGGCAGGCCGATTTCTTCCTCGGCTTCGCGCAGGGCGGTGAAGATCAGATCCGGATCTTCCGGGTCGCGACGCCCGCCGGGAAACGCCACTTCGCCGCCATGGGTCGAGAGCCCACTGGCGCGCAGGGTCAGTACCAGCTCCGGTTCATCGCTGCGGGTGATCGGCACCAGCACCGCGGCTTCAGGGAAACGTTGGTCGGTCTGCAGATCGTGCGGGGTATGGTTGCTTACTCGATGCAGTAGCTCGTCCAGCATGAGACTTCTCGATTTATTCGCTACCTTGCATCATGCACCAATCGTTCAAGCGGCCCAACCCCCGCACCGCGTCGTGTCGCGAAACGACAACTTGCCGACACCGGCCCGCGCACGCCAAGATAGGCGCAGCATTCAGGAACCCAAGCATGAAATTCTGCAGCCAGTGCGGTAACCCGGTGACCCAGCGCATACCCGAAGGCGACTCGCGCCTGCGCTTTGTCTGCGACACGTGCCACGCCATCCATTACCAGAACCCCAACATCGTGGCCGGTTGCGTACCGACCTGGGGCAGCAAAGTCCTGCTGTGCCGGCGCGCCATCGAGCCGCGGCGCGGTTACTGGACCCTGCCGGCGGGCTTCATGGAGAACGGCGAGACCATCGAACAGGCCGCCGTGCGCGAAACCGCCGAAGAGGCCTGCGCCCGGGTGCGAAACTTGAGCATCTATACGCTGATTGACGTACCGCACATCAGCCAGGTACATGTATTCTTCCGCGCCGAACTGGTGGACGAGGATTTCGCCGCCGGGCCCGAGAGCCTGGAAGTGAAGTTGTTCGAAGAAGCGGACATTCCCTGGGACGAGCTGGCTTTCCGTACGGTGGGCCGCACCCTGGAATATTTCTACGCGGACCGACGCAGCGAGGACTACCCTGTGCGTTGCGAATCGATCCCGCCACTGGCTCAGCCTGCCAATACATAAAAAATTAATATAGCCGCGACACCTCTAGGGATACCGTTTCAATGCGCTGGTTGCTTGTCCTGTTCTGCTTGTCGTTCACCGCTGTGTGCCAGGCCGCCGCCGTGGGTACCTACAACGGCAAGGTCATCGAAAAAGTGCTGGTGCTCAAGTCCGCCCATCAATTGCAATTGATCAACGACGGCAAGCCGCTCAAGACCTATCGCATCTCCCTGGGCAAGGGCGCCAAAAAAGGCCCCAAGCTGATAGAAGGCGACAAGCGTACCCCCGAAGGTTTTTATTGGCTGGACTGGCGCAAGACCAGCGACCGCTTCTACCTGTCGATGCACATTTCCTACCCCAACATCAGCGACGCCGCCCGCGCCCGCCGCGAAGGTGTGGAGCCAGGGGGCATGATCATGATCCACGGCACACCGGATTCGGAAGAGAACCCTGAGCAGTTGTTCCATACGCTGGACTGGACCGACGGCTGCATCGCCATGCGCAACGTGGACATGCGCGAAGTCTGGAACCTGGTGCCGGATGGGACGATGATCGAAATCCGTCCGTAGCCCCCGACCACACATGAGATCCCTGTGGCGAGGGGATTTATCCCCGCTGGGCTGCGAAGCGGCCCCCAAATCAGGCAACTCGGTGTGCCAGGAAGATTGAGTTCAATGCTTTAGGACTGCTGCGCAGCCCAACGGGGATAAATCCCCTCGCCACAGGGGGCTCTGTGCTCACTGGTATTTTTGTGACACCCAAAGGCCAGAACTCCCACTTCCTGTTACAAGTCCCCGGAAGCGCAACGCCCCCCTCCCCCAGCCTTGATCTACCCTCAGAACTGATGCGGTGGCTCGACGCCCCGCAGAATCCAACGTGAGATGTGTCACGTCGAAGCATAGGCAGTCATGACGTATGTGATTCGACGGGCTTCACCGTTCAGATAAGGCATCAAATCATGACAACCCATAACAACTTCATACGGGTAACTGCTGTCGCGGCAGTGGTGTTCGCAGGTATGTGGCAACCGGGCGCAGACGCGTGGGGAGCCGATGGAAAAGAGGAGCCGTGGTATACCGCCTGGCTTCAGGTCGCGGCGGATTCGAGCGTGGATATCCGCAAGACCACGCCCTGGTTGCGCTGGCGTACCGACATGGACACGCTCTACCGGGGCGATACGACGGGTCAGGGCCTCAGTGCCTTCACCCAGGGGCTGTTGCCCAAAGCCGATGGCACTCCCGTGGAGCAATGGGGGTACGACTGGATCACCCACGCGAGCGGAAGCGCAGGGACGGTGTTCAGCAGCGCAACCCGCAATCAACTGATCGCCCAGCACTACGCCAGCGAGTGGGTGTACGAGTTCAGGGCCCCCCACGGAATCGATCAGGTGCAATCGGGGGGGCCCTTTCCCGGTGAGGAGGAAATCAGCTACCCGGGCGGGGTCAAGGCGCACTTTATCAAGCAGGCCTGCAAGGCACACAATCTTGCCGATTGCAGGACGAACCCAAACTACCGGGAGCCCACCGGCCACGAGACGATGCGGGAGGTCGCGGTGATGGCCATCGACTGGAACCGGCTGACGCCTCGAGAGGGTTTGGCATGGGTAAAGTCCCAGGAATCCCTTTGGGCCGTCGGCTCTACGAAGGTCAACCCCGTGCAGGGCGCGGATGCGCTGACCAATGGGTTACGGGGCTTGAACTCTTTGCCACCGAACTTGAGATTCGCGATGTATCAGGAGGATCATCTGGCGCAATCGATCGTTGTGGCATTTCGCGACTATAGCGAAGCCAAGCTCTGGGCCACCCAGGAAGCCTCGAACGGCGGCTGGGTCTATGAAGTCAGGCCCAACAGCGTGGCGGTGGATTTGTCGGTACGTAACGCGGGTTCCCGTGAAGGCGCCTTCGCGTTCATCGGCGGTATCAAGGGAGGCTTGTTGATGAACGCCCGGCGTTTCGAGAAAGGCGTGAGTGAACCGGTCGAGTGCATTGGCATAGAGAAAGAAGTTTGCCGGCGCGAAAACATCCACCAATAGTTTTCCAGCCTCGCGGTGCAGTCAGGTTGGTTGATGCTGTTTACTCAAGGCTCGTGTGAACCATTGTGGCGAGGGAGCTTGCTCCTTCGCCACAGGATCGGTGTTCTGCCGGTTTTTTTGTGTTCGTCTTTCGATTTATCGCGAGCAAGCTCGCTCCCACAGTGGGTTTGTGTGGACCACAGGATTTGTGATCGACACCAGTCCCTTGTGGGAGCGAGCTTGCTCGCGATGAGGCCAGCAAACCCAATATCCATGTGACTGAACCACCGCCATCGCGAGCAAGCTCGCTCCCACATTGGATTTTCAGCCGCCACAACACTCATATACGCCGCAAACACCTTGTGGGAGCGGGCTTGCTCGCGAAGAGGCCAGTACATTCAACATCCTCGTTGGCTGTTATGCCGCCTTCGCGAGCAAGCCCGCTCCCACAGGGGAATCGGAGTACGACTGGGAGAGCCAGGTCGGCTGTCAGGCCGCCTCGCGAGCAAGCTTTGCTCCCACAGATCTGACGGGTGTACGACTGGGTGAGCCAGGTCGGCTATCAGGCCGCCTCGTGGTGGGGTGGACGTTGATCTCAGCGCCCCGTTAACCACGCTGGCCGAACGCAGGCATTGCGCAGTGGGCATCCCGGCATGGATGCCGGGTTAGCCGCGCTGGGCCATGGATGGCCCTTCGCGGCGGGCCCACGGAGCAATGCCGGAGTGAGGGCACACCGAGCCTAAGCGAGGTGCCAAGTGGTGGGGCAGAAGCGCTTTGGTTACTTTCGACTGGGCCGGCTTCCGGGCTTTTCGAAAGTGACCCGCCGTCAGGGCGGAACCCTAAGTGGCCATTACCGAAGAAACGGATATACACACCGCCCAAAAAACAAACTACTAAAAATAAATATCAAATTTCAAACCCCCGCCCCATGCATACCACTGACCTCTAAAAACGCTGTAATTCAACACCCCACCTCCACCACCCTAATACCACTTAAAAAACAACCCTTAGAAACCCCCATAAAACACTAGCCAACCCCAAAAAAGCACCGTTGACATGGTATTCAAGTGGTATTAGCTTCCACCCCAATCACCGAGCGACAACGCCCACAAAAACCGCATCGGACAAACAAATGAACAACATCCTGACCCTGCGCCCCGACGACACCCAACCCACCCCGCTCTACCTGCAACTGGCCCGCAACCTGGAAGCCGCCATCCACGCCGGCCAGTGGAAAGCCGAGCAAGCGATGCCGTCCGAACGCAGCCTGAGCGAGCAACTGGGCATTTCCCGGGTCACCGCCCGCAAAGCGCTGGAAGTGCTGTTCGAACAAGGCCTGATCCGCCGCAACCAAGGCTCGGGAACGTTCATCACCCCGCGCCTCGAACAACCGCTCTCGCGCCTTAGCGGCTTCAGCGAAATGCTCCGCCTCAAAGGCTTCGTGCCCGGCTCCCAATGGCTGGAGCGGGAAATCACCCCGCCAACCCACGAAGAACTGATTCGCCTGGGCCTGTCGCCCACGGACAAAGTCGCCCGGCTCAAACGGCTGCGCAAGGCCGACGACACGGTCATGGCCATCGAGATGAGCACCCTGCCCGCCTCGATCATTCCCAAGCCACAGGCGGTAGGCGATTCGCTGTATGAATTCCTCGACGGCATCGGCAAACCGGTGGTACGCGCCCTGCAACACATCCAGGCCATCAACGCCTCGGACGAGTTCGCCGCCCTGGTGGGCATCGCCCCCGGCACCGCGATGCTGCTGATGACCCGGGTCTGCTACCTGGAAGACAACACGCCCATCGAAGTCACCGATACCTATTGCCGCAACGACTACTACGACTTTGTCGCAGAGTTGCGGCGCTAGACGATCAGAGAATCCCAATGTCCGAAGACAACATCCTCACCGCCAACGGCTGGATACGCGGCCGCCTGGTCCATGAACACGGCAAGGTCGTGTCCATCGACGGCCAACCCTGCGACCCGACGAGCAACGACCTGCCCTACCTGCTGCCCGGCTTCATCGACCTGCATGTGCACGGCGGTGGCGGCAAGGACATCATGGAAGGCGCGCCGGCGTTCGAAACCATTGCCCGCACCCATGTGCGCTTCGGCACCACGGCGCTGCTCGCCACCACCATGACCGCGCCGAGCGAAGAAATCGCCAGCGTGCTCAAGGCCCTCGGTGAGTTTTGCGAACAGCGGCCCAGCGGCAGCGCACGCGTGTTGGGGGTGCATTTGGAAGGTCCCTATATCAACCCCGGCAAACTCGGCGCCCAACCGAACTTCGCCCACACCGCGTTGATGGCCGAAGTGGAGACCTACCTGGGCCTGGCACCGATCCGGGTAATCACCATCGCGCCGGAGATCGCCGGCCACGACGCTTTGATTCGCACCCTCAGCGCCCGGGGCGTGCGCATGCAGATCGGCCATACCCTGGGCAGTTATGAAGAAGGCGTCGCGGCACTCGCCGCCGGAGCCAGCAGTTTCACCCATTTGTATAACGCCATGAGCCCGCTGCATCACCGCGAACCGGGCATCGTCGGCGCGGCGCTGGCCCATGCGCAATATGCCGAGCTGATCCCGGATCTGCTGCACGTGCACCCCGGGGCCATGCGCGTGGCCTTGCGTTCGATCCCGTGCCTGTATTGCGTCACCGACTCCACCGCCGCCGCCGGCATGCCCGACGGCGAATACAAGCTGGGCAGCCACACCGTCACCAAATGCCTGGGCGGGGTGCGCCTGGCCGACGGAACGCTGGCCGGCAGCACCCTGACCATGGACCAAGCCCTGCGCAACCTGGTGAAAATCGGCCTGCCCCTCGACGAAGCCTCGCAACGCCTGTCGCAATTCCCCGCCGACTACCTCGGCCTGCCCGAGCGCGGACGCCTGCAACCCGGCGCCTGGGCCGACTGTGTGCGCCTTGACCGAGCCCTGAACCTGACCGACGTGATGGTCGAAGGAGAAGCCATTGACTTCCAAAATGCTTGAAGAGGCCCTGAGCTCGTGCGACGCCGTCGAGCGCCAATTGCAGCGATTGGACCCGGCCCTGCAGGAAATTGCCGGGCGCCTGCGCCGTCAGCCGCCGCAAGTGGCGATGACCGTGGCCCGTGGCAGCTCCGACCACGCCGCCAGCTACTTCGCCTACTTGACCATGCAACAACTGGGTTTGCCGGTGGCCTCATTGCCGATGTCGGTCGTGACCATGCAACAGGCGCCGCTGAAGGTCAGCGGCCAGGTGGCGTTCGCGTTCTCCCAATCGGGGCAAAGCCCGGACCTGGTGAACAGCCTGCGTCTGTTGCGCAAGCGTGGCGCGTTGAGTGTGGCGATGGTCAACGCAGAGGATTCTCCGCTGGAGGCAGCCTGTGAATTCAGCGTGCCCTTGTGCGCCGGCATCGAAAGCAGTGTCGCCGCCACCAAGAGCTTCATCGCCACCCTCAGCGCCAGCGCGCGCCTGGTAGCCCATTGGAAAGACGATGCCGAGTTGCTTGAAGCCGGCACCGCGCTGCCCGCAGGCCTGCGCGATGCCGCGAGCCAGGATTGGAGCGCCGCGGTCGAAGCCCTGCGCGACTGTCAGCGCTTGATGGTCATCGGCCGTGGCGCCGGGTTCGCCATCGCTCAGGAAGCGGCGCTCAAATTCAAGGAGACCTCGGCGATCCAGGCCGAAGCCTTCAGCAGCGCCGAGGTCCGCCACGGACCGATGGCGTTGATCGACGAGCATTACCCGCTGCTGGTGTTCGCCCCCCGCGGTGCCGAGCAGGCCGGCGTGTTGAGCCTGGCCGCCGACATGCGCCAGCGCGGCGCTCGGGTGCTGCTGGCCGCGCCCGATGACATCGCCGAGCGTGACCTGACGCTGATCCGCGCCGAACACCCGGCCCTGGACCCGATCCTGGCGATCCAGAGTTTTTACCGGATGGCCGCCAGCCTGGCCGAGGCCCGAGGCCTGGACCCGGACCAGCCACGGCACTTGAGCAAGGTCACCCGGACCCACTGAACCGACGGCTTTCTTTTAATAGAAGGCCAATGAGATTTCGAAGAGAGCGAGCCCATGTCCAACAACAATAAAGAGCTGACCCTCAGCGCCCCGCTCAGCGGGCCGGTGCTCACCCTCGCCAACGTCCCGGACGCGGTGTTCGCCAGCGGCGCCATGGGCGACGGGATCGCCATCGATCCGCTGAACGACACCCTCTACGCCCCCTGTGACGGCGAAGTGATCCACGTCGCTCGCACCGGCCACGCCGTGACCTTGCGGGCCGACAACGGCGCCGAACTGCTCCTGCACCTGGGGCTGGACACCGTCGAGTTGCAGGGCGACGGGTTTTCCATGCTGGTCAAGGAAGGCACGCGGGTCAGCAACGGCCAGGCGCTGCTGCGTTATGACCTGGACAGCGTGGCGCAGCGCTGCAAAAGCCTGGTCAGCCTGCTGATCATCACCAATGGCGAGCACTTCCTGGCTCGGCCCATTACCCTCAAAGGGGTCAAGGTCGGCGAGCCATTGCTACACATCGTCGCCAAGACACCGGGTGAAACACGCGACGATGAGCCGGACATCGGCATTGAAGTGTTCGGCCAGGTCCGTATCGCCCATCGAGGCGGCCTGCACGCGCGGCCGGCGGCCTTGGTTCGCCAGACCGCCCAAGGCTTCAAGAGTCGCTCGCACCTGCACTTCAGCGGTCGATCGGCGTCCTGCGACAGTGTGATGGGCATGATGGGCCTGGCGATCACCGAACAGGCCGAAGTGCACGTCAGTTGCCGTGGCAGCGATGCCGAAGCGGCGTTGCAAGCGCTGCTGACCACCCTGTCCACCGCCCTGGCCGAAGAGGCCCACGCCGAAGCGCCGCCGGCCAAGGCACCCAGCCGTAGCGCCGAAGACGGTGTGCTGCTCGGCGTATGCGCCGCGCCCGGCCTGGTGAGCGGACCGCTGGTTCGCTTGCAAGGCATTCAGTTGCCCGAGGATGGCGGGGGTCACGACGTCACCGAACAACGGCAACGGCTGCGCGATGCCTTGGCGCACGTCAGTCGCGAGATCCAGTTGACCCTGGAAAACGCCAAGGCCCGACGTCACGTCGATGAGCAAGCGATCTTCAGTGCCCACCTGGCGTTGCTGGAAGACCCGGTCCTGCTGGACGCCGCTGACCTGTCGATCGAGCAAGGTTGCGCCGCGCCCCACGCCTGGAGTCGCTCCATCGACGTGCAATGCCAAGTGCTGCGGCAACTGCAAAGCACGCTGCTGGCCGAGCGCGCCAATGATCTGCACGACTTGCGCCAGCGGGTCCTGCGGGTGCTGTTGGGGGAAGCCTGGCAATTCGACGTACCGACGGGCGCCATTGTTGTCGCGCAGGAGCTGACCCCGTCGGACCTGTTGCAACTCAGTGCCCAGGGCGTGGCCGGTGTGTGCATGGCCGAGGGCGGCGCGACGTCCCACGTGGCGATCCTGGCCCGTGGCAAAGGCCTGCCCTGCCTGGTGGCGTTGGGCGAGGCACTGCTTGCACTGGCGCCGGGGCAATCGGTGGTGCTGGACGCTGACGGTGGCCGCCTCGAACTCAAGCCAACCGCCGAGCGCCTGGCGCAGGTGCAGCAAGCACAGACCCGACGCGCAGCCCTGCGCACCCAGCAACAGACCCTCGCCCACACGCCGGCGCGAACCGTCGATGGGGTGGAGGTTGAAGTCGCCGCCAACGTAGCCTCCAGCGCCGAAGCCAATCTGGCCTTCGCCAACGGCGCCGATGGCGTTGGCTTGTTGCGAACCGAATTCCTCTTCGTCGACCGCCACACCGCCCCCGACGAAGAAGAGCAACGCCAGGCCTATCAGGCCGTGCTCGATGCCATGGGCGACAGGCCGGTGATCATCCGCACCATCGACGTCGGCGGCGACAAACAACTGGACTACCTGCCGCTGCCGGCTGAAGCCAACCCGGTGCTCGGCCTGCGAGGCATTCGCCTGGCCCAGGTGCGCCCGGAACTGCTGGATCAACAACTGCGGGCCCTGTTGCAAATCCGCCCGCTGCAGCGCTGCCGGATCTTGTTGCCAATGGTCACCGAGGTCGACGAACTGCTGCACATCCGCCAGCGGCTCGATGCCTTGGGCGCCGAACTCGGCCTCAGCGAACGCCCGCAATTGGGGGTGATGATCGAAGTACCCGCCGCCGCCCTGCTGGCCGAACAACTGGCCGAGCACGCGGACTTCCTGTCCATCGGCACCAACGACCTGTCCCAGTACACCCTCGCCATGGACCGCGACCATGCAGGTCTCGCCGCCCGGGTCGATGCCCTGCACCCGGCGCTGTTGCGGCTGATCGCCCAGACCTGCGCCGGCGCGGCGAAGCACGGGCGCTGGGTCGGGGTATGTGGAGCCCTGGCCTCCGATCCCTTGGCGACGCCAGTGCTGGTGGGCCTGGGGGTGCGCGAGCTGTCGGTCAGCCCGCCCCAGATTGGCGAGATCAAGGCGCGCGTGCGCCAGCTCGACACCGTCAAGTGCGCGTGCCTGAGCGCCGAATTGCTGAACCTGGCCAGTGCCGCCGCCGTGCGCCAGGCCTGTCATCAACACTGGCCCCTGGGCTGAGCCCCGTCGAACAACAATAAAAGGAGAGACGCCATGTACCAGCATTTCATTGAAGGTCTGCAACGCCTTGGCCGGGCGCTGATGTTGCCTATCGCGATCCTGCCGATCGCCGGCCTGCTGCTGCGCCTGGGTGACACGGACCTGTTGAATATCGCGATCATCCACGACGCCGGCGGAGCGATTTTCGCCAACCTGCCGATGATCTTCGCCATTGGCATCGCCGTGGGTTTCGCCCGGGACAACAACGGCACGGCGGGGCTGGCCGGGGCCATCGGCTACCTGGTCATGATCGCGACGCTGAAGGTGCTCGACGCGACCATCAACATGGGCATGCTCGCCGGGATCATCAGCGGCCTGTTGGCCGGTGCGCTGTACAACCGCTTCAAGGACATCAAGCTACCGGAGTACCTGGCGTTCTTTGGCGGCCGGCGCTTCGTGCCGATTGTCACCGGTTTCAGCGCCGTGGGCCTTGGCCTGGTGTTCGGCCTGGTCTGGCCGCCGATCCAGCACGGCATCAACAGCTTCGGCGAGCTGCTGATGGCCAGCGGCAGTTTCGGCGCGTTCGTCTTCGGCGTATTCAATCGATTGCTGATCGTCACCGGCTTGCACCACATCCTCAACAACATGGCCTGGTTCATCTTCGGCAGCTTTACCGACCCGACCACCGGCGCGGTGGTCACCGGTGACCTGACCCGTTATTTCGCCGGCGACCCCAAGGGCGGCCAGTTCATGACCGGCATGTTCCCGGTGATGCTCTTCGGCCTGCCCGCCGCGTGCCTGGCGATGTACCGCAACGCCCTGCCCCAGCGCCGCAAAGTCATGGGCGGGATTCTGCTGTCCATGGCGCTGACCTCGTTTCTGACCGGTGTCACCGAACCGATCGAATTCGCCTTCATGTTCCTTGCGCCGCTGTTGTACCTGGTCCACGCGCTGCTCACCGGCCTGTCGATGGCAGTGACCAATCTGCTGGGCATTCACCTGGGTTTTACCTTCTCCGGGGGCTTTATCGACATGGTCCTGGGCTGGGGAAAATCCACCAACGGCTGGTTGGTCGTCCCGGTGGGCCTGGCCTACGCAGCGATCTATTACCTGGTGTTCGACTTCTGCATCCGTCGCTTCGACCTGAAGACGCCGGGGCGTGAAGAGGTGCCGGCGGGCGACAAACCGGCCATCGCCGAAAACCAGCGCGCCGCTGCCTACATCCAGGCCTTGGGCGGCGCTGACAACCTGATCACCCTCGGCGCCTGCACCACGCGCCTGCGACTGGACCTGGTGGATCGCAACAAAGCGTCCGACGCCCAGCTCAAGGCCCTCGGCGCCATGGCCGTGGTCCGCCCCGGCAATGGCGGCAGCCTGCAGGTGGTGGTGGGGCCGATGGCCGACAGCATCGCCGACGAAATCCGCTTGGCGTTGCCCTCTTCCGAACGGCCAACCAACGCGCCCGTGGCCGCCGTGGCTGAGCCTGCCCTACCGACCGTCGTCTCTGAAGCCGAAGCGCAGCAATGGCTCGCGGCCCTGGGCGGTGGCGCGAATGTGGTGCAGCTCGATTGCGTGGCGATGAGCCGTTTGCGGGTGCAGTTGGCCGATGGCAAGGGGTTGTCGGAAAGCCAGCTCAAGGCGCTGGGTTGCCAGGGTGTCAGCTCGCTGGAAGATGGTGTGTGGCACTTGTTGTTGGGGGAGAAAGCGCCGGGGTTGTGGCGGGTGTTGGAGGCGGCGGTGCTGAGTCGTAAGGCAGATGTCAAAGCCTAGATCTTCCGCTACTTGATAGTCCGCCATCGCGAGCAAGCTCGCTCCCACAGGGTTCGGTGTCGATCACTTGTTTTGTGAACAACACAAACCCACTGTGGGAGCGAGCTTGCTCGCGATGAGGCCGGCACAAGCAACATCAAATATCTGATACACACCATCCCCGTGGCGAGGGAGCTTGCTCCCGCTCGGTTGCGCAGCAACCGCCAAAAAGCTTGGGGCCGCTGCGCAGCCCAGCGGGAGCAAGCTCCCTCGCCACAAGGGTTCGTGTACACAGAATCGCGGGCAATAAAAAACCCGCTGAATCAATCAGCGGGTTTTTCATTCAGGCGCCAGGGGATCAGAAATCCTCCAACCGCCACACTTCATACGCCGGTGTCTCGTAGGGATGGCTCTGTTTCAGCGCCTCCACCACGGGGCGGATCAACTCGTCGGCCACGACAAGCTCCACTTTCCATTCCTCGACCTGCTCGACCTGCCCCGCCTCGCCAATGAACGGCTGGCTGCCGTCCAACGGGCGAAACTGGCCCAGACCCAACACTTGCCAGGCGCAGTGGTCATAGTCGCCAATTCGCCCGCCACCGGCGGCGAACACAGCGCTTTTGACCTCGTCCACATGGCTGGCCGGGACGAAAAAGCAGAGCTTGTACACCGCCTTAGTTCACCCAGACGCGGGCGTTGCGGAACATGCGCATCCATGGCGCGTCTTCGTTCCAGTCGTCCGAACGCCACGAGTTCTGCACCGCGCGGAACACCCGTTCCGGGTGCGGCATCATGATCGTGACGCGGCCGTCGCGGCTGGTCAGGCCGGTGATCCCGCGTGGCGAGCCGTTCGGGTTGGCCGGGTAGGTTTCGGTGACCTTGCCGTGGTTGTCGACGAAACGCAGCGACACACAACCGGACAGGTCGGCTTCGAGCAAGGCTTCTTCACTTTCGAATTCCGCGTGGCCTTCACCGTGGGCGATGGCGATCGGCATGCGCGAACCGGCCATGCCCTGCAGGAAGATCGAGTTCGACTCCTGCACCTGGACCATCGCCACGCGGGCTTCGAACTGCTCGGAACGGTTACGCACGAAGTGCGGCCAGAACTCGCTACCCGGAATCAGCTCGTGCAGGTTGGACATCATCTGGCAACCGTTGCACACGCCGAGGGTGAAGCTGTCGTTACGCTCGAAGAACCCTTGGAACGCATCGCGGGCACGGCTGTTGAACAGCGCCGACTTGGCCCAGCCTTCACCGGCACCCAGCACGTCGCCGTAGGAGAAACCGCCGCAGGCAACCATGCCCTTGAAGTCGTTCAGGTCGACACGACCGGCGAGGATGTCGCTCATGTGCACGTCGATCGCGTTGAAACCGGCGCGGTCGAACGCCGCCGCCATTTCCACCTGACCGTTGACGCCCTGCTCGCGCAGGACCGCCACTTGTGGGCGAATGCCTTTCTTGATGTAGGGCGCGGCCACGTTTTCGTTGACGTCGTAGCTGAGCTTGGCGCTCAGGCCCGGGTTGTCTTCTTCCAGCAGCGCGTCGAATTCCTGCTCGGCGCACTCGGCGTTGTCGCGCAGGCGCTGGATCTGGTAGCTGGTTTCCGCCCACTGGCGCTGCAACAGGCGGCGCTGGCCTTCGAAGACGGTGTCACCATTGAAGGTGATGTTGATGTGGGCGTTGTTGATCGGCTGGCCGATCACCGAGACGCAATCGGCCAGGCCGGCGGCGCTGAACTGGGCGAGGATGTCCGGGGTGGCGTCCTGGCGAACCTGGATCACTGCACCCAGTTCTTCGTTGAACAGGATGGGCCGGGATCTCGGCTTTGGACTCGGCGACGCTGTCGAGGGTCAGGCTCAGGCCGCAGTGGCCGGCAAAGGCCATTTCCACCACGGTGGTCAGCAAACCGCCGTCGGAACGGTCGTGGTAAGCCAGCAGGTGACCGTCGGCATTGAGGCCCTGGATCACGGCGAAGAACGCTTTCAGGTCTTCAGCATCATCGACGTCCGGTGCTTGCGAGCCGAGCTTGCCATGCACCTGGGCCAGGATCGAGGCGCCCATGCGGTTCTGGCCACGGCCCAGGTCGATCAGGATCAGATCGGTAGTGCCCTTGTCCATGCGCAGTTGCGGGGTCAGGGTCTGGCGGATGTCGGTGACCGGGGCGAAACCGGTCACGATCAGCGACAGCGGCGAGGTCACGCTCTTGTCCACGCCTTCGTCGTTCCAGCGCGTGGCCATGGACATGGAGTCCTTGCCCACCGGAATGGTGATGCCCAGCTCAGGGCACAGCTCCATGCCGACAGCCTTGACGGTGTCGTACAGGCGGGCATCTTCACCCGGGTGGCCGGCGGCGGACATCCAGTTGGCCGACAGCTTGATGTCGGAGATCTTGCCGATGCGCGAGGCTGCGATATTGGTCAGGGTCTCGCCGATCGCCATGCGGCCCGACGCCGGAGCGTCCAGCAGTGCCAGCGGCGTGCGCTCGCCCATCGCCATGGCTTCGCCGGTGTAGACGTCGAAGCTGGTGGCGGTCACGGCCACGTCGGCCACCGGCACCTGCCATGGGCCGACCATCTGGTCACGGGCCACAAGGCCGGTGATGGTGCGGTCGCCAATGGTGATCAGGAAACTTTTGCTCGCCACGGCCGGGTGGTGCAGTACGCGTTCGATAGAATCAGCGACGTCGAGCGTCGACGGGTCGAAATCATCGCCCAGCTCGGCTTCGCGAACCGCCGAACGGTGCATGCGCGGGGCCTTGCCCAGCAGCACTTCCAGCGGCATGTCCACCGGGCTGTTGCCGAAGTGGCTGTCGGTCACGGTCAGTTGCGGCTCGGCGGTGGCTTCACCGACCACGGCGAACGGGCAGCGTTCACGTTCGCAAATGGCCTGGAAGCGCTCGAAGTCAGCCGGGCCGACCGCCAGGACGTAACGCTCCTGGGATTCGTTGCTCCAGATTTCGTGCGGGGCCATGCCCGGCTCGTCGTTCGGAATGTTGCGCAGTTCGAAGCGACCACCACGGCCACCGTCGTTGACCAGTTCCGGGAAGGCGTTGGACAGGCCACCCGCGCCGACGTCGTGGATGAAGCTGATAGGGTTGTGTTCACCCAACTGCCAGCAACGGTCGATGACTTCCTGGCAACGGCGTTCCATTTCCGGGTTTTCCCGCTGGACCGAGGCGAAATCCAGATCCGCCGAGCTGGTGCCGGTGGCCATGGAAGAAGCGGCGCCGCCACCCAGGCCGATCAACATGGCCGGGCCGCCGAGGACGATCAGCTTGGAGCCGACCAGGATCTCGCCTTTCTGCACGTGTTCGGCGCGGATGTTGCCCATGCCGCCCGCGAGCATGATCGGCTTGTGGTAACCACGAACTTCTTCACCACGGGGGGTGGTGATGGACTGTTCGAAGGTACGGAAGTAGCCGGTCAGGGCCGGACGACCGAATTCGTTGTTGAACGCCGCACCGCCCAGGGGACCTTCGATCATGATGTCGAGGGCGTTGACGATGCGCTCAGGCTTGCCGTAGGGCTTTTCCCACGGCTGTTCGAAGCCCGGGATCTGCAGGTTCGACACGGTAAAGCCAGTCAGGCCGGCCTTGGGCTTGGCACCACGCCCGGTGGCGCCTTCGTCGCGGATCTCGCCACCGGAACCGGTGGACGCGCCCGGGAACGGCGCAATGGCGGTCGGGTGGTTGTGGGTCTCGACCTTCATCAGGATGTGCACCGGCTCCTGGACCGCACCGTACTGGCGGGTCTCAGGGTTCGGGTAGAAACGCCCGGCAACGTTGCCGACGATCACCGCGGCGTTGTCCTTGTAGGCCGACAGCACACCTTCGTTGTGCATCTGATAGGTGTTCTTGATCATGCCGAACAGGCTTTTTTCCTGGCTCTGGCCGTCAATGTCCCAACTGGCGTTGAAGATCTTGTGCCGGCAATGCTCGGAGTTGGCCTGGGCGAACATCATCAGTTCGATGTCGTGGGGGTTGCGCTTCAAGCCCTGGAAGGCGTTGACCAGGTAATCGATCTCGTCTTCGGCCAGGGCCAGGCCCAATTCGGCGTTGGCTTTTTCCAGCGCGGCACGACCGCCGCCCAGTACGTCGATGGCAGTCAACGGCTTGGGTTCGGCGTGGCTGAACAGACCGGCGGCCTGCTCCAGATTGCCCAGCACGACTTGGGTCATGCGGTCATGCAGGCCTTCGGCGATCAACTGGGCCTCGGCCTCGCTGAACTCACCGGCCACATAAAAGGCAATGCCGCGCTCCAGGCGCTGGATTTTCGCCAGGCCGCAGTTGCGGGCGATGTCACTGGCCTTGCTCGACCATGGCGAAATGGTGCCGAAACGCGGTAATACCAGGAACAGGCGACCGGCCGGCTCCTGGACAGGAACACTGGGGCCGTACTTCAGAAGGCGCGCGAGCACCTGCTGTTCGTCGCCGGTCAAACCGCCGGTGACTTCGGCGAAGTGAGCGAATTCAGCATACAAGCCGCTGACAGCCGGAACCTTCTGGCTCAGTTGCTCAAGGAGTTTGCTGTGGCGAAAGGCAGAAAGGGCAGGAGCGCCGCGCAGGATCAACATCTTCGGGACAGCCTCGGGAAGGGGGTGTGCTTTGAGGCCGTGCATTCTAGCCTAAACCGCCGGCAACGGCACCCGAAACGGCACGCACGGTGCTGGCCGAATGTCGGTCTTTGCGCATTCAGCGATACTGGACACCCGTGCCAAGGTTCGCGCAGAGATATTTTTCAGCGACGCAAAGCCCGCCGCACGCCGGCCGGCCGGTGTTGCGGACATGTTTTGCAACCGCTAGCAGACTGGCCTTTTGCTGTCGAGATATGGCGGTAGGGGCCGTTTGCGTATACTGCGCAGATGTTTTCCCCAACGGCTTTGCGTCCGCGATATGCCAAATGGCTGATCGCAACCGGACTCTTCCTGGTGCTCAGTGGTTGTGTTGAGAAACCCAACACACTGGAGCGCGTAAAGGAGGATGGCGTGCTGCGGGTGGTTACCCGAAACAGCCCCGCCACCTACTTCCAGGATCGCAATGGTGAAACCGGCTTCGAATACGAGCTGGTGAAGCGCTTCGCCGACGATTTGGGTGTGGAGCTCAAGATCGAGACCGCCGACAACCTCGACGACCTGTTCAGCCAGATCGGCAAGCCCAACGGTCCGGTATTGGCGGCCGCAGGCCTGGTCAGCAGCGAACCGCGCAAGAAGCAGGTGCGCTTTTCCCGCTCCTACCTGGAAGTCACCCCGCAGATCATCTACCGCAACGGCCAGTCACGCCCCACCGACGCGGCCGCCCTGGCGGGCAAGAAGATCATGGTGCTCAAGGGCAGCACCCACGCCGAACAACTGGCGCAGTTGAAGCAGCAATACCCTGGCATCGAATACGAAGAGTCCGACGCGGTTGAAGTGGTCGACCTGCTGCGCATGGTCGACGAGGGACAGATCGACCTGACCCTGGTGGATTCCAACGAAGTGGCGATGAACCAGGTGTACTTCCCCAACGTGCGCGTGGCCTTCGACCTGGGCGATGCCCGCAGCCAGAGCTGGGCGGTGGCCCCCGGCGAGGACAACAGTCTGCTCAACGAGATCAACAGCTACCTGGAGAAGGTGCAAAAAAACGGCACTCTGCAGCGGTTAAAAGACCGTTATTACGGGCACGTTGACGTCCTTGGCTACATGGGCGCCACCACGTTCGCCCAACACTTGCAGCAACGCCTGCCCAAATACGAACAACATTTCAAGGCCTACGCCAAGAAAGAGAAAGTCGACTGGCGCCTGCTGGCGGCGATCGGCTACCAGGAATCGCTGTGGCAACCGACGGTCACGTCCAAGACCGGCGTGCGTGGCCTGATGATGCTGACCCAGAACACCGCCCAGGCCATGGGCGTGTCCAACCGCCTGGATCCGAAGCAAAGCATCATGGGCGGCGCCAAGTACCTGGCCTACATGAAGGAGCAGTTGGACGAGAGCATCGAGGAGCCCGACCGCACCTGGTTCGCCCTCGCCGCCTATAACGTCGGCAGCGGCCACTTGGACGACGCCCGCAAACTGGCGGCCAAGGAAGGGCTCAACCCGAACAAGTGGCTGGATGTGAAGAAAATCCTGCCGCGCCTGTCCCAGAAACAGTGGTACAGCAAGACCCGCTACGGCTACGCCCGGGGCGGCGAGCCGGTGCATTTCGTGGCGAACATCCGTCGCTACTACGACATCCTGACCTGGGTGACGCAGCCGCAGCTCGAAGGCGATCAGGTGGCCGAGGGCAACCTGCATGTGCCGGGTGTCGACAAGAGCAAGCCGAGCCAGGAATCCCCGCAGCTATAACAGCTGCCCTTCCCCACAGTTTTGCTTGGACTATCCACAAATTTTATATCCACCCAAGATCCCCTGTGGGAGCGAGCTTGCTCGCGATAGCGGTCTGTCAGTCAACATTCATGTTGAATATCAGGCCCTCATCGCGAGCAAGCTCGCTCCCACAGTTTTGATTGGGGGGCTCACACGTTTTGTGGGGGTCAGGACTTGGCGGCAGCCAGGATCAGCGCTTTCATTTCCGCCACCGCCGACTTGAACCCGACGAACAACGCATGGGCCACCAGCGCGTGGCCGATGTTCAGCTCGTTGATGCCCTTGATGGCCGCGATGGCTTGGACGTTGTGATAGTGCAGGCCGTGGCCGGCATTGACGATCAAGCCCTGGGCCAGGCCAAAGGCGACGCTATCGGCGACCCGCTGCAACTCATCGGCCACGTCCGTAGGGGTTTGAGCATCGGCGTAACGACCGGTGTGCAGTTCGATGGCCGGGGCACCGACCCGCTTGGACGCTTCGATCTGCCGTTCGTCGGCATCGATGAACAGCGACACTTCAGCGCCGATTTTCGACAAGCGTTCCACCGCCAGGCTGATCCGCGACTCCTGCCCTGCCACGTCGAGGCCGCCTTCGGTGGTCAGTTCCTGGCGCGTTTCCGGCACCAGGCAGATGTGCGCCGGGCGGATGAGCTCGGCGAACGCCATCATTTCTTCGGTCACGCCCATTTCGAAGTTCATGCGGGTTTGCAGCACGTCCTTGAGCAGCAGCACGTCGCGCTCCTGGATGTGGCGACGGTCTTCACGCAGGTGCACGGTGATGCCGTCGGCCCCCGCTTCTTCCGCGTCCAGTGCGGCCTTGACTGGATCCGGGTAACGCGTACCGCGGGCCTGGCGCAGGGTGGCGACATGGTCGATGTTCACGCCGAGAAGAATGCGATTGCTGGTGCTCACGAAAAGGCTCCTGAAGGGACGAATAGTCGGCCCACAGCATACGGGTTGATCAGGGCTTGCGAAACAGCTCGCGACTGACCAGGGGCCGACCGCCCAGATGTACGGCCAGGGCCTGGCGCATCAGGCGCTTGGCTGCCGACAAGGCGCCCGGAGCGCTCCAGTCGGCCTCGGCCATGGCCAGCAGCTCGGCGCCGTTGAACAACCCCGGTTGCAGCAGGTAGACCCGCTCCAGGCCGGCATCCACTTGCAAGCGGTAGAGGCCGTCGGCGGCGATGGGTTCACCGTGCAGGTCGGTGTTCAGGGCGAAGCCATAGCCCAGGTCATCCAGCAGCCGCCATTCGAACGAACGCAGCAGCGGCTCCAGGGGACGGCCTTCGGCCAGGGCCAGCAGCGTGGCGGCGTAGTGGTCGAAGACGGCCGGATGAGGGTCTTCGGCGGGCAGCAGGCGGATCAGCAGTTCATTGAGGTACAAGCCGCTGAACAACGCCTCGCCGTTGAGCCAGGCAGCGACGCCGTTGCTTTCCATGCGCCCGACGTTCTTCAACTCGCCCCGGCCGCGGAACTCGACTTCCAGCGGCACGAACGGTCGCGCCAGTGTCCCCGCCTTGCCCCGCGCCCCCCGCAACACCGCCCGCAACCGCCCTTGGGGCGTGAGGAAGTCCACCAGGGCGCTGCTTTCGCGGTAGGCGCGGCTGTGGAGGACGTAGGCGGGTTGGGCGATGGGTTGGGTGGGGGACATGGGAATCGCAGTTCTCAATAAACGAGCACAGTTTACAAACAACCACAAACCAATGTGGGAGCGAGCTTGCTCGCGATGGCGGACTGTCAGTCAACATCCATGTTGAATATCAGGCCCTCATCGCGAGCAAGCTCGCTCCCACAATGTTCTCGGTACATCCGGTTATGCGATCAGAGGTCGCCGTAACCCAACGAACGCAACGCCCGCTCATCATCGGACCAGCCACCCTTCACCTTGACCCACAGGTTGAGCATGATCTTGGAATCGAACAGCAACTCCATATCCTTGCGCGCCTCGGTGCCGATGCGCTTGATGCGCTCACCCTTGTCGCCAATGATGATTTTCTTCTGGCCGTCACGTTCGACGAGGATCAGCGCATGAATATGCAGGGTCTTGCCCTGTTGCTTGAACTCTTCGATCTCGACGGTGATCTGGTACGGCAGCTCGGCGCCCATCTGGCGCATGATTTTCTCGCGCACCAGCTCGGCGGCAAGGAAACGGCTGCTGCGGTCGGTGATCTGGTCTTCAGGGAAGAAATGATCGTTTTCCGGCAGGTGTTCGGCAATCACCCGCTCCAGCGCGTCGAGGTTATGGCCGTGCTGGGCAGAGATCGGGATGATCTGGGCATTGGGCAACTGTTCCTGCAACCAGGACAGGTGCGGCATCAGCTCGGCCTTGTCTTCAATGCGATCGGTCTTGTTCAGCGCCACGATCAAGGGGCCGGTCACGTACTGGACGCGTTCGAGGACCATCTGGTCTTCTTCGGTCCATTTGGTGCGGTCGACCACGAAGATCACCACGTCGACGTCTTTCAACGCCGCCGAGGCAGTCTTGTTCATGTAGCGGTTCAGGGCCTTTTCGCCGCCCTTGTGCATGCCCGGGGTGTCGACGTAGATCGCCTGCACGGCGCCTTCGGTCTTGATGCCGAGCATGTTGTGACGGGTGGTCTGGGGCTTGCGCGAGGTGATCGCCAGCTTCTGGCCCAAGATGTGGTTCAGCAGCGTGGACTTGCCCACGTTCGGCCGACCGACAATGGCGACATAGCCGCAGCGGGTGACGGTTGTATCAGTCATTGCCATTCTCCACGCCCAGGGCAATCAGTGCTGCGGCGGCCGCTACCTGTTCGGCAATACGACGACTCACACCTTGACCCCGGCTTTTTTCATTCAATAGGACGACTTCGCATTCGACGAAGAAGGTACGGCAATGCGGCTCACCCTGGATATCCACGACTTCGTAGCGCGGCAGATCGCAACTGCGCGATTGCAGGAATTCCTGCAAACGGGTCTTCGGGTCCTTGTTGGTGTCCACCAACGTCAGGCTGTCGATCTCGGAAGTCAGCCAGGCCAGCACGCGTTCGCGCGCCATTTCCATGCCTGAATCCAGGTAGATCGCGCCAATCAACGCTTCCAGGGCATCGGCCAGGATCGACTCACGACGGAAACCGCCGCTTTTCAGTTCTCCGGAGCCCAGTCGCAGGTATTCGCCCAGGTCGAAACCACGGGCCAGTACGGCCAGGGTCTCACCTTTTACCAATCGCGCGCGCAAACGCGACAACTGGCCTTCGCGGGCCAGCGGGAAGCGCTCGAACAGCGCCTCACCGGCCACGAAGTTAAGGATGGCATCACCGAGGAATTCCAGGCGTTCGTTGTTGCGCCCGGCAAAACTGCGGTGAGTGAGGGCCAGGAGCATCAGGTCCGGGTCCTTGAAGGTGTAGCCGAGCTGACGCTCGAGACGGCTTAGAGAAACGCTCACGGTTTACCCACGCTGAGTTCGTGGCTGGATTCCACCGCCATGGTGGCAACGCACCATTGGCTTGGGACAATTAACGCTGTGTTCAAAAATGACGTCCTGACTATCGTTGGCTTCATGCCCCCGGGCAACCTTGTAAGGCTCCAGAAAAGCATTCGGCGCTGTGTTCAACAGCGCCGTGTGTGATTACTTGATCAGGCCAACCCGCGAGAAATTCGGCAGGTGACTGAGTTTGGGTTCCGGCCAGCTCATCCAGACTGCAAAGGCCTTGCCGACGATGTTCCGGTCCGGGACCATGCCCAGCATGTCCTTGGGAATGTTCGGATCATCCCAGTAACGGCTGTCGTTGGAGTTGTCGCGGTTGTCGCCCATCATGAAATAGTGCCCCGCCGGCACGGTCCAGGAACGGTCCGGCGTGGCGCGGTAGCGGCTCATTTCCTTGCGGATCAGGTGTTCGGCCTCGCCGAGTTTTTCCCGGTAGAGTTCGGCACTGCCCAGCGTACCCGGCTCGGAGCCGAGCAACTGTTCAGCGACTGATTCGCCATTGACGAACAGACGCTTGTCGGCGGTGTAGCGGATCGTGTCGCCCGGCAGGCCGACCACGCGCTTGATGTAGTTGACGTTCGGATCGCTCGGGAAGCGGAACACCATGACATCGCCGCGTTGCGGGTCACCCACCTCGATGACTTTCTTGTCGATCACCGGCAGGCGGATCCCGTAGGAGAACTTGTTCACCAGGATGAAATCGCCCACGTCCAGGGTCGGCTTCATCGAACCGGACGGGATCTGGAACGGTTCCACCAGGAACGAACGCAGCACCAGCACGATGAACAGCACCGGGAAGAACGACTTGCCGTATTCGACCAGCAGCGGTTCCTTGTTGAGCTTTTCGATCACCACACCATCAGGCTGGCTGACGCTGCCCTGATAAGAGGCGATGGCCGCCCGGCGCCGAGGCGCCAGGAACAACAGATCAAGCAACGCCAACAGACCGCAGACAAACACGGCGATAACCAGCAACAGCGGGAAATTTAGCGACATAGGACCTAACTATCCAACCTGAGCACCGCAAGGAAGGCTTCCTGTGGAATTTCCACGTTACCGACCTGCTTCATGCGTTTTTTACCGGCCTTCTGCTTTTCCAACAGCTTGCGCTTACGGCTGACGTCGCCGCCGTAGCATTTGGCCAATACGTTCTTTCTGAGCGCCTTGACGGTTGTACGCGCCACAATCTGCCCGCCAATGGCGGCCTGGATTGCCACATCGAACATCTGCCGCGGAATCAGTTCCTTCATCTTCTCGGTCAATGCACGACCTTTGTAGTGCGCGTTGTCACGGTGCACGATCAATGCCAGGGCATCGACTTTCTCACCGTTGATCAGCACATCCAGCTTCACCAGATTAGCCGATTGGTAACGATCGAAATGATAGTCCAGCGAAGCATAGCCGCGACTGGTGGATTTGAGACGGTCGAAGAAGTCCAGCACCACTTCGTTCATCGGCAGGTCGTAGGTCACCTGGACCTGCGTGCCGAGGAACAGCATGTCGTGCTGCACGCCGCGCTTCTCGATGCACAGGGTAATGACGTTACCCAGGTGCTCTTGAGGCACAAGGATGTTGGCCCGCACGATCGGCTCGCGCATGTCTTCGATGGCCGACAGGTCCGGTAGCTTGGACGGGTTGTCGACGTAGATGGTTTCGCCGTTCTTGAGCAGCAGCTCGAAAATAACCGTCGGCGCCGTGGTGATCAGGTCCAGGTCATACTCGCGCTCCAGGCGCTCCTGGATGATTTCCATGTGCAACATGCCCAGGAACCCGCACCGGAAGCCGAAGCCCAGGGCGTCGGAGCTTTCCGGGGTGTATTGCAGGGATGAGTCGTTCAGGGTCAGCTTTTGCAGGGCTTCGCGGAAATCCTCGAAGTCGTCGGAGCTGACCGGGAACAGACCGGCATAGACCTGCGGCTGAATGCGTTTGAAACCAGGCAGCACATCGACGTCGGGGGTGGAGCTCAAGGTCAGGGTGTCACCGACCGGCGCCCCGTGGATGTCCTTGATGCCGGCGATGATGAAGCCCACTTCACCGGCCTTCAGGTCGACGGTGGCGGTGTGTTTCGGGTTGAAGACACCGACACTGTCCACCAGGTGGATCTTGCCGGTGGACTTGACCAGGATCTTGTCGCCCTTCTTCACGCGGCCGTGGCGCACGCGAACCAGGGAGACCACGCCCAGGTAGTTGTCGAACCAGGAGTCGATGATCAACGCTTGCAGCGGATCTTCGATGTTGCCGGTTGGCGCAGGAATGGTGTGCACCAGGCGTTCGAGCACCTCGTCCACGCCCAGGCCGGTCTTGGCGCTGCAGGTGACCGCGTCGGTGGCGTCGATACCGATGATCTTCTCGATTTCTTCCTTCACGCGGTCCGGATCGGCCTGGGGCAGGTCGATCTTGTTCAGCACCGGCATGACTTCCAGGCCCTGTTCGATGGCCGTGTAGCAGTTGGCAACCGACTGGGCCTCGACGCCCTGGCCGGCATCGACCACCAGCAATGCACCTTCACAGGCCGCCAGCGACCGGCTGACTTCATAGGTGAAGTCAACGTGGCCGGGGGTATCGATGAAGTTCAACTGATAGGTGACGCCGTCGCGGGCCTTGTAATAGAGGGTAACGCTGTGGGCCTTGATGGTGATCCCGCGCTCACGCTCGAGGTCCATGGAGTCCAGGACCTGGGCTTCCATTTCACGCTCGGCCAGGCCGCCGCACATCTGGATGAAGCGATCAGCCAGCGTCGACTTGCCATGGTCAATGTGGGCGATGATGGAGAAATTGCGGATATGACTCAAATCACTCACGGATCAACACTCAAAAAGGCTGCAGGCATGGCCCGCCGAAAAATAGCCGGGAATTGTACCTGATACACCGCGCAAGTGGGAGCAAAGCTTGCTCGCGAAACAGCCACCTCGGTTTCTGGAAGACCGCATCGCCTGTGTCGCGAGCAAGCTTTGCTCCCACATAGCCTTGCTCCCACAGCCCCCTGCTACAGGTGCGTGTTCAACCCGCCCGGCGCAACAGCCAGAGCCCGGCCAACGCGCAGATACCGGCCGGCACCAGCACCGCAAACAGTGGCGAGAAACCGAACACCAGGCTCGATGGCCCCAGCAGATCCTGGGCGATGCGGAAGGTGAAGCCCACCAGCACGCCGGTAAACACTCGCTGACCCAAGGTCACCGAACGCAGCGGGCCGAAAATGAAGGAAATCGCCATCAACACCAGGGCGGCAGTGACCAGCGGCTGCAACACCTTGACCCAAAAAGCCAGCCAGTAGCGACCGTTATTCAGGCCCTGGTCCGCCAGGTAGTGGATATACCCCCACAAACCGGTAATCGACAGGGACTCCGGTGCCATCACCACGGTGCTGAGCAACTGCGGGCTGATCGACACGTCCCAACGTTCCTGTGGGGCGGCGACCACCTCGGTGCGCTTGTCATGGAACAAGGTGGTGGTGACGTCATTCAGCTGCCAGTGATCCTCGGCGAATTTGGCGCGCTTGGCGAAGCTCGACGACAACATGTGCCGCTGCTCGTCGAAGCGATAACGGGTCACGCCATAGAGGATGCCGTTGGGCTGGACCGAGTTGATGTGGATGAACTCGTCGCCCTGGCGGTGCCACAGACCGTGCTTGGCGCTTTGCGCATCACCGCCACCCTGGGCCAGGGAACGGTTGGCCTGGGCGGTGTTCTCGGTGGCCGGGGCGATGTATTCGCCGATCAGCAAGCCCACCAGCATCAGCACCAGCATGGGCTTCATCACCGCCCAGACGATCCGACCAATGGACACGCCGGCAGCGCGCATGATGGTCAGCTCGCTGTTGCTGGCCAGGCTGCCCAGGCCGATCAGGCAGCCGATCAGCGCCGCCATCGGCAGCATGTCGTACAGGCGCCGAGGCGCGGTCAGCAGCACGTAGCTCGCCACGTCCGCCAGCGTGTAGGTGTCGCTGACGTCGCTCATTTCATCGATGAAGGCAAACAGGGTCGCCAGGCCAAGGATGATCCCCAACACCGCGAGGATCGCCATGAACACGCTGCTGCCGATGTAGCGGTCGAGTTTAACCACGGGCCACCTCCAACGCGCCGCGACGGCTGGCCAGCTTCAGGCGCAGTGGCTCCCAATAGAGCAGCCCCAGGCCGATGGCCAGGAAGATGCCATGCACCCACCACAAGCCCAGTGTTGGCGGAATCTTGCCCTTCTCCAAGGCGCCGCGAGCGGAAATCAGGATGGTCAGGTAAGCCATATACAGGAGAATCGCCGGCAGCAGCTTGAGGAAGCGGCCCTGGCGCGGGTTGACCCGCGACAGCGGCACCGCCATGAGGGTCACGATGAACACCAGCAGCGGCAACGACAGGCGCCATTGCAGCTCGGTGCGGGCACGAATGTCTTTGTTGCCCAGCAGGCTGGCGGTAGACATGGCGTCGCGGTCGGTAACTTCCTCGCTGACTTCGGGCTTGGGCAGCAGCACGCCATAGGTGTCGTACTTGATGGCCCGGTAATCGGCCTGCCCCGGCTTGCCGTCGTAGCGATAGCCGTTTTCCAGGATCAGGTAGCGGTTGCCTTCGGGGCTGATTTCCTGCCGCCCCTTCTCGGCCACCAGCACGGAAATGCCACGGTCCTTCTTGGTGTCCGAAGACAAGTTCTTTTGCGTAATGAAGACGCCACCCAGGTCGATCCGGTCATCCGAGAGCTGTTCGGTGTAGGTCACCCGCGTGCCGTCGCGCAGGGCCTGGAAACGCCCTGGCACCAGGGTGTCGAATTCGGTCATGGCGTCCTGCTGGTTGATCAGCAGTTGGAACTGGTTGGCGCCCTGGGGCGACAGGCTCAGGCTCAGCCAGGCCACCACCAGCGCCACCAGTGTGGCCGGGAACAGGGTCATGCGAAACAGGCGTTGCTGGCTCATGCCGGTGGCCGACAGCACGGTCATTTCGCTGTCCAGGTACAAGCGCCCATAAGCCAGCAAAATGCCGAGGAACAACCCCAGCGGCAAGATCAACTGCAAGAAGCCCGGCAGGCGGAACCCCATGATCAGGAACAGGGAGCCCGGATCCAGGGCGCCGGAGGCCGCCTGGGCAAGGTATTTGATGAAGCGTCCGCTCATGATGATGACCAACAGCACAGCGCTCACTGCGCTCAGGGTCAACAGGACTTCGCGGGATAGATAACGAAAGACGATCAAACCAGACACTCCAGGATTGTCAGGCTAAGGCGGCCAAACAAGAAACGTATCGAGCCAGCTCACGCAGCGAGCCGCCAAAAAAAAGAGCCGCATTATCCTGTGATTGGAGGCGCCTGTCACTTCGCACGCTTTAAACCGGTGCTTAAAGCCAAAAGTTAGCGCCGTCGAGGGTTGTCAGGCTCGGTCACCGGGGTTCAAACTGCGGCCTTTGTCGCCGGCACGTACCGGCGTTCTCTATATAGAAGACAGCTGTTCAGCGCGCCACTGTTTCTTCGGCGCCTGGCCTCTTGACCATTCACTCAGGGATCCGGACATGGAACTGGTTGTAAAAAGCGTCAGCCCAGAAACGTTGAAAACCGCCACGCTGGTGGTTGCCGTCGGTGAAAACCGCAAGCTCGGCGTCGTCGCCACCCAGCTCGACAGCCTGAGCGGCGGTGCCATCAGCGCCGTGCTCAAGCGCGGCGACCTGGCCGGCAAGGTCGGCCAGAGCCTGTTGCTGCACAGCTTGCCCAACCTCAAGGCCGATCGCGTGCTGCTGGTAGGCGTAGGCAAGGACGCCGAACTGGGTGACCGTCCGTTCCGTAAAATCATTGCCGGCGTGCTGGGTACTCTCAAGAGCCTGGGCGGCACTGATGCCGTCCTGGCGTTGGACGAGTTGGTGGTCAAGGGCCGCGACAGCTACGGCAAGAACCGTCTGCTGGCCGAAACCCTGGTGGACGGCGAATACCAGTTCGACCAGTTCAAGAGCCAGAAAGCCGAACCCCGCGCCCTGAAAAAAGTCACCCTGCTGACCATCAAGGCCGCCCAGGCTGAAGTCCAACGCGCCGTGACCCACGCCACCGCAATCGCCAATGGCATGGCTTTCACTCGCGACCTGGGCAACCTGCCACCGAACATCTGCCACCCGACTTTCCTCGGCGAACAGGCCAAGGCGTTAGGCAAAGAATTCAAGGGCCTGAAGGTCGAAGTCTTCGACGAGAAGAAGATCAAGGACCTGGGCATGGGCTCGTTCTACTCCGTCGGCCAGGGCAGCGCCCAGCCGCCACGCCTGATCGTCATGCAGTACAACGGTGGCAAGAAGTCCGAGAAGCCCTACGCACTGGTCGGCAAGGGCATTACCTTCGACACTGGCGGCATCAGCCTCAAGCCAGGCGCCGGCATGGATGAAATGAAGTACGACATGGGCGGCGCCGCGAGCGTGTTCGGCACCCTGCGTGCAGTGCTCGAACTGCAACTGCCGATCAACCTGGTGTGCATTCTGGCCTGCGCCGAGAACATGCCCAGCGGCACGGCCTCGCGTCCGGGCGACATCGTCACCACCATGAGCGGCCAGACCGTGGAAATCCTCAACACCGACGCCGAAGGCCGCCTGGTGCTGTGTGACGCCCTCACCTACTCCGAGCGCTTCAAGCCGCAAGCGGTGATCGACATCGCGACCCTGACCGGCGCCTGCGTCGTCGCCCTCGGTGCCCACACCTCGGGCCTTTTGGGCAACAACGACGAACTGATCGACCAACTGCTCAGCGCCGGCCAGCAAGCCGACGACCGCGCCTGGCAGTTGCCATTGTTCGACGAGTACCAGGAACAACTGGACAGCCCGTTCGCCGACATCGCCAACATCGGCGGCCCGAAAGCCGGGACCATCACCGCGGCGTGCTTCCTGTCGCGCTTCACCAAGAATCTGAACTGGGCGCACCTGGACATCGCCGGCACGGCCTGGACCAGCGGCGGCAAGGACAAGGGCGCCACCGGTCGTCCGGTCCCCCTGCTGACCCAGTACCTGCTGGACCGCGCCAAGGCCTGATACCAATGACCGTCGTTGGCGTTGCCCTCGGGTGGCGTCATCGACGGCTCAGGAACCGCAATGACCAAAGTCGATTTCTATATCCTGCCCAGCGCCGATCCGTCGGCGCGGCTGGATTTCGCCTGCAAGCTCACCGATAAGGCCTGGCGCATGGGGCACCGCATCTACCTGCATTGCAGCGATGCTGCCCAGCGCGAGGACCTGGACGCACGCCTGTGGGCGTTCAAGGGCGAGAGCTTCGTGCCCCACGGCCCGGCCGAAAGCGAACCCGAGGGGCTGATCGTGCTGGGGCTGGGGGATGACTGCGGTCAGCACCAGGACCTGCTGGTCAACCTCGACCTGAAAGTACCGGCCTTTGCCCAGCGCTTCGCCCGCGTGGCGGAAGTGGTGGTGGAAGACCCGGCCAGCCGACAAGCCGCGCGGGAGAGTTTCCGTTTCTACCGCGAACAGGGCTATCCTCTGCAAGACCACCGTTTACAGCGACTCTGAGCCCTACGATGGACACTCCAAAATCGCCACAAAAGCCCACACACCTGCTGGATGACCTCGAGTCGATCCGCCAACTGCTCGGCGACGACAACCTGCAACCGCCGCTGCTGACCGACACGGTCGTGCACGAGCCGGTGCATGACGAGCAGATTCCCCTGCTGTTCGATCCGATCAACGGCCAGCCGGAACCCGAACCTGCCGCCAAGGCCGAAGCCAAAGGCCCCGACGCCCTGCTGCACCTGGACAGTGAATTGCGTGCTGCGGCGCAGTTGATCCTGCAAGACGTCATCGACGACTTCGCCCCACACATCGAAACCGAGATCAAGCGCCGGCTGGATGCGCGGATGGAGCGGTTGTTGAGCCAGTACGAATAACACTGGACGCCTGACTGAATGCACTTCCTGTGGGAGCGAGCTTGCTCGCGATGGGGCCGGCACATCCAATATCGGTGCAGGCTGAACCACCGCTATCGCGAGCAAGCTCGCTCCCACAGGTTCACAGTACCCACACATATGCCCGACTAGCCGCTCGCAGCTTGTGGCTTGCACCAGCCCCGCCCGCTATACTTCCCGGCTTTTCCTGAATAAATGCCAATAGGGTCCCGCCGCGCATGGATAAGACCTACCAGCCGCACGCCATTGAAACTTCCTGGTACAACACCTGGGAGTCCGAGAATTATTTCGCTCCGCAAGGCGCGGGCGATTCCTACACCATCATGATCCCGCCGCCGAACGTCACCGGCAGCCTGCACATGGGCCACGGTTTCAACAACGCGATCATGGACGCCTTGATCCGTTTCCGTCGCATGCAAGGTCGCAACACCTTGTGGCAGCCGGGCACCGACCACGCCGGTATCGCCACGCAGATGCTGGTGGAACGCCGCCTCGAAGCCCAAGGCCAGAATCGCCATGACCTGGGTCGCGAGAAATTCCTCGAGAAAGTCTGGGAATGGAAAGACGAATCCGGTGGCAACATCAGCCGCCAGATCCGTCGCCTCGGCTCGTCCGTGGACTGGAGCCGCGAGCGCTTCACCATGGATGACGGGCTTTCGGAAGCGGTGAAGGAAGCCTTCGTGCGCCTGCATGAAGACGGCCTGATCTATCGCGGCAAGCGCCTGGTCAACTGGGACACCAAGTTGCACACGGCCATTTCCGACCTCGAAGTGGAGAACCACGACGAGAAAGGTTTTCTGTGGAACTTGAAGTACCCCCTGGCCGACGGTGCCAAGACCGCCGAAGGCAAGGATTACCTGATCGTTGCCACCACGCGTCCGGAAACCATGCTGGGTGACTCCGCCGTCGCGGTGAACCCGAACGATGAGCGCTACCAGGCGCTGATCGGCAAGTTCGTCGAACTGCCTCTGGTTGGCCGGCGCATCCCGATCATCGGCGATGACTACTGCGACCCGGAATTCGGCACCGGCTGTGTGAAAATCACCCCGGCCCACGATTTCAACGACTACGAAGTTGGCAAGCGCCACAACCTGCCGCTGCTGAACATCTTCGACAAGAACGCCAATGTCTTGCCGGCCGCCCAGGCGTTCAACCTCGATGGCACGCTGAACGAAAGCGTCGACGGCCAGATCCCGGCCGAATACGCCGGCCTGGACCGCTTCGAAGCGCGCAAGCAGATCGTCGCGGCGTTCGAAGCCGCCGGCCTGCTGGTCAGCTTCGACGATCACGCCCTGAAAGTCCCGAAAGGCGACCGCTCCGGCACCATCATCGAGCCGTGGCTGACCGACCAGTGGTACGTGTCCACCAAACCGCTGGCCGAGCCGGCCATTGCCGCCGTGGAAGACGGCCGCATCCAGTTCGTGCCCAAGCAATACGAGAACATGTATTTCTCGTGGATGCGCGACATCCAGGATTGGTGCATCAGCCGTCAGCTGTGGTGGGGTCATCGCATTCCGGCCTGGTACGACGAGTCGGGCAAGGTCTATGTCGGCCGCGATGAAGCCGAAGTCCGCGCCAAGCACAACCTCGGTCCGGACGTGGCCCTGGCTCAGGACAACGACGTCCTCGACACCTGGTTCAGCTCGGGCCTGTGGACCTTCTCGACCCTGGGCTGGCCGCAGCAGACCGAGTTCCTGAAGAAATTCCACTCCACCGACGTGCTGGTCACCGGCTTCGACATCATTTTCTTCTGGGTCGCCCGGATGATCATGATGACCATGCACTTGATGAAAAACGAAGACGGTACGCCACAAGTACCATTCAAGACGGTCTACGTCCACGGTCTGGTGCGCGACGGCCAGGGCCAGAAGATGTCCAAGTCCAAGGGCAACGTCCTCGACCCGCTGGACATCATCGACGGCATCGACCTGGAAACCCTGGTACAGAAACGCACCTCCGGCCTGATGCAGCCGAAACTGGCGAAGAAGATCGAGAAGGCCACCCGCGAAGAATTCGCCGAGGGCATCGCCAGCTACGGCACCGATGCCCTGCGTTTCACCTTCTGCTCGCTGGCGTCTACCGGTCGCGACATCAAGTTCGACATGGGCCGCGTCGAAGGCTACCGCAACTTCTGCAACAAGATCTGGAACGCCGCGCGCTACGTGCTGGATAAAGGCGAAGACTGCGGCCAGAACGGCGAGGCCTATGAGCTGACCCTGGCCGATCGCTGGATCATTTCCCAGTTGCAGCGCACCGAAGCCGAAGTGACCCGCCAGCTCGATCAGTTCCGTTTCGACCTGGCGGCACAAGCCTTGTACGAGTTCATCTGGAACCAGTACTGCGACTGGTACCTGGAACTGTCCAAGCCTGTGCTGTGGGACGAAAACGCACCGGTCGAGCGCCAGCGCGGCACCCGTCGCACTCTGGTGCGCGTGCTGGAAGTGGCCCTGCGCCTGGCGCATCCGTTCATGCCGTTCATCACCGAGGAAATCTGGCAGCGCATCGCACCGCTGGCGGGCATCCAAGGCAAGACGATCATGCTGCAACCGTGGCCGGTGGCCAACGAGACCCGCATCGATCCGGCGGCCGAGGACGACATCGAATGGCTCAAGACCTTCATGCTGGGCCTGCGCAACATCCGCGCCGAAATGAACATCGGCCCGGGCAAGCCGCTGACCCTGTTCCTGAAGAATGCCAGCGCCGAAGACCTGCGCCGCCTCAACGAAAACGAAGCGCTGCTCAAGAAGCTGGCGAAGCTCGAATCGGTGACGGTGCTGGCCGCCGGCGAAGAAGCCCCCCTGTCGGCCACCGCCCTGGTCGGCGAGATGGAAGTGCTGGTGCCGATGGCCGGCCTGATCGACAAGGCCGCCGAACTGGCGCGCCTGGACAAGGAAATCCTGCGTCTGAAGGGTGAAGTGCAGCGGGTCGGCGGCAAGCTGTCCAACGCCGGCTTCGTCGACAAGGCGCCGGCCGAAGTCATCGAGAAGGAACGGGCCAAACTGGCCGAGGCCGAACAGGCCCTGGGTAAGCTGGCCGAGCAGCATGGGCGGATCTCCAGCCTGTAACGGCGGTTCGCAACAGAAGAAGGAGGCCTTGGTGGCCTCCTTTTTTCTGCATGGCACTTTCTTACAACCAATGAGGTCCCCTGTGGGAGCGAGCTTGCTCGCGATGACGGTGGGTCAGCTTGCACTATGTTGAATGTAACGCCGCCATCGCGAGCAAGCTCGCTCCCACAGTAGATAGTGTTGGACGTTGCAGTTGGGTTCACAAGGGCTGGATGTGGGACAATACCCGCCACTTTTTGAACCCTCCCCGAATCGACCCGCCCATGACTGCCCCTCGCTCCCCAAAACCTGCCCGCCAGAAGCCCAAGCCCGCCGAGGCCAAACCCGTGGCGCCGCGGGAGAAGGCCAGCCTGCACCCGCGTAACCGTCACCAGGGCCGCTATGACTTCCCCGCGTTGATCAAGTCCACGCCTGAATTGGCCAAGTTCGTGATCATCAACCCCTACGGCAAGGAAAGCATCGACTTTGCCAGCCCCGAAGCCGTGCGGGTGTTCAATCGGGCGCTGCTCAAATCCTTTTACGGCATCGCCCACTGGGATATCCCGGCCGATTATCTGTGCCCGCCGGTGCCAGGTCGTGCGGACTATGTGCACTTCCTCGCCGATTTGCTCGCCCGCCACAACGACGGTGAAATCCCCCGCGGGGCGGCCGTGAAGGTGCTGGACATCGGCACGGGTGCCAACTGCGTCTATCCGCTGATCGGGTACAGCGACTACCGCTGGCACTTCCTCGGCTCCGAGATCGACCCGACCGCCATCGCCTCGGCCAAGGCCATCGTCCAAGCCAATGGCCTGAACAAAGCCATCCAGTTGCGCCAGCAAGCCAACCGCAAACAGATCCTGTTGGGTCTGCTGGAAGACGGCGAACGGTTCGACCTGACGATGTGCAATCCACCGTTTCACGCCTCCCTGGAGGAAGCCACCAAGGGCAGCCAGCGCAAGTGGCGGGCGCTGGGCAAGGCCGACCCGAAGCGCAAGCTGCCGGTGCTGAATTTTGGCGGTCAGGCCGCAGAGTTGTGGTGCGAGGGTGGGGAAGCCCGGTTCGTGACGCAACTGATCGGCGAGAGCGCGCAGGTGGCAGGGCAAGTGCTGTGGTTCAGCACCCTGGTGTCGAAGGCATCGAATCTGCCGGCGATTCAGGCCGCACTGAAAAAGGCCGGGGCGCTGCACAGCCAGGTGGTAGAGATGTCCCAGGGCCAGAAGCAGAGTCGATTCGTGGCCTGGACCTTTCAGTCCGAGGCACAGCAGCAGGCGTGGCGCCAGTCGCGTTGGGTTCGCAAGGGCTGAGTGGGAGCACGGCCAGTGGGAGCAAGGCTTGCCCGCGATGAAAGCGACTCGGTTTCAGAAAGATCGCATCGCCTGTGTCGCGGGCAAGCCTTGCTCCCACAAAATCCCCTCGCCACAGGGCCACTTTTTCCAAGGCAATAAAAAACCGTGCCCGGATCGCTCCGAGGCACGGTTTTTTTACAGCGGTCTTACTTGTTGACCGCGTCGGTCAGGCCTTTGGCCACAACCAGCTTGATCACTTTCTTGGCAGCGATTTCGATGGCAGCGCCAGTCGAAGGGTTACGGCCGGTACGGGCAGGACGCTCGGTGACTTTCAGCTTGCCAACACCTGGCAGAGTGATTTCGCCGCCATTTTCCAGCTGATCAGCCACGATTTGGCCCAGTTGGTCCAGCAGCGCACGCACGGTAGCTTTTGGTGCGTCTACAGCTTCAGCCAAATCGCCGATCAGTTGGTCTTTAGTAAGAGCCATGTAGTGTTCCTTCCCTATCAAATTCATATGGATTGCAGAGTGCAGTGTCAGCCATCGAGCCCGATCCCTGTGGATCAGACACCCTCGGCAATCACCACGACGGATCGGGGTAATAGATGCCGAAAACCGGGTTTGGTTCGACCTGACAGATGCTGAATGCACGCTTAACGCAGTGACTTCGCGTAAGACCGGGCAAAACTAGCACAACGCCTCTGAAATATCCGCCTCTAGCTACCCATTTGGTCAGCTTTCTTGCGCTAAAACGTTAAAAAAATGCATATAGGCGGTCGGACGGGTCTGAAAGGGCCTTTGCGGGGTTCCAAAACCAGTGATTGCGGTACACTGGGCCCTTTTTCGGGGAGCGCGCCCTCCTCTCTTTCATCAGCCGAGAAACCCATGCCGATCCGTCATTGCATCGTCCACCTGATCGACAAAAAACCCGACGGCACCCCTGCTGTGCTCCATGCCCGCGACTCCGAACTGGCAGAGTCCACGGCCATCGAGAACATGCTCGCCGACCTCAACGAAAGCTATAACGCCAAGCAAGGCAAGGCCTGGGGCTTTTTCCATGCCGAGTCCGGGGCGCATCCGTTCAGCGGCTGGCTGAAGGAGTACCTGGACGGCGGCAAGGATTTCACCGCGTTCAGTCGCGTGGCGGTGGAACACCTGCAAAAGCTGATGGAAGAGTCCAACCTGTCGGTGGGCGGCCACGTGTTGTTCGCGCATTACCAGCAGGGCATGACCGACTACCTGGCCATCGCCCTGCTGCACCACAGCGAAGGCGTGGCGGTGACCGATGAACTGGACGTGACACCGTCCCGCCACCTGGACCTGGGCCAATTGCACCTGGCGGCTCGGATCAACGTGTCGGAATGGCAGAACAACAAGCAGTCCAGGCAGTACATCTCGTTCATCAAGGGCAAGAACGGCAAGAAGGTCTCGGAGTACTTCCGCGACTTCATCGGCTGCCAGGAAGGCGTCGACGGCCCCGGTGAGACCCGCACCCTGCTCAAGGCCTTCAGTGACTTCGTCGAAAGCGAAGACCTGCCGGAAGACGATGCCCGGGAAAAGACCAAGACCCTGGTGGACTACGCCAGTAGCCAGGCCAAGCTCGGCGAGCCCATGGGCCTGGAAGAACTGTCCGAGCTGATCGACGAAGATCGCCCGAAAGCCTTCTACGACCACATCCGCAACAAGGACTACGGGTTGTCCCCGGAAATCCCGGCGGATAAACGTACCCTCAACCAATTCCGTCGCTTCACCGGCCGCGCCGAAGGCTTGTCCATCAGCTTCGAAGCGCACTTGCTGGGCTCCAAGATCGAGTACGACGAGGAAGCCGGTACGTTGATCATCAAGGGCTTGCCGACGTCGCTGACTGATCAGCTCAAGCGCCGCAACTGATGCTCGGCGGGGTGCTGAAGATATAGGTTCGAGGGCGCCTCATCGCGAGCAAGCTCGCTCCCACAGTAATTGGCGGCAAACGCAGATCCGCTGAACGACATACCCTCCTGTGGGAGCGAGCTTGCTCGCGATAGCGGACTAACATTCAACATCAATATCGACTGATCTGGCGCCATCGCGAGCAAGCTTGCTCCCCCAGGATCATCCGTTGTTCATCGGGCCTCGATCCGGAAGCCAAACCGCGGAAAGTGCACATGCACCACCCCGCCACGTTCGTCTTCACGACGCAGAATCAACTCCTCGCTACCCGCAAACACCAACTCCCCAGCCACCGGATCAACGCCATAGTCCGTCGCGGCGATGGTCACCGACTGCCCTGCCGTGAACCCATTCGGTTCATCGAATGCCTCATTCGGCAGCGCTGCCAGTGTCGCGTTGCGGGCAACCTCCAAGGCCTCTTCGGAACTCATCTGGCTCGATGCACCATGGCCAAAGCCCAGCACCCGCGCCAGCCATGCCGATACCGCCGGATACGTGTCCACCAGCGGCGAAGTCACCGGCGTGGCCTTGAGGAACCAAAGCGGATGGGCCATGGCGAAGTCGGCAATCGATGGATCACCCAACAGGAAATCGCCCTCCTCGCGCTGCAGCTGTTGCTCGAGACGCGCCATGATCGTCGGCCACTGGTGCTTGGCCTGCTCTGCGGCCAAACGCGTAGTCGTGCCGCCACTGAACAACCCGGCGCGGTCGCTGACGAACGCCTTGATGGCTTCAGGCGATAGCTTGGCGAACCGCACCGCCACCGACTCCGGCTGGAACACCAGGCTCACGGCATGCTGGAACACCACCGAATCGGCCCAGGCGGCAAAGGACGCGGCCAGCATTTCCCGGCCTTCGGGGAACAGTGCCGGCGAGGCTTTTTCCTGCTCCAGCCGGCGGGCCATCAACGACGTATCGCAATAGATGTCCGCGCCAATCTGCAATACCGGGGTCTTGCGATAGCCGCCCGTCAGTGCCGTCAGGTCAGGCTTGGGCATCATTGGCGGTATGTTCACCGAACGCCAGGACAGGCCCTTGAAGCCCAGTAACAGCCGGGCTTTTTCCGCGAAAGGAGACGTTGGGTAATGATGAAGAATCAGCTCTGACATGAGATTCGCCACTGCAGGAATGAAGCCTTGCAGCTTAGCGCGCCTGACCGGGCCAGCCTACAGGCCTGATAAAGGCCTATCAGCCAGGCTGATGAAGCGACAGCCCACTGGCCACCAGGCATTCCTTGGCGCTTTTCTTGAGCTTTTTGATCAGCCGCTCCTGACGCAGGGCCTCGCCTTTGTCGCGACAAGCCTCGGTATACACCAGGGCCACGGCCGGGCTGGACAGGAAGAAGCGCGCGCCCTTGCCGCTTTGGTGCTTGACGAAGCGCCGTACCGGGTCATCACTGATGCCGCAGTACAGCGAGCCATTGGCAGCCCGCACCAGGTAGACGAACCAGGTTTTGTCCGCTTCGGCGGGACCTTGTACAGGCAGATCGGGAGAGAGGTCGGCGGTCGTCACAAGAGGTTCAACAGGTGGACAAAGACAAGCCGCGATCTTATCAGCGACTGGCCTGGAACGCCCGCAGTCCCTTGAGCGCCTGGGCCCTGACGGCGTTGTGCACCAGAGGCGTCCACCCCAACAGCAGGCCCTTGGTGCCCAACGCCTGGCGGGACCAGCGCCACAGATCAAAGCTGTCACGGTGCTCGCAGATCTTGCCATCGCGAAAAACGAAGCGCGCCTGGATGTCGTTGATCACGATGTTGCCGGTCTGGCTGAACAGGTAGGTCGCTACCCAATGCGCCTCGCCGGTACGCTCGTCGCTGCGCACGTTATCGAAGGTCAGGGAAAAGTCCTTGGCCCGGGTCGTCAACATGCGCCACATGTCGCCGGCATCGCGCCCGCGCAACTCGCCAAACGCCGGATCGCTGAACACCACGTCGTCGGTGTAGCAGGCGCTCATGGCCTCGGCGTCCAGGCGCTGGAAAGCCTGATAAAAACGGGTGATCAAGGCGTTGTGGGCATCACTCATGGACCGGCTCCGAAAAACGTTTCAGTAGGCCTGCACGATAATCTGCCGCCGCCGGGAAGACTATCGTCATTCGCCATGAAAATGATATCAACTACGGTCAGTGACTCTTTCGCTGCTGACTCCGACATATAACGCCCGGCCTGCGCCGATGCCTGCGATGATCGCTCCCAGGCCAATCAGGCCGAAGATCCAGCCCAGGGCATTCCAGCCGCCGGTCAAGTCGTGGACCACGCCCACCGCGAAGGGCCCCAGCGACGCCAGCGTATAACCAAAACCCTGGGCCATGCTGGACAGGTTGGCGGCCACATGGGCATCCCGCGAACGCAACACGATCAGCGTGAGCGCCAGGCTGAAGGTCGCGCCCTGCCCCAAGCCCAGCAGGATCGCCCAGCCCCACAAGCCGTCGATGGGTGCGTAGAGGCAACCGAACAACCCGCCCAGGGTCATGACCATGACGATCACGATAGCCAGGCGCTGGTCCTTGCCACGCGTTGCCAGCCAGGGCGCGGCGAGGGAGCTGATCAACTGCACGATGACCGAGCCGGACAGCACGAGCCCGGCCTGGGTCGGGGTCAGGCCACGCCCAATCAGGATCGAGGGCAGCCAACCGAACACGATGTAGGCCAGGGACGATTGCAACCCCATGTACAAGGTCACTTGCCAGGCCAGGGGATCACGCAGCAAGCCGCGGACCCGGTACGCCACCTGATGGGCACCGTGCTTCTCGCCCACTTGTGGCAACCAGAACACTGCAGCCAGCAGCGCCGGAACCACCCAGAACCCCAGGCCCAAGGCCCAATTGTGGCCAAGGTGCTCGCTCAACGGCACCGTTGCCCCGGCCGCCATCGCCGCGCCCAGGCACAGCGCCATGGTGTAGACACCGGTCATGGCGCCGGCCTGTTTGGCGAAGTCGCGCTTGACGATGCCCGGCAGCAGCACGCCGATCACGCCGATGCTCGCACCGGCCAGGATACTGCCGGCGAACAGCCCGACCTGACCGAACGCACTGCGCAGGACAATCCCCCCCGCCAGTGTCAGCAAGATCCCCAGCACCACGCGCTCGGCCCCGAAGCGCCGCGCCAGCACCGGCGCCAGCGGTGCGAACAGGCCCAGGCAAAGCACAGGCAACGTGGTCAGCAAACCGGCCTGGGCAGCCGACAGGCCAAGGCTTTTTGACACTTCGCTGAGCAACGGCGCCATGCTCGACAACGCCGGACGCAGGTTCAACGCCACCAGGATCAGCCCGAGCAGCAACAACCAAGGCCGGCGCACCAGGGGATGGCGCTGCTGGGCCTGTTCATCGTCGGCCTCGGCGTCGATCAACAGTTCTTCGAGTTCGGCGGCGCGTTTGGACGCCGTCGAGGTAGCAGGGTCAAGCAGATCGCGGGACATGGAAAGCTCGGATTCAGGGTTCATTGATCAACTGCCGGCAGAGGGCCTTGGCCTGCTCCGGGTCTTGGCGTTCGACGGCTTCGAGAATTTCGACGTGCAGGTCGAACACATGTTGATGGCGGGGAATGATGCTGAGGCTCTGGCGCAATTGTGCGCCGATGACGCTGGAAAAGTAGCGATAGAGCTCGCTCAGCGCAGGGTTGTGCGCGGCGTCTACCAGCAGGCGGTGGAACACCAGGTCGCAGGCGATGTAGTGCTCCAGGTCGCCGTGGTAATGCTCGCTACTGGCTTGCAGCGCCCGGCGCAAGGCAAGCAAATCCTCATCGGTTCGCCGCAGCGACGCCAGGCCAATGGCCTCGACTTCCAGGATGTGCCGGGTTTCCCGGGCCTGTTCCAGCGAACAGCGCGACAGCACCTTGAGGGTATCCAGCGGATCGACCACCGCCCGCACGTAGCTGCCGTCGCCCTGGCGGATCTCGATCAGCCCGGAAAAGGCCAGCACGCGCATCGCTTCGCGCACCGTGTTGCGGCTGATCCCCAACTCCGCCACCAACTCCGGCTCGGTGGGCAGGCGCTGGCCGACGGACCACACACCATCGCTGATGCGCTGGCGCAATTGCTCCAGAGCTTGATCGACCAGGGAGCGTTTTATTAATGGGGAAATAGCTGACATGGGACTCGCCTTTTCATCCAATCATAGGATGAATTTTCTGACATGTTAGTCAGCTTCGCGTAGGACGGCAACCGCCTAGGGTCAATGGGAGGGAAAAGAAACTAAATTATTGATTGGTCAAAATTACCCTTTGAGGGTAATTTTGGAACAGGACCTTATGAACAAGAGCACACCCCATTACGACCTGGGCGTGATCAAGGCGGATATCAAGCGGCTGGGAGGAAAGGCATTCACCACCACCGCGACAAAAACCGCCGGGACGCTGGGCTTGACAGTTTCGGACATGTTGGAGGTTGCGTGTGGACTTCAGCGCCAGCAGTTCTACAAGTCCGTAACGACCTACGACGACCATCGGGTCTGGCACGACGTCTACCACACCCACTCACAGGGTCTGGAAATTTACATCAAGGTGACCTACCGCCCAAGCGGAGGCCCACCGGTGATCTCATTCAAGGAGAAAACCCCATGAAAGCTCAACAGTGCTTCAGCTGTGGCGCTCCGCAGGGCATGTCGCATTTCGAAGGCCGCGCAGAAACCCTGTGCGTCAAGGGACTGGAACGTCGGATCGATGACTTGTCTGGCTGGGAATGCCAAATGTGCGGCGAGGTCGAACTCGACCCCGGTTGTTCGGATCGTCACACGAACGCAGGGGATGAACTGGTCATCGCCGCCAGGAAGATGATTGGCGAAGAAATGAAACGCATCCGTCGCAAACTGCATCTATCCCAAAAAGAAGCGGTGGCGCTGTTGTCAGGTGGCGGGCACAACGCGTTTTCCCGCTATGAGCGCGGTGAGGTATTGCCACCAAAAGCGTTGATGCTGCTGATGCGCCTGCTTGATCGCTACCCGCATTTGCTTGCAGATGCGCAAGCCCTGGCTGAAGGCGCGGACTTGAGAGGATTCAAGACGACGGTGCACAAGGAGCACGAAACCCTCACGGCTTCCTGAGCAGCCGAAGCAGCAAAAAATAAACCCGGACAAGTCCGGGCTTATTTCATTGCCTAAGGGATCAATGCAGGATCTGGCTCAGGAACAGCTTGGTGCGGTCGTTCTGCGGGTTGTCGAAGAAGTCGTTCGGCGCGGCCTGTTCGACGATTTCCCCCTTGTCCATGAAGATCACGCGGTTGGCCACGGTGCGGGCGAAGCCCATTTCGTGGGTCACGCAGAGCATGGTCATGCCGTCTTCGGCCAGGCCGATCATGGTGTCCAGTACCTCTTTCACCATTTCCGGGTCGAGGGCCGAAGTCGGCTCGTCGAACAGCATGATTTTCGGTTTCATGCACAGGGCACGGGCGATGGCCACACGCTGTTGCTGACCGCCGGAGAGCTGGCCCGGGTATTTGTGCGCCTGCTCTGGAATGCGTACGCGCTCCAGGTAGTGCATGGCGATTTCCTCGGCCTTGCGCTTGGGCATCTTGCGTACCCACATCGGCGCCAGGGTGCAGTTCTGCAGGATGGTCAGGTGCGGGAACAGGTTGAAATGCTGGAACACCATGCCGACTTCACGGCGGATCGCTTCGATCTGCTTGAGGTCGTTGGTCAGTTCCACGCCGTCGACCACGATGCGACCCTGCTGGTGCTCTTCCAGACGGTTGAGGCAGCGGATGGTGGTGGACTTGCCGGAGCCCGAAGGGCCGCACAGCACGATACGCTCGCCCTGCTTGACGTTCAGGTTGATGTCTTTCAACACGTGGAACTGGCCGTACCACTTGTTGACGCCCTGCATCTGAATAATGCCTTCAGGGCTCACAGGCTGTTTGATCGCTTCACTCATAAACTACGCTCCTAACGCTTGTGGCCAGTGTCCAGCTTGCGTTCCAAATGCATGGAATAGCGGGACATACCAAAACAGAAAATCCAGAACACCAGGGCGGCGAACACATAGCCTTCAGTGGCCATGCCCAGCCATTTCGGGTCGGCGGCAGCTTGTTTCACACTGTTGAGCAGGTCGAACAAGCCAATGATGATCACCAGGCTCGTGTCCTTGAACAACGCAATGAAGGTGTTGACGATACCCGGGATGACCATCTTCAAGGCTTGCGGCAGAATCACCAGGCCCATGCTGCGCCAGTACCCCAGGCCCATCGCCGCGGCCGCTTCGTACTGGCCCTTGGGAATGGCTTGCAGGCCGCCGCGCACCACTTCGGCCACGTAGGCCGACTGGAACAGGATCACCCCGATCAATGCCCGCAGCAGCTTGTCGAAATTCATGCCTTCGGGCAGGAACAGCGGCAGCATCACCGACGACATGAACAGCACCGTGATCAACGGCACACCGCGCCAGAACTCGATGAAGGTCACGCAGACCACGCGAATCGCCGGCATGTTCGAGCGCCGGCCCAGGGCCAGGACGATGCCCAGTGGCAACGCGCCGGCGATACCGACAGTGGCGATCACCAGGGTCAGCATCAGGCCGCCCCATTGGCTGGTTGCCACCGTGGCCAGACCGAACACCCCACCGTGCAACAGGCACCAGGCAATGATCGGGTACAGCACCAGGAAGCTCAGGCCGTAGATCGCCTTGCGCGGGAAGCGCGAGATGAACAGCGGCGCGACACCGAGCACGGCCAGCCACACGGTCAGATCTACGCGCCAGCGCAGATCCGTCGGGTAATAGCCGTACATGAACTGGCCGAAACGCTGCTGGATGAACACCCAGCAGGCGCCTTCCTTGGTGCAGTCGGCCTGGGTGGTGCCGACCCAATTGGCATCGAGGATAGCCCAACTGAGGATCGGCGGGACCACGAGGTAAATCAGGTAGAACGCGAACAGCGTCAGCAGCGTATTGAGCCAGCTGGAGAACATGTTCGCGCGCATCCATGCCATCGGCCCGAACACTTTGCTCGGCGGCGGCATATCAGGTTTGAAAGTATGGGATGTCATGCGCTTTTCCTCACCGCTCGATCAGCGCAATGCGCTTGTTGTACCAGTTCATCAGCAAGGAAATGCTGATACTGATCGCCAGGTACACACTCATGGTGATCGCGATCACCTCGATGGCCTGGCCGGTCTGGTTCAACACCGTGCCGGCAAACAGCGAAACCATTTCCGGGTAACCGATACCGGCTGCCAGGGAGGAGTTCTTCGCCAGGTTCAGGTATTGGCTGGTCAACGGCGGAATGATCACGCGCAGGGCTTGCGGGATGATCACCTTGCGCAGGGTCGGACCGTTGCGCAGACCCAGCGAGTGAGCCGCCTCGGTCTGGCCATGGCTGACCGACTTGATGCCCGAACGCACGATCTCGGCGATGAACGCCGCGGTATACACCGTCAGCGCCAGGGTCAAGGCCAGCAATTCCGGAATCAGTACCCAGCCACCGACGAAGTTGAAACCCTTGAGCTCCGGCATTTCCCAATGCACGGGAGCACCGAAGATCAGCGTGCACAACGCTGGGATTACCAGGAATAGCGCCAGGCCCACCCAGAACTTATGGAACGGCTCGCCGGTCGCTTCGAAGCGCTTGTTGGCCCAGCGGGTCATCAGCACGATGGCGACAATCGCCAGCACGACACTGGCCACGAACGGCCAGAACCCTTCCGCCACCAGCGCCGCCGGCATGTTGAGGCCGCGGCTGCTGACAAAGAAGGTGTCGCCGAAGTTATGGCTGTTGCGCGGCCCCGGCATGGTCAGGAACACCGCGAAATACCAGAACAGGATCTGTAGCAGCGGCGGGATGTTGCGGAAAACTTCCACATACACCGTCGCTACTTTGGCGATGATCCAGTTTTTCGACAGTCGGGCCACGCCGACGATGAAACCGAGGATCGTTGCCAGGATCACGCCGATGAACGTCACCAGCAGTGTGTTGAGCAACCCGATGACAAAGACGCGGGCATAGCTGTCCGCTTCGGTGTAGTCGATCAGGGTTTGAGCGATGCCAAAACCGGCACTGCGCTCCAGGAAGCTGAAACCGGAAGTGATGCCCCGGTGCTCGAGGTTGGTCTGCGTGTTATCGAACAGAAACCAGCCCAACGAAATAACCGCCACGATGGTGACGATCTGAAATACCCACGCACGCACTCGTGGATCGCTGAGGCTGAGCCTCTGCTTAGGTGCGCCGATTGAATTTTGCATGAAGTGCCCCGCAAGGAATGGAACAGAACATCACCCGGTGGTTGGCCCACCGGGTGATAGAACCATCAGCGCACTGGTGGTGCGTATTGAATGCCGCCAGCGTTCCACAGAGCGTTCAGCCCGCGATCGATTTCCAGCGGAGTACCCTTGCCGAGGTTGCGCTCGAACACTTCACCGTAGTTGCCGACTTGCTTGACGATCTGCACGACCCAGTCTTTCGGCAGCTTCAGGTCCTTGCCGTATTCACCGTCAGCGCCGAGCATACGGGCGACGTCCGGGTTCTTGGTGGACTTGGCTTCGGCTTCGACGTTTTTCGAAGTGATGCCGGCTTCTTCAGTATTGAGCATGGCATAGCCAGTCCAGCGCACTATTTTCGACCACTCTTCGTCGCCATTACGCACGACCGGGCCCAGTGGCTCCTTGGAAATGGTTTCTGGCAGAACCACGTAGTCCTTCGGCGAAGCCAGCTTGCTGCGCTGGGCGAACAGCTGGGACTTGTCGGAGGTCAGCACATCGCAGCGACCGGATTCCAGCGACTTGGCGCTTTCATCGGAAGTGTCGAAAGTGATGGGGGTGTACTTCAGGCCATTGCCGCGGAAGTAGTCGGAGACGTTCAGTTCGGTGGTGGTACCGGCCTGGATGCAGATGGTTGCGCCGTCCAGTTCCTTGGCGCTTTTGACGCCCAACTTGTTGTTGACCAGGAAGCCGATGCCGTCGTAGTAGGTAATGAAGCCTGGGAACACCAAGCCCATGCCGGCATCACGGGAGCTGGTCATGGTGGTGTTGCGTGACAGGATGTCGATTTCGCCGGACTGCAGCGCGGTGAAACGCTCCTTGGCATTCAATTGGCTGAATTTGACCTTGGTCGCATCGCCGAATACGGCAGCGGCCACGGCGCGACAGAAGTCGGCGTCGATACCCTGAATCTTGCCGGTGGAATCAGGCACCGAGAAACCCGGCAGGCCATCACTCACACCACACTGCACAAAACCTTTCTTCTGTACGGCATCCAGGGTTGCACCCGCCTGAGCGAACCCACTGACGCCGAGTACTGCTGCTGCAGTCACGACTGCCAGGGTGGATTTCAGTAACTTCATTCAAACCTCCAGTTTTGCTCTTGTTGTGTCGGAGCTCGAGCCCTGTCGCACCCTTATGGGGCATTGCCGACCCTTGTTGGCTTTTTTTAGGGTCAACCGACGTCTGGACCTTCGCTATGAGTCTAATAATGAGGATGTCCGTAAACAGTGGTCATGCCCATCTCTCACCAAACGGCCGAACGGGCTGTAGCCCTTCACGTTCGCGAAGCCCGTAGCGGCTATTGGCGAACATTCATCACCGGATTTCTGATATCCCATGCGGCGCGTCTAACTGATAGTGTTACCGCGCAGCGCAAGAATCATCACTCAGCTACCCCATAGCAAAGCCCGTACCAGACCGCTGCGCTTGGGCCATGTAAAACACGTCAAGACAAAAACTTTCAACTTTGCGACATCTAATTAACTGAGGCACCGGGAGCGCACTGTAATCACGCACTGATTGAGCGCACCCGCACAGATTTGGAGCACAGCCATGACCGACCCCTTGATTCTCGAGCCCAGCGGCACTGTTGATGCGTGCGTTATCTGGCTCCACGGCCTGGGTGCAGATCGTTATGATTTCATGCCGGTCGCCGAAATATTGCAGCGAACGTTGACCCAGACCCGTTTCGTTCTACCCCAGGCCCCCACCCAGCCAGTAACGATCAACGGCGGCTATGAGATGCCCAGTTGGTACGACATCCGTGCCTTGAGCCCGGCGCGGGCCATTGACGAGCAGCAACTCGAAGCCTCGGCGCAACGGGTCATTGGCCTGATCGAAACCCAGCGAGCCAGCGGAATAGACGCCTCGCGGATTTTCCTCGCCGGTTTCTCCCAAGGTGGCGCGGTGGTCTATCACACTGCCTTCGTGAAATGGCAGGGGCCACTGGGCGGCGTGATCGCGCTGTCTACTTATGCACCGACGTTCAGCGATGAACTGCAACTGTCGGCCAGCCAGCAACGCATTCCGGTGCTGGCGCTGCACGGCCAATACGACGAAGTGGTACTCAATCCCATGGGCCGGACCGCAAAAGAGTATTTAAAGCAGCATGGTGTCACCGTGACATGGCAGGAATACCCAATGGGCCACGAAGTGTTACCCGAGGAGATTCAAGACATCGGCACCTGGCTGGCCGAACGGTTGCGCTAAGCGGCCAATCGCCACGCCGGTCCTTTGACGATCCCACTACGCCGCGCCCGTTTCTTGCATTACACTGGCCGGCGTACATTCCTTAACCAATCGATGAGATGACCGTGCTCAAAGCACTCAAGAAGATGTTCGGTAAAAGCGAGGCCGAGCAACTCGCGCCTGGCTCCCCTGCGCCGACCCACGGCCCGAGCCGTACCGATGCGCAACAACCGCGCCGGGCGGCCCCCGTTGCACAGGCGAAACAAGAACCCGTCGCCCAGCCTGTTACGCCCCCCGAGCCCGAGACACCACGCAACGAAGCCCCCCGGCCGCGCCGCGAACGCGCACCGAAACCGCCGGTCGTCGCCTGGAAACTCGAGGACTTCGCCGTAGAACCCCAGGAAGGCAAGACGCGCTTCCACGACTTCAAGCTCGCCCCGGAACTGATGCATGCCATCCAGGACCTGGGTTTCCCGTATTGCACGCCGATCCAGGCGCAGGTGTTGGGCTACACCCTCGCCGGCAAAGACGCCATCGGTCGCGCCCAGACCGGCACCGGCAAGACCGCCGCGTTCCTGATCTCCATCATCACCCAATTGCTGCAGACCCCACCGCCCAAGGAACGCTACATGGGCGAACCGCGGGCGCTGATCATCGCGCCGACCCGCGAGCTGGTGGTGCAGATCGCCAAGGACGCCGCCGACCTGACCAAGTACACCGGCCTGAATGTCATGACGTTCGTGGGTGGCATGGATTTCGACAAGCAGCTCAAGCACCTCGAAGCCCGCCATTGCGACATCCTGGTCGCCACGCCGGGCCGCCTGCTGGACTTCAACCAGCGCGGCGACGTGCACTTGGATATGGTCGAAGTGATGGTGCTGGACGAAGCCGACCGCATGCTCGACATGGGCTTCATTCCGCAAGTGCGCCAGATCATTCGCCAGACCCCACCGAAAAGCGAACGCCAGACCCTGCTGTTCTCCGCCACCTTCACCGAAGACGTGATGAACCTGGCGAAGCAGTGGACCACCGACCCGGCCATCGTCGAGATCGAAGCCGAGAACGTCGCCAGCGAAAACGTCGAGCAACACATCTACGCAGTCGCCGGTGCCGACAAATACAAGCTGCTCTACAACCTGGTCAACGACAACGGTTGGGAGCGCGTGATGGTGTTCGCCAACCGCAAGGACGAAGTGCGGCGCATCGAAGAACGCCTGGTGCGCGATGGCGTCAACGCCGCCCAGCTTTCGGGCGACGTGCCCCAGCACAAGCGCATCAAGACCCTCGAAGGTTTCCGCGAGGGCAAGATCCGCGTGCTGGTTGCCACCGACGTGGCCGGTCGTGGTATCCACATCGACGGCATCAGCCACGTGATCAACTTCACCCTGCCGGAAGTCCCGGACGACTACGTGCACCGTATCGGCCGTACGGGTCGTGCCGGGGCCGCTGGGGTTTCGATCAGCTTCGCCGGTGAAGATGACTCCTACCAGCTGCCGTCGATCGAGGCGTTGCTGGGTCGCAAGATCAGTTGTGAAATGCCTCCGACCCACCTGTTGCGACCGGTCGAGCGCAAGCGCCCTTAACCGTCGCCACAGAGCAAAAAGCGCAGCCAGGACCGGCTGCGCTTTTTTTTGCCCCGGGATATTGCTCAACAAAACTAAAAGTCCATAATGGACAAATTAGTTTATTAAGCACCCGGAGCCTCCATGCCCAACACGCCCTTTGTGATGACCCAAGCCCAGGCCCGCGAACTGCTTGGGCAAATCGACGTGCCGCACATCCTGCGCAAGCTGTTCCGTGATCTCGCAGCCGGGCAAGCGGTGCAGCCGCCCCAGCAATGGGTGGCGTTTCCCCAAGGCGCCGGGGACTTCATCAACTACTTGGGCGTGCTGGCCGAAGACCAGGTCTACGGGGTCAAGACCTCGCCCTATATCGTGCGCGAGCAAGGCCCATTAGTGACCGCCTGGACCTTGCTGATGTCGATGCAGACCGGCCAGCCGCTGCTGCTGTGCGATGCCGCCGAGCTGACCACTGCCCGTACCGCCGCGACCACCGCCGTCGCCGTCGATGCCCTTGCACCGGACAACGCCAGGCGCCTGGCGGTCATCGGCAGCGGCGCGGTGGCCCGGGCGCACGTGCACTACGTCAAGGACCTGCGGGACTGGCAAGCTATCAGCCTCTATTCGCCAGGCCTGAAGGCCAAGTCGGCACAAGAACTTGCCTCCATCACCGACCTGGACCCTCGCCTGCAAATCGCCGACAGCCTTGAAGCGGCGCTGCACGATGCCGACGTGGTGATGCTCTGCACCTCGTCCGCCAACGCCGTCTTTGACCCGCAGACCCTGGGCAAACCGGCACTGATCACTTCCATCAGCACCAACGCCCCACGTGCCCACGAAATACCGCCCCAGCGCCTCAACGACATGGACGTGTTCTGCGACTATCGTCAGACCACCTCGGGCTCGGCCGGTGAAATGCTCATCGCCAGCGAACAGCACGGCTGGGAGGCGTCGCGCATCGTCGGTGACTTGCCTGAATTGCTCAGCGAACACGTGGCGCGTCCCGACTACCAACGCCATGTGTTCTTCCGCTCCATCGGCCTGGGGCTGGAGGATGTTGCGCTGGCGAATGCCCTGTATCGACTTCACAACTGACATCCCCCGATTCTCTTGTGGGAGCGAGCTTGCTCGCGATGGTGGCCTGACAGTCGATATTGAGAGTGACTGATCCACCGCCATCGCGAGCAAGCTCGCTCCCACAGGGGGCTTCGAGTTCCCGAGCACATGCTCCGCAGGAGAATTCATGACACAAGCAGACTTCATCATCATCGGCGGCGGCATTGCCGGTGCTTCCACCGGTTACTGGCTGTCACCCCACGGCCGGGTGATTGTGCTCGAGCGCGAATCCCATCCGGCCTACCACTCCACCGGACGCTCGGCGGCGCTTTACAGTGCCGCCTACGGCACCCCGCAGGTGCGGGCGCTGACCCAGGCCAGCCGGGATTTTTTCGACGCCCCGCCAGCCGGTTTCTGCGAGCACCCGTTGTTGAGTCCACGGGGCGAAATGACCGTGGACTTCACCGGCGACCCGGCCGAGCTGAACAATCAGTACCTGAGCGCCAAGGCCACGGTGCCGCAGATGCAACTGCTCAGCGCCGACGAAGCCTGTGTGCGGCTGCCGATCCTGCGGCGGGACAAGGTCCACGGGGCGATCTATGACCCGACGGCCTGCGACATCGACACCGATGCGCTGCACCAGGGCTACTTGCGCGGCATCCGTCGCAGCGGCGGCGATGTGCACACCGACAGCGAAGTACAGCAATTGAGCCGCGATGATCAGGGGGTGTGGCAGGTGAAGACTGCCAACCAGACGTTCACTGCGCCGGTCCTGATCAATGCGGCCGGTGCCTGGGCCGATCACATTGCCGAAATGGCCGGTGCCCGGAAACTGGGCCTGCAACCCAAACGGCGTGCGGCGTTCATTTTTGCTGGCCCCGAGGGCGTGGATATCCATGACTGGCCAATGCTGGTGAGCCTGGACGAATCCTTCTACATGAAGCCCGACGCCGGCATGTTCCTCGGCTCGCCGGCCAACGCCGACCCGGTGGAACCCCACGACGTGCAGCCGGAAGAACTGGACATCGCCATGGGCATCTACCAGATCGAAGAAGCCACCACCCTGACTATCCGCCGCCCGACCCGCACTTGGGCCGGATTGCGCAGTTTCGTCCACGACGGTGATCTGCTGTCCGGTTTCGATCCACAGGTGGCCGGGCTGTTCTGGGTCGCGGCCCAGGGCGGCTACGGCATCCAGACGTCACCGGCCATGGGCCAGGCCAGCGCGGCGCTGGTGCGTGGCGAACCGCTGCCCGAGGCCCTGGCCCGTTTCGGCCTGAGCAGCGCCATGCTCTCCCCCAAGCGCCTGGGGTGAGCCAACCGAGGTGACGCATCGCCACGATTGCGGCACACTCCCCGCGCCCCTGTTCCACGGGGCGCTGACGCTGCCTGGAGCCCTGTCATGACCGCTTCGCCACCCGATCCTGCACTGGAAAACTTCCGCACCATCGCCGACGCTATCGCCACGCTGTTCTACCCCCACGCCGAAGTGGTGCTGCACGACCTGCGCAGCCAGAAAGTCGACTACATCGCCAATAACCTGTCCAAGCGCGAGATTGGCGATGACTCGTCCCTGGAAGACATGCTCAGTGAGGACGTCAGCGAACGGAACATCGGGCCGTACGAAAAACTGAACTGGGACGGACAGAAGATTCGCAGCCTCAGCAGCGTGCTGCGCGACGCCAACGGTCATCCGCTGGCAGTGCTGTGCATCAACCTGAATATTTCGTTGTTCGAAAATGCCAAGGCCGCATTGGATTTGTTCCTGTCGCCGGGCAAGTTGATTCCCCAGCCGGATTCACTGTTTCGCGATGACTGGCAGGAGCGAATCAACACCTTCCTGCACGCCTGGATGCGCGAACGCCAGCTGAGCCTGAACCTGTTGACCCGCGATCACAAACGCGAGTTGGTGCTGGCGCTGCATGCCGAAGGCGCGTTCAAGGGCAAGAGCGCGTCCAACTATGTGGCCAATGTGCTGAACATGGGGCGGGCGACGGTGTACAAGCATTTGAAGGAACTGAAGGGCTGAGGTTTTGGTTTGCCTGGCCTGGCCTCATCGCGAGCAAGCTCGCTCCCACAGGGGATCCGTGTAGAACACACTATTTGTGTTCTATGAGATCCAATGTGGGAGCGAGCTTGCTCGCGAAGGCGATGTATCAGTCGCCGTAGATGTCTGACTTGAAATACTTGGCCTGGATCTTCTGATACTCCCCATTGGCCCGAATCCCATCGATGGCCTTGTTCAAGTCCGCCACCAATTGGGTATTGCCTTTGCGCACCGCAATACCAGCGCCCTCACCCACATATTTCGGGTCCTTAAGCTCGGGGCCGACAAACGCATAGCCCTTACCGCGAGGCATCGACAGGAAGTCTTCCAGCGGGATGGTGTCGGCGAAAATCGCGTCCAGGCGACCGGATGCCAGGTCCATGTAGATTTCTTCGTTGTTGCTGTAGCGCTTGACGATCACACCCTTGGGTTCGAGCACTTCAGTGGCGTAGCGGTCAGTGGTGGTGGCTCGCTGCACGCCCACGGTCTTGCCCTTGAGGCTGGCGTACTGGTCATCGACCACCGCTCCTTCCTTCATGACTAGGCGCGATGAGGTGAAGTAGTACTTGTGGGTGAAATCCACCGACTTCTTGCGTTCTTCGGTGATGGTCATGGACGACAACGCCAGGTCGATCTTCTTCACCTTCAGCGAGGGGATCAGCCCGTCGAACTCACTCTCGATCCATTCGCACTTGACCTGCATCTGCGCGCACAGGGCATTGCCGATGTCGTAGTCGAACCCTTCGATCTTCCCTTCCGAAGTCTTGGAAGCAAACGGCGGATAAGCCGCTTCGATGCCGATGCGCAGGATTTTCTCTGCGGCGAACAGGCTGCTGGAGGCCAACAGACTCAAGGCCAGGCCGGGGATGAGGGGGAATTTGCTCATGATGTTCTCTCGCGGGTTGTTGTTGGTTTGGCAGAGAAAGGTGGGCGCAGCTGATTTGTACTTATAAATCCATACTGGACTTTAATGTACATATCGTCAATCGGTAGGCAGGGGAATGTGATGGGAGGTTGATGGCCTTATCGCGAGCAAGCTCGCTCCCACAGGGGATCCGGGTACAACAAAGATCCAGTGTGGGAGCGAGCTTGCTCGAGATGGCGGACTGACAGCCGCCAATAACAAAGAGGCTGCCTACTGCTTCCAGCGATCCGCCGCCGCATGATCACTGTCCCGCCCTTCAACCCAGCGCGGGCCGTCGACGGTGTTTTCCTTTTTCCAGAACGGCGCACGGGTCTTGAGGTAGTCCATGACAAAGGCGCAGGCGTCGAACGCCGCCTGGCGATGGGCACTGGCGGCCGCGACGAAGACAATCGGCTCGCCCGGTTCCAGCGCACCGATACGGTGCAGCACCTCCAGCTTGAGCAGCGGCCAGCGCTGCTCGGCCTCGGTGGCGATCTTGCCCAGGGCTTTTTCGGTCATGCCCGGGTAATGTTCCAGGAACATCCCGGACACATCGAGGCCGTCATTGAAATCACGCACGTAGCCGACAAAGCTCACCACCGCCCCCACGCCGACATTGGCCGCGTGCATCGCATTGACTTCGCCCCCTGCGTCGAACGGTTCGACCTGCACACGAATCGCCATGGTTCAGCCTCCGGTCACGGTGGGGAAGAACGCGACTTCATCACCGTCCGCCAACGGTTCGTCGAGCTGGCACAGGTCTTCGTTGCGCGCGCACATCAGGTTTTGCTCCTTCAGCACTTCGGCACCGTCCCGCTGGGCGAGCAGTGCGCGCACATCGTCGACTGTGGCGAAATCACCTTCTACCTTGAGCGAATCCACGCCAAGCGCTTCACGGTAACGGGCAAAGAACTTCACGGTAATCTTCATGACGCATCCGCCTGGAAATGGCCGCTCTTGCCGCCGAGTTTCTCCAGCACTCGCACGCCTTCGATGGTCATGCCACGGTCGACGGCCTTGCACATGTCATAAATGGTCAGCGCGGCGACGCTGGCGGCGGTGAGAGCTTCCATTTCCACGCCGGTCTGCCCCGACAGTTTGCAGCGGGCGACGATGCGCACCCGATCCTCGCCTTCGGCGTTGAGCTCGACCTTGACGCCGGTGAGCAGCAGCGGGTGGCAGAGCGGAATCAGGTCACTGGTTTTCTTGGCAGCCTGGATGCCGGCAATGCGCGCGACGGCGAACACATCGCCCTTGGGATGACCGCCGCTGACGATCATCTGCAGCGTGTCGGGCAGCATGCGCACAAAGGCCTCGGCCGTGGCTTCACGGAAGGTCACGGCCTTGTCGGTCACGTCGACCATATTGGCGCGACCTTGGGAATCGAGATGAGTCAGCACAGGGTTACTCCTGATCGGGAGTGTCGATTGTAAACCTGTGGGTCAGATTCCGGCAGGGCTGATTGTCGCACCCACTTGCGCCTTGGATTCGGAAGTCACCGCAAAAAACCCTGTGGGAGCGAGCTTGCTCGCGATCGCGGTGTATCAGATAAAAATATTTGGCTGACACACCGCGATCGCGAGCAAGCTCGCTCCCACAGGGGGTTATTTATCGGGCACCAAAAACCGGGCGACCTTGAGGTCGCCCGGTTGTGATGGTCAGTTACAGATGGGATTCGGCGTATTCGGCCAGGATCGAGCGCGGTACGCCCTGCAGGGTGATGTGGACCCCGTTGGGGAAGTCCTTGAAACGTTCGGTCAGGTAGGTCAGCCCGGAGCTGGTCGCGGACAGGTAAGGGGTGTCGATCTGCGCCAGGTTACCCAGGCACACCACTTTGGAACCGGCACCGGCACGGGTGATGATGGTTTTCATCTGGTGCGGGGTCAGGTTCTGGCATTCGTCGATCAGGATCAGGCTCTGCTGGAAGCTGCGCCCGCGAATGTAGTTAAGGGATTTGAACTGCAACGGCACTTTGCTCAGGATGTAGTCGACGCTGCCATGGGTGCTTTCGTCATCCATGTGCAAGGCTTCGAGGTTATCGGTGATCGCCCCCAGCCACGGCTCCATTTTTTCCGCCTCGGTGCCGGGCAGGAAACCGATTTCCTGGTCCAGGCCCTGCACGCTGCGGGTGGCGATGATACGCCGGTAGCGTTTGCTGACCATGGTCTGCTCGATGGCGGCGGCCAGGGCCAGGATGGTCTTACCGGAACCGGCGGCGCCGGACAGGTTGACCAGGTGGATATCGGGGTCGAGCAAGGCGAACAGGGCCAGGCTCTGGTAGATGTCACGAGGCTTGAGGCCCCAGGCTTCCTGGTGCAGCAGCGGTTCCTGGTGCAGGTCGAGGATCAGCAGTTTGTCGACATGGATTTCCTTGATCCAGCCGACGAAGCCTTGTTCGTCGATGATGAACTCGTTGATGTGCACGGCCGGCAGGTTGTCGATCAGTTGCACCTGGTGCCAGGTGCGACCATGGTCCTGGCGGGTCTCGACCTTGCTCACACGGTCCCAGAATGAGCCGGTCATGGTGTGGTAGCCGTTGGGCAACAGCGAAACGTCGTCGACCAGTTGGTCAGTGCTGTAGTCCTCCGCCGCGATCCCGCAGGCGCGGGCCTTGAGGCGCATGTTGATGTCTTTGGTCACCAACACCACGGCCTGGTCCTTGTTGCGCGCGTGCAGGTCGATCAACTGGTTGATGATGATGTTGTCGTTCAGGTGTTCAGGCAGCACCAGATTGGGTTCGGTGCGCTTGCTCATCAGGATCGAAAGCAGGCCCTTGGGACCACTCTTGCCGCGCTGGATCGGCACGCCGAGTTCAACGTCTTCCGGGGAGGCATCACCCAAGGTCTTGTCGATCAGACGGATCGCCTGCCGGCATTCGGCCGCAACGCTGTGGTGTCCGCTCTTGAGCTTGTCCAGCTCCTCAAGCACGGTCATCGGGATGGCAACGTGGTGTTCTTCGAAGTTCAGGAGCGCGTTTGGATCGTGGATCAATACGTTGGTATCGAGTACATAGAGGATTGGCTGGTTGGAGGAAAGGCTACGTCCGTGGTCATCCATACTCGGTCACCTATGTGGGGGCCATTCGACGCAATACCTTGACAGTGCTGCGCCTCGAGGTAGCCACCGAATTCACCCGCGAGGATTCAGGTGAACTGCACACAATCTGGGTCTTGGAAGACGCCACCTGTGTTGCAGGTTTCGGCGGTCTGACTTCTTGATACTCCAAAAACCATGACAGGAAAAAGCACTTTGACGCTTTTTTGAAGTTTATTTTTCAGAGTGACGAATAACCCTTGGCGTACCGCCATTGCACCGTTAAAGTCGGAAGTCCGGTTGTCATGAATGTGTCCCGGGTTTTCCTCCTTCCCCAATGTTTCCGGGCCTTTGCCGGTTTCAGCGAAACGCCTCCTGACAGTCAGCCCAACCGATCCCGCTCTGCGCCGTCTGCGCCATGAGCCAGGGCACCGCCGTTTTCACCCCATCCTGCTTGGCGTTGAAATTGATCACCCCGTGGCGCCACAACAGCATCAGGGTCAGCACACGCTGGGCGCTTTGCTCAGGCTTGAGCCGATTGCCGCTGTCCTGGGGGTCGATATCCCACAACGCCACCTGCAAGCCCTGCTGCCGGAAAAACCCTTCGGCATCGCCACGACGCTGGCCTTGGGGCGGGCGGAACAGCGGCACATAATTCTCGGGCAGCTTGCCCTTGACCAGCTCGACACTGCGCCGGACCGAGTCTTGCCAGTCCTGCCAATGGCTGTGGGAACGAAACTCCCAGCCCTGCACACCCACGCACTGTCCGGCATACAACATCTGAAGACTGTTGGCCGAGCGCTCTTCCAGTCGCGCCTGGATGTCCTTGCCCAGCACGAAGAAGGTGCCGTTCATGTTCGCCTTGCGCAGGTAGTCGGTCAGCCACGAGGTGTTGTCCGGCACAACGTTGGCAGCGCTGTCGAAGGTCAGCAGGAACAGCCGGTCGTTCATGTCCTCGCCGTTGCGCTCGTAATCACCGAAACGGGCGATTTCACTGCTGGTTTGCGGAAAAAGCGCGGCTTTACGCAGTAGTTCATCGCGGTATTGGGTATGAAAGATCTGGCTCGGTGCCGCCCACTTGATGTAGTAGGAATTGTCATCCAGATGGAACCTGCGGGCCTCTTCGCGCAGGGTCGCCATGTCCTCGACCAGATAACAGAAGGACGCATCCTGATCGCAACTGCGCTGGGCAAAGTTGTAGTTGGTCAACAGCCGCTGCCACAGCCGTGCGCGTAGGGCATCAATCGCGGCCATATTGACCGTGCGCAGCCCCAGGTACTGCTTGAGCGCGATTTCGTCCATGGCATCGACGTCCAGCAACCCCCGGGCGAACATCAGGATCTCGGCCCGCGAGGCCACATCGAACAGCGTCGGGCTGGTGAGTTGTTCCGGCCAGGTGCTGCGGTCCAGGGTGGCGACGTCGTTGGGCGCGGCACTGGCGCCCAGGCTCAACAACCAGGCCAATAACAGAAGGGCGATACGCAAAAGGGATGTCTCCATAACGAAACCCGCGCGGCATCATAGCCGATCCTGGTGTAATCCCCTTGTGATCAGCGGACTTGGGGAGCAGTCCTGTGGGAGCAAAGCTTGCTCGCGATGCAGGCGACACGGTCCATCTGCAAGACTGCGCCATCGTTCATCGCGAGCAAGCTTTGCTCCCACAGACTTTGCTCCCACACCTCCCTTACCAAAAATGCCCGTCAATACTCGCCCATCCATCACCTATCACCCCAATAGCTGGAGTCCACCCGGACAACCCCCTAGAATCGCCGCACCTTCAAGGAGACGATTGCATGCTGATGGTGATTTCCCCCGCCAAGACCCTCGACTACGAAACACCGCCGGCTACCGCGCGTTTTACCCAGCCGCAGTACCTGGATCATTCCCAGGAACTGATCGAACAGCTGCGCGAACTCTCGCCGGCACAGATCAGCGAGTTGATGCACGTCTCCGACAAGATCGGCGGCCTCAATGCCGCGCGATTCGGCAGCTGGACGCCGGCGTTCACCCCGGCCAACGCCAAGCAGGCGCTGCTGGCCTTCAAGGGCGACGTGTACACGGGCCTGGATGCGCAAAGCTTTGGCGAAGCCGATTTCGACTATGCCCAGCAACACTTGCGCATGCTCTCCGGCCTTTACGGCCTGCTGCGGCCATTGGACCTGATGCAGCCCTATCGCCTGGAGATGGGCACGAAGCTGGCCAATGCCCGGGGCAAGGACCTGTATGCCTTCTGGGGCACACGCATCAGCGAATGGCTGAACGAAGCCCTGGCCGAACAAGGCGACGACGTACTGCTGAACCTGGCGTCCAATGAGTACTTTTCGGCGGTCAAGCGCAGCGCATTGAAAGCGCGCGTCATCGATACCGAATTCCGCGACTTGAAAAATGGCCAGTACAAGATCATCAGCTTCTACGCCAAAAAAGCCCGGGGCCTGATGAGTCGCTTCGTCATTGAAGAACGCATCAACGACCCTGCGGCACTCCGCCAATTCGATGTGCAGGGCTACCGCTTCAACGCACAACAGTCGAGCCAGGACAAACTGGTGTTCTTGCGCGATCACGCTCCCGAATAAGGCATAACCTTATATCGCTCTCTGATCAGGGGCTTCGATCAAGCCCCGATCTGTCATCTTAGTTCCCCACCTGTTTCGCCAGTTTCATGACGCCAATAAATCGGCCCACTCCCCCGCTAACTTTTCTTTCACTCGACACTCGTCAGTTTTTTGCGTAGTGGCACCAAAAATTTTTATCGGTAGTGGCACAAAACTATCCCCCCCTCCTAACTCCCCATTAATAAAGGATGAAACGGCAAGTGCCATCATATTGAGGGCAGTGCCATCTTCGATAATATTTCGAAAAATTTCGAAAATCGCGATGAGCGGATCGGAACTATGTGAAATTGCACGGCTCATACCACCCGTAACGATTCTCACGGAGCGTGTAAGAGAAGACTTACATAGGCCGTCGATCCAAGTAACCAAGTTGTCATGGCAATTTAGCGAAACGGTCGCCTATTTGGATCCATCTTATAAAGGACAGGAGATAACGCACCATTACTATCCCCTACAAGGCCAAGGCTGCGCCCCTATAACGTGCTCACCCGAGCACACAAGCTTCTGATTTTGTGGGCTTTTTGCCAGGAGTCGGAAGTGAAGGACCTTTGCACGAGCGTTCCCGATAACGAGGACTGGCTGCATAACAGGGCAGGTCATAACAACTAGGCCACATTGCGCACAACTTGAGTGCATTTATTTAGACACTCGGAACTTAGTATGCCTGCACACGGCATTGTGGCGCCTGCATTCCACACTTCCGAGTGCACTATGACCGCTGAACACTATTAACTCCGGCCATTTAATGGCGTGAAAAACAGAGGGAAATGCGATGCGCATTAGCATATTTGGTTTGGGTTACGTCGGTGCAGTATGTGCCGGTTGCCTGTCTGCACGGGGCCATGACGTAGTTGGCGTAGATGTCGCCAAAGACAAAATCGACATGATCAACGCCGGCAAATCGCCCATCGTTGAACCGGGTCTTGGCGAGCTATTGGCGCAAGGCATTCAAACAGGTCGACTGCGCGGTACTACCAACTTCGCCGAAGCCATTCGCGATACTGACTTGTCGATGATTTGCGTCGGTACACCGAGCAAAAAGAACGGCGACCTGGAACTGAACTACATCGAGGCCGTGTGCCGCGAGATCGGTTTTGTCCTGCGTGACAAGACCACCCGCCACACCATCGTCGTACGCAGCACCGTGTTGCCGGGTACCGTGGCAAACGTTGTCATCCCGATCCTGGAAGACTGCTCCGGCAAGAAAGCCGGCGTCGATTTCGGTGTCGCGGTGAACCCTGAGTTCCTGCGCGAAAGCACCGCGATCAAAGACTACGACCAGCCGCCAATGACCGTTATCGGTGAGTTCGACACCGCCTCCGGTGACGTTCTGCAGTCGCTGTACGAAGAGCTCGACGCGCCGATCATCCGCAAGGACATCGCCGTCGCCGAGATGATCAAGTACACCTGCAACGTGTGGCACGCCACCAAGGTGACCTTCGCCAACGAGATCGGCAACATCGCCAAGGCCGTCGGTGTCGATGGTCGTGAAGTGATGGACGTGGTCTGCCAGGACAAGACCCTGAACCTGTCCCAGTACTACATGCGCCCAGGCTTCGCTTTCGGCGGTTCCTGCCTGCCCAAGGACGTTCGCGCCCTGACCTACCGCGCCGGCGCCCTGGACGTGCAAGCGCCGCTGCTCAACTCGCTGATGCGCAGCAACGAGTCCCAGGTGCAGAACGCCTTCGACATCGTTTCCAGCCACGACAAGCGCAAAGTCGCCCTGCTGGGTCTGAGCTTCAAGGCCGGCACCGACGACCTGCGTGAAAGCCCGCTGGTGGAACTGGCGGAAATGCTGATCGGCAAGGGTTTCGACCTGAAGATCTACGACAGCAACGTCGAATACGCCCGCGTCCACGGTGCGAACAAGGATTACATCGAGTCGAAGATTCCTCACGTCTCGTCCTTGCTCAACGCCGACTTCGACTCGGTGATCGACAGCTCCGACATCATCATCCTGGGTAACCGCGACGAGAAGTTCCGCGCGCTGACCGAAAACGTACCGGAAGGCAAGCAGGTCATCGACCTGGTCGGCTTCATGTCCAAGGCCTCCAACCCGAGTGGCCGGACCGAAGGCATCTGCTGGTAAGTCTGTTTGCCGGCCGGGGCATGCCTCGGCCGGCCTTTCGCCTGCCTTAACCCATCGGGCCGCCCACAAGGCCCGCCCGAGATAGAGACGGATGCAGATTATGCACAGGCTAAAGCACGGCCTGCTTCAGGCCGCCGGTTGGCTGTTTTACTTGAGTTTATTGATGGGCATCGCCATGGCGCTGCCCACGTCCACGTTCGACTCCGAATCCAAGGACTTCATTTTCCTGATCGGCGCCGTGGGCATCTGGCGTTACTCCATGGGAGCAACGCATTTCGTGCGCGGCATGATCTTCCTGTACATCGTCTACCCACACCTGCGCCGCAAGGTCCGCAAGCTGGGCAAGGCGGCGGATCCGTCCCACGTGTACCTGATGGTCACCAGCTTTCGGATCGACGCGCTGACCACTGCACAAGTGTATGGCTCGGTGATCCGCGAGGCCATCGACTGCGAGCTGCCCACCACCGTGGTCTGCTCCATCGTGGAAATGTCCGACGAACTGTTGGTCAAGAGCCTCTGGGCCCGCATGAACCCGCCAGAACGGGTCAAGCTGGACTTCGTGCGTATCCCAGGCACCGGCAAGCGTGACGGCTTGGCCTACGGCTTCCGCGCCATCTCCCGCCACCTGCCGGACGATCGCGCCGTGGTCGCCGTGATCGATGGCGACACCGTGCTCGCCGAAGGCGTCGTGCGCAAGACCGTGCCGTGGTTCCAGCTGTTCGGCAATGTCGGCGGCCTGACCACCAACGAGTTCTGCGAAGTGCGCGGCGGCTACATCATGAGCGAGTGGCACAAGCTGCGCTTCGCCCAGCGTCACATCAACATGTGCTCCATGGCCTTGTCCAAGCGCGTGCTGACCATGACCGGGCGGATGTCGGTGTTCCGCGCCACCGTGGTCACCAACCCGGACTTCATCGCCGACGTGGAAAGCGACTCGCTGCAACACTGGCGCCTGGGCCGCTTCAAGTTCCTGACCGGCGATGACAAGTCGAGCTGGTTCAGCCTGATGCGCCTGGGCTACGACACGTTCTACGTGCCCGATGCGGCGATCAACACCGTCGAGCATCCGCCGGAGAAGAGCTTCATCAAGGCCAGCCGCAAGCTGATGTTTCGCTGGTACGGCAACAACCTGCGGCAGAACTCCCGGGCACTGGGCCTGGGCATGCGCCGTCTGGGCCTGTTCACCTCGGTGGTGCTGTTCGACCAGCGGGTGTCGATGTGGACCTCGCTGCTTGGCCTGACCGTGGCACTGATCGCCAGCTTCAAGTACGGCACCGCGTTCATCTTGGTGTACCTGCTGTGGATCGGCATCACCCGGTTCCTGCTGACCCTGCTGCTGTCGTGCTCCGGACACCGGATCGGCCCTGCCTACCCGGCGATCCTCTATTACAACCAGATCGTCGGTGCCCTGGTGAAGATCTACGTGTTCTTCCGCCTCGACCAACAGTCCTGGACTCGCCAGCCCACCCACCTGACCCGTGATCTCGCCAGCTTTCAACGTTGGTTCAACACTTGGTCGTCTCGGACCATGACCTTCTCCGCCGGCAGCATTTTTGTCGCCGTGCTGCTGACGATGGTCTGACCGGACTTGAATGAATTAACCAGGAAATCGCCCCTATGAACACCGCCGTGAATGTCAACGTAGTGCATGAATCCGAAGCCCAGCGCCAACACGCCCGGGTCAAAATCCCGGCCAAGCTGCGCTTCTTCGGTCCCGACCGCACGCCCATGGAAGTCAAGGTCCTGGACCTGTCCGCCGGTGGGCTGTGCTTCAACGCCGGCCAACTGCCGCTCAAGGTTGGCGAGACCTACAAGGCTCGCCTGCAGTTCGTGATCGACAACCTTGGCCTGGCCATGGACGTGGAATTGCAGATCCGTTCCTACGACCGCCAGACCGGCCGCACCGGTTGCCAGTTCCAGAACCTGGAGCCACGTGACATCTCGACCCTGCGTCACATCATCACCTCGCACCTGGCCGGCGACATCGTCGGTGTCGGCGACGTGCTGGCGACCCTGCAACGCGACAACTTCACCAAGGCTCGCAAGCAGAAAGACGAAAACGGTGGCATGAGTGCCTTCGGTCGCCTGCGCGCCGTGACCTTCAGCCTGGGGATCTTCATCGTTGGCCTGGCGGCGTTCGGTTTCATCTTCAAGTCGGTGTACGGCATGTACTTCGTCAGCCACGCCCAGGCAGGCCTGGTGAACGTACCGGGCATGGCCATCACCATGCCGCGCGACGGCACCGTGCAGAGCCTGGTCAAAGCCGATGGCGTTGCCGCCAAGGGCGCTCCGCTGGCGACCTTCAGCACCAGCATGCTCGATGTGCTCAAGGGTCACCTGGACGACAACCAGTTGCAGCCGGCCAAGGTCGAGGAGCTGTTCGGCAAGCAGATGACCGGCACCCTGACCTCCCCATGCGACTGCATCGTGTCCCAGCAACTGGTCGCCAACGGACAATACGCCAGCAAGGGTGACGTGATCTTCCAACTGGTTCCACGGGGCACCGAAGCCAACGTCGAAGCGCGCTTCTCCTATCGCCAGTTCGGCGACGTGCGCCCAGGCACGCCGGTCAGCTTCCAGGTCGCCGGCGAAGACACCACCCGTACCGGCAAGATCGTCAGCAGCACCAGCCTGAAAAGTGCCGACCTTTCCTCCGATATCCGTGTGCTGATCCAGCCTGACGAACCCCTGGACAGCTCGCTGGCCGGCCGTCCGGTAGAAGTCACCAGCGACCGTGGCCCGAACCTGAACTGGCTGATCGACAAAGCCATGGCCGTCGGTATTTAAGTCGAGGATATGCCCGTGATCACTCCACAAAACAACAATGCACCGCATTCCCTGTGGGAGCGAGCTTGCTCGCGATGGGATCGACGCGGTCTGTCTGGTACACCGAGCGGCCTGCTTCGCGAGCAAGCTCGCTCCCACACGGGGTATGCATTGTGTGCACTGGCGCTGGCGATCGGCCTCAGCGGTTGCGCCGGCCTGCCCGACCAGCGCCTGGCCAACGAAGCCCTCAAGCGCGGCGACACGGCGTTGGCGCAGCAGAACTACCAGCAACTGGCCGACCTGGGCTACAGCGAGGCCCAGGTAGGCCTGGCCGACATCCAGGTGGACAGCCGCGACCCCGAGCAGATGAAAAAAGCCGAGGCGACTTACCGCGCCGCGGCCGATATCTCGCCACGGGCCCAGGCGCGCCTGGGTCGCCTGCTGGTGGCCAAGCCCGGTTCCACCGAAGCGGAAAAACACGAAGCCGAAGGCCTGTTGAAGAAAGCCTTCGCCAATGGCGAAGGCAACACCCTGATCCCGCTGGCAATGCTGTACCTGCAATATCCCCACAGCTTCCCGAACGTCAACGCCCAGCAGCAGATCAGCCAATGGCGCAGCGCCGGCTACCCGGAAGCGGGCCTGGCGCAGATTCTGCTCTACCGCACCCAGGGCACCTACGACCAGCACCTGGATGAAGTCGAGAAGGTCTGCAAGGCCGCGCTGGCGACCACGGACATCTGCTACGTCGAACTGGCCACGGTCTATCAGAAACGCGGCCAGCCGGAACAACAGGCCCAATTGCTCAAGCAGATGCAGGACGGTCACGCCCGTGGCGTCGTGTCCGCCCAGCGCGTGGACAGCGTCGCCCGTGTCCTGGCCGATGCCAGCCTGGGCAAGACCGACGAAAAGACCGCCCAGTCGTTGCTCGAAGGCATCGCCCCCGGCTACCCCGCTGCCTGGGTCAGCCTGGCGCAACTGCTCTACGACTTCCCGGAACTGGGTGATGTCGACAAGATGATGCAATACCTGGAAAACGGCCGCGCCGCCGACCAGTCGCGCGCCGAGCTGTTGCTGGGCAAGCTCTACTACGAAGGCAAGTGGGTCCCGGCCGATGCCAAGGCCGCCGAGGCGCATTTCCAGAAAGCCGTTGGCCGCGAAGTAGCCGCCGATTACTACCTCGGCCAGATCTATCGCCGCGGTTACCTGGGCCAGGTGTACTCGCAAAAAGCCCTGGACCACCTGCTCAAGGCCGCCCGCAACGGCCAGAACAGCGCCGACTTCGCCATTGCCCAGCTGTTCTCCCAGGGCAAGGGCACCAAGCCCAACCCGGTCAATGCTTATGTGTTCAGCCAGTTGGCCAAGGCGCAGAACACCCCGCAAGCCATCGAGCTTGCCCAAACCCTCGAAGCACAATTACCGCCGCAGCAACTTGCACAAGCGCAACGCCTGCTACAACAAGAGCAGGCCATTCGCGGCGCAATGAGCCCCGATACGCTGGAACTGCAAGCCCTAAAAGAAGATGACGGCGAGGAACCTCTATGAAGCTTTTGAAGCTCAATCCTTTTGTACAGGCTGGTATTGGCCTGTCGTTTGCCCTGTTGTGGTCCAGCCCGAGCCTGGCGGCCCTGACTGACACCAAGAACTTCGGCCTGGAAGTGAAGATCACCGGCCAGTCCGAAGACGACCGCGACCTCGGCACCCAGAGCGGTGGCGACGTTAACGGTGTCGGCCTGGACCTGCGTCCGTGGGTCTACGGTGAAAGCGAAAGCGGCGCCTGGAGCGCCTACGCCATGGCCCAGGCCGTGACGTCCAGCGACATCATCGAAACCGACACCCTGCAACAATCCGACGGCGCCACCCAAGAAACCGACAGCGGCGATCGCGAAGCCAAGAAAAGCTACCTGGCCATGCGCGAGTTCTGGATCGGCTACCGCGGCCTGACCCCCTACCCGGGCGAGCAGTTGAAGTTCGGTCGCCAGCGCCTGCGCAATGACGACGGCCAATGGCGCGACACCAACATCGAAGCCCTGAACTGGACCTTCGACACCACCTTGCTGCGAGCCAACCTCGGCGTGGCCGAACGCTTCAGCGAATACCGCACCGACCTCAAGGAATTGTCCCCCAAGGACAAGGACCGCCTGCACGTCTATGGCGACGTGGGCTACCAGTGGATGCCAGGCCAGTGGGCCGGTATCCGCGCCCACCATTCCCATGACAATGGCAGCCTCGATTACCCGACCCCGGGCGAAGCCACCGATACCCTGGACAAGACCGAGAATGGCGACTTGACCTGGCTGGGCCTGGAAGCCAACAGCGACGCCTACAACTGGCGCAACACCAACACGGTCAACTACTGGGCCAGCCTCACCGGCATGACCGGCGACCGTGACACCGTCAATCCGCTCAACGCCGACGGCACGCGCCCAACAGAAGCCAAGCACAGCGATGACGTGGACGGCTGGGCCACTGACCTGGGTATCCGCCTGCGTCTGGACCCGCAATGGCAAGTCGGTGCGGCCTATGCCCGCGCCAGCGAGGACTACGAACAGAACGGCCTGCAAAGCAACCGCTCGAACTTCACGGGTACCCGCTCGCGGGTGCACCGTTTCGGCGAAGCGTTCCGGGGCGAAATGGCCAACACCCAGAGCGCCAGCCTGTTCGGTTCCTGGCAGTTGCGCGACGAATACGACGCAAGCCTTGTGTACCACAAGTTCTGGCGCGTGGACGGCAACAAGCCGGTGGGCAGCAACGGCATCAACGCCGTGGAAAACAACACCGACGACGTGACCGGCGCAATCCTGTCCACCTCGTCCCTGCCACTGCGCGACGGTAACAAGGACCTTGGCCAGGAAGTCGACTTGGTCGTCACCAAGTACTTCAAGCAAGGCCTGCTGCCGGCCGCGCTGAGTCAGTCCATAGATGAGCCGTCGGCGCTGGTGCGCTTTCGTGGCGGCGTGTTCAAGCCAGGCGACGCCTACGGCAAAGAGGTCGATTCGTACATGCATCGCGCCTTTGTCGACGTGATCTGGCGCTTCTGATGCGAATGGCCATGGGAGTGCCCGATATGAACCGCTACCTCAGGAACAGCCAGGCGATGAAAGGTTCGATCAGCCTGTTGGTCGCAGCGATGCTGCTGACCGGCTCGCCGGCGTTCGCCAACGTTGAACCGGTGGTCAAGCCGGGCAACGTGGTCAAGGAACTGCAACAAGCCAGGACCTACACCGTCAGCAGCGCGCCGACCGCACCGCTGGAGCTGGCCGCGCCGACCTTGCCCGACCTCAAAGGCTATACCGCCGAAGCCGTCGCGGCCAAGATCGTGCGCAGCAAGCCCGGCAAGATCAGCGTGCGCCGGATGATGCAGGAAAATGCCTTGAAGGACTTCATCGGCGGCGACAACAAGATGGCCGAGTGGGTGGTGCGCCAGCGTGGCATCCCTCAGGCCGTCTTCCTTGACGACGGTTACATGAACCTCAAGGACCTGGCCAAGAAAGTCCCTAAGTACGTCATCGAAACTTCGCCAGGTGTGTACCTGGCGAAGATTCCGATCGTGGTCGGCCAGAAGGGCATCCTGGAAATCGACAAGCAGACCCAGGAATTGCGCCTGTCCCAGGAGGGCGGCTCATTCCTGGTCAACGATGGCCGGATGTTCATCCGCGACACCAAGGTCACCGGCTGGCGTGAAAAGGACAACGGCCCCGCCACGTTCCGTTCGCCCAAGGAGTTCCGTCCGTTCCTGCTGTCCTGGGGCGGCACCGAGACTTACATCGTCAATACCAAGATGGCGAGTTTCGGCTACGCCAACAGTAAGTCGTACGGGGTGAGTATTTCCCAGTACACGCCGAACATGGCCAAGGTCCTCAAGCGCCCGGAACCGACCGGCTGGATCATCGGTTCCGAGTTCTCGGACATGTGGTACGGCTTCTACTGCTACGAAACCAACGATTTCGTGGTCAAGGGCAATACCTACAAAGACAACATCGTCTACGGCATCGACCCCCACGACCGTTCCCATCGGCTGATCATTGCCGACAACACCGTCTACGGGACCAAGAAGAAGCACGGGATCATTATTTCCCGTGAGGTCAACGACAGCTTCATTTTCAACAACCGCAGCTACGACAACAAACTCTCGGGCCTGGTGATCGACCGTAACAGCGTAAACAACCTGATCGCCTACAACGAGATCTACAAGAACCACACCGACGGCATCACGCTTTACGAGAGTGGTGACAACCTGCTGTGGGGCAACAAAGTGATCAGCAACCGCCGCCACGGCATCCGGATTCGTAACAGCGTGAACATCCGCCTCTACGAAAACGTGTCCATGGCCAACGGCCTGACCGGTCTCTACGGTCACATCAAGGACCTGTCCGACACCGACCGGGACATCAAGCTCGACCCGTTCGACGCCCAGGTCTCGCTGATCGTGGTCGGTGGCGAACTGGCCGCCAATGGCAGTGGCCCGTTGTCCATCGACTCACCATTGAGCGTTGAGCTGTACCGCGTGTCCATGCTCGCGCCGACCAAATCCAGCGGCATCAGCTTCTCGGGAATCCTCGGCGAGCGCCAGGATGAAATTCTCGACCTGCTGGTGCGCCAGCAGAAAGCCGTGCTGATCGACCCTGTCGAACGCCAGACCGAATTGCGGGACTGAGGATGACCTTTATGAACCCACAGATGATCAAACTCCTGGGCCTGTCCGCGCTGACTGCCGGCATTCTCGCCGCTGCAAGCGGCGCACGCGCCGATGAAATCAAGGCGCCGAGCTTCACCGCCGAACCGTGCTGCAACCTGTGCCCGGCGGCCCATGACGCGAAGAACTACACCACGCGCTACCAGCAGAACTTCACTACGCTGGTGCAGGCCCAGGGCGACTGGCTGTTCCGGACCCAGGAAGACCTGCGCACCGAATTCAACACCACCCCGGCCGGCTACAAGCGCATGCAGCAGTTGCACGATGCGTTCAAGGCAAAAGGCGTCGAGCTGGTGCTTGTCTACCAGCCGACCCGAGGCCTGGTGAACCGCAACAAGCTCAATCCGCAGGAGAAGGCCAGCTTCAATTTTGACAAGGCCCTGACCAACTACAAATCCATGCTCGGCCGTTTCGCCCAGATGGGTTATGTGGTGCCGGACCTGTCGCCGCTGACTAACGAAAACCTGCCCGAGACCCTGCCGGCCCACGATTTCTATTTCCGTGGCGACCAGCACTGGACCCCATACGGCGCCCAGCGCACGGCCAAGATCGTCGCCGAGAAGGTCAAGCAGATTCCGGCCTTCGCCGACATTCCCAAGCGTGAATTCGAGACCAAGAAGTCCGGCCGCATGGGCAAGACCGGCACCCTGCACAACATGGCCGGGCAACTGTGCGGCACCAGCTATGCGATCCAGTACATGGACCAGTTCACCACCGAACCCAAGGGCGAGGCCGGCGACGGCGACCTGTTCAGCGATTCCGGCAACCCGCAGATCACCCTCGTGGGCACCAGTCACAGCGGCAAGAACTACAACTTTGCCGGTTTCCTGCAGGAAGCCATCGGCGCCGACATCCTCAACGTCGCCTTCCCTGGCGGTGGCCTGGAAGGCGCGATGATCCAGTACCTGGGCAGCGAAGAGTTCCAAAAGAACCCGCCGAAAATTCTCATCTGGGAATTCTCCCCGCTGTATCGCCTGGACCAGGAAACCATCTACCGCCAGATGATGGCGCTGCTGGACAACAACGGTTGCGAAGGCAAGCCGGCACTCATGAGCAGCAAGACCGCGCTCAAGCCGGGCAAGAACGAATTGATGGTCAATACCAAGAACATGGATCTGCGTAATGGCAGTCACCAGGTCGACATCCGCTTCACCGACACGTCGGTGAAAACCTTGCAAGCCACCCTCTGGTACATGAATGGGCGCCACGAGGATATCAAGATCGAAAAACCGGATACCTCCGACACCGACGGACGTTTCGCCTTCCAATTGCGCACCGACGAGGACTGGGCTTCGCAAAACCTGCTAGCCGTTGAAGTCCAGGGTCCTGAAGCCGGTAAAGAGCCGCTGCAAATCGAAGCGAAAGTCTGCAAACGCAACGCATCTCCGCAAGCCGGGCAACAAACGGCTCAAATCGGACAATGAGGTCTCGTCTCATGACCAGTACCACGCGCACCCGAACGTTGAAAACGCTGCTGGCGCCCTCCCTGCTGACCCTGGCGCTGTTCGCCGGGGCCACGCAGGCGGCGGCCCCGCTGCGCCCGCCCCAGGGTTACTTCGCACCGATCGAAAAGGTCAAGACCGGCGACGCCGCCAAAGGTTGCGACGCCACGCCGACGCCCTACACCGGTTCCCTGCAATTTCGCAGTAAGTACGAGGGCTCCGACAAGGCCCGAGCGACATTGAACGTACAATCGGAAAAGGCGTTCCGCGACAGCACCGCCGACATCACCAAGATCGAGCGTGGCGTCAGCAAGCAAGTCATGCAGTTCATGCGTGACGGCCGCCCCGAGCAACTGGAATGCACGCTGAACTGGCTGACCGCCTGGGCCCAGGCCGATGCGCTGATGTCCAAGGACTTCAACCACACCGGCAAATCCATGCGCAAATGGGCGCTGGGCAGCATGGCTTCGGCCTATGTGCGCTTGAAGTTCTCCGAATCCCGTCCATTGGCCAATCACCCGGAACAGGCGCAACTGATCGAAGGCTGGTTCAGCCGGATGGCCGATCAAGTGGTCAGCGACTGGGACAACCTGCCGCTGGACAAGACCAACAACCATTCCTACTGGGCCGCCTGGTCGGTAATGGCCACCTCCGTGGCAACCAACCGCCGCGACCTGTTCGACTGGGCCGTCAAGGAATACAAGGTCGGCGTCAACCAGGTCGATGCCGACGGTTTCCTGCCCAACGAACTCAAGCGCAAGCAACGCGCCCTGTCCTACCACAACTACGCCCTGCCGCCACTGGCGATGATCGCCAGTTTCGCCCAGGTCAACGGTGTGGACCTGCGCCAGGAAAACAACGGTGCCCTCAAGCGACTGGGTGACCGGGTGCTGGCCGGGGTGAAAGACCCGGAGATCTTCGAAGAGAAAAATGGCGACGAGCAGGACATGAAGGACCTCAAGGTCGATTCGAAATTCGCCTGGCTCGAACCGTTCTGCAGCCTCTACACCTGCTCCGAGGATGTGCTGGAGCGCAAGCATGAAATGCAACCCTTCAAGACCTTCCGCCTCGGCGGGGACTTGACCCGGGTGTATGACCCGTCGCGGGAGAAAGGCGAAAAAGGAAGCTGACACCACATCTCCTGCCTGGCAGGAAACCTGTGGGAGCGAGCTTGCTCGCGATTGCGGTCTGACATTCACCATGGATGTCGACTGACACTCCGTCATCGCGAGCAAGCTCGCTCCCACAGGGAATGTGGTCTGTTTCGAATGCAATAGCCCCCCGGTTTTCACGGGGGGGTTTGGGGGGGCTCTGGCCCTTGACTGTTGATTCAACATGGAGAGATCGGGATGGTATTTTCATCCAACGTGTTCCTGTTCCTGTTCCTGCCGATCTTTCTCGGCTTGTACTACTTGAGCGGGCAACGCTATCGCAACCTGCTGCTGCTCATCGCCAGCTACGTGTTCTATGCCTGGTGGCGGGTGGACTTCCTCGCGCTGTTCGCCGGCGTGACCCTGTGGAACTACTGGATCGGCCTGAAAGTCGGGGCCGCCGGTGTGCGCACCAAACCGGCCCAGCGCTGGCTGTTGCTCGGCGTGGGCGTGGACTTGGCCATCCTGGGCTATTTCAAGTACGCCAACTTCGGCGTGGACAGCCTCAACGCCATCATCACCGGCTTCGGTCTCAACCCGTTCATCCTGACCCACGTGCTGTTGCCGATCGGGATTTCGTTCTACATCTTCGAGTCCATCAGCTACATCATCGACGTCTATCGCGGTGACACCCCGGCGACCCGCAACCTGATCGACTTCGCAGCGTTCGTGGCCATTTTCCCGCACCTGATCGCAGGCCCCGTGTTGCGTTTCCGCGACCTGGCCGACCAGTTCAACAACCGCACCCACACGCTGGACAAATTCTCCGAAGGCTGCACCCGCTTCATGCAGGGTTTCATCAAGAAAGTGTTCATCGCCGACACCCTGGCGGTGGTAGCCGACCATTGCTTCGCCTTGCAGAACCCGACCACGGGCGATGCCTGGCTCGGCGCCCTGGCCTACACCGCGCAGCTGTACTTCGACTTCTCCGGCTACAGCGACATGGCCATCGGCCTGGGCCTGATGATGGGTTTCCGTTTCATGGAAAACTTCAAGCAGCCCTACATCAGCCAGTCGATCACCGAGTTCTGGCGCCGCTGGCACATCAGCTTGTCGACCTGGCTGCGTGACTACCTCTACATCACCCTGGGCGGTAACCGCAAAGGCACGCTGATGACCTATCGCAATCTGTTCCTGACCATGCTGCTCGGTGGTCTGTGGCACGGCGCGAACATCACCTACGTGATCTGGGGTGCCTGGCACGGCATGTGGCTGGCCATCGAAAAAGCGGTGGGTATCGACACCAACCCACGCAGCATCAACCCGATCCGCTGGGCACTGACCTTCCTGCTGGTGGTGATGGGCTGGGTGATTTTCCGCGCCGAGAACCTGCACGTGGCCGGTCGCATGTACAGCGCCATGTTCAGCTTCGGCGACTGGTCGCTGTCGGAACTGACCCGCGCCAACCTCACCGGCCTGCAGATCGCCACGCTGGCGGTAGCCTACGCCACCCTCGCCTTCTTCGGCCTGCGGGACTTCTACACCAACCGTCCGCCAGTCAAGACCAAGCCTGAAGTGACTACCGAGGCCGATGGTCCGGCCACTGCACAACCGGGTCTGATCAAAGCCGCGCCGGGCGAAAATCCGACGAACATTCATGAACCTGGCTACACCGTTGGCGTCGAAGCCCAGGTGCAACCGGCCTACTGGACCGTGGACTGGTCACGCTACGTGATGCGCACCCTGGTGCTGCTGCTGTTCATCGCCTCGATTCTCAAACTCTCGGCGCAAAGCTTCTCGCCGTTCCTTTACTTCCAGTTCTGAGGGATCTGAACATGACCCGCTCATTACGCATCTTTTACATCGCACTGTTCATGCTGATCCTGACAGCGCTGGGTATCTGGTCGATGCGCAGCTTCCTAGGCTTCAGCACCAACCCCGACGCGACCGTGCTCAACGGGCGCTGGGCCAAGGCCGTGGAAACGCACTACGATGAAGAGTTCCCGATCAAGCGCCTGGGCACCAACATCTGGGCCGCGCTGGACTACAAGCTGTTCAACGAGGGCCGCAAAGGCGTGGTCCTGGGCCGCGACCAGTGGCTGTACAGCGACGAAGAGTTCAACCCGATCGTCAACGAAGAGCTGAACCTGCAAGGTAACTACGCCCTGGTCGAAGGCGTGCGCCAGAAGCTCAAGGAACAAGGCATCACCTTGGTCATGGCGATCGTGCCGGCCAAGGCGCGGCTGTACCCCGAGCACCTGGGCGAAGTGAAGCCATCGAGCATTCACACCAACCTCTACCAGGATTTCCATGCTCGCGTGGCGGCCGACAAGATCCTCGCGCCCGACCTGCTCGGCCCGATGCAACAGGCCAAGCAAAGCGGCCAGCAAGTGTTCCTGCGCACCGACACCAACTGGACCCCGGAAGGTGCCCAGGTCGCTGCCGAGAACCTGGCCAAGGCCATTGCCGAACGCACGCCGCTCAACGGTGAGCCGCAGCGCTTCGTCACCGAACCTGCGGAAAAAATCACCCACAAGGGCGACCTGCGCCAGTTCCTGCCGCTGGATCCGCTGTTCGAAAACCTGATGCCAGCCCAGGAGCCGCTGGTCAAGCGCAACACTCGCGAAGCCGACGACCAGCCGGCCGGCGACGACGCGCTGTTCGCCGATGCCCAGGTGCCCGTGGCCCTGATCGGCACCAGCTACAGCGCCAACCCTAACTGGAACTTCGTCGGTGCACTCAAGCAAGCCCTGCACAGCGACGTCGTGAACTACGCCGAAGACGGCCACGGCCCGATTCTGCCAATGCTCAGCTACCTCAAGAGCGATGCCTTCAAGAACAGCCCGCCACAGGTGCTGATCTGGGAGTTCCCTGAACGCTATCTGCCCGTGAACAACGAAATCGGCGACGCCGACCCACAGTGGGTCGCAGAGCTCAAGCAAGCCGGCGCTCGCCAACAGAATGTCGCCGCCAACACCCCATCCGAGACGCCCGACCGGGCGCAAAACTGAAAGAGAGGTCCACCATGACTTTCAACACTACTCCTCGCCGTCTCGCTGCTCGCTCCTTCAAGGCCGTTGCCCTCGTCGCCAGCATGAGCGCCCTTTCCCTGTCCGCCTTTGCCGGTGACTCGGCCCTGTACGGCCCGGTCGCGCCAAAAGGCTCGAGCTTCGTGCGGGTCTATAACGCCGCCAACGCCGAAGTCAGCGCCACCGTCGGCAGCACCAACATCAGCGACGTAGCCCCCCTGGCCAGCAGCGACTTCAGCTTCATGCCCGGTGGCGACTACAGCGCCAAGGTCGGCAGCCAGACCGTGCCGGTGAAACTGGCCTCCGATCACTATTACACCCTGGTCAACAACGCCGCCGGCCAGCCTCAACTGATCGAAGAACCGCCGTTCAAGAACAAGCAGAAGTCCCTGGTCCGCGTCCAGAACCTCAGCGACAAGGCACTGACCCTCAAGACCGCCGACGGCAAGACCGAAGTGGTGCCTAACGTGGCCGCCAAGGGCCGTGGCGAACGTGAGATCAACCCGGTGAAAGTGTCCCTGGCCCTGTTCGAAGGCGACAAGAAAGTCGGCGACCTCAAGCCCGTGGCCCTGGAGCGCGGCGAAGCGGCCGTGCTGTACGTCACCGGTTCTGGCAGCAGCCTGTCGCCAGTGTGGGTGAAACGCCCTGTGTCGACCCGCTGATGAATTCACCTGATTGACGCTGTACCCCTGTGGGAGCGAGCTTGCTCGCGATTGCGGTACGACATCCAACCTTGATGTCGACTGACACTCAGCCATCGCGAGCAAGCTCGCTCCCACACTGGACACAGGCGTCATTCGGGTACGGAACAACAACAAGAGAGTGAAACGACAGAACGCAGTAGCTCTAACAACCATTTCGCTTCAAGGAGTAACAAACATGATTCCGGTGATCATGTCAGGTGGTAGTGGCTCACGTCTTTGGCCGCTTTCGCGCAAGCAATTCCCTAAACAGTTCCTGGCCCTGACCGGTGAACACACCCTGTTCCAGCAGACCCTCGAGCGCCTGGTGTTCGAAGGCATGGACACGCCGATCGTGGTCTGCAACAAAGACCACCGCTTCATCGTCAACGAGCAGTTGACCAACCGTAAGCTCGAAGCCCAGCGCATCCTGATGGAACCGTTCGGGCGCAACACCGCGCCGGCCGTGGCGCTGACCGCGATGATGCTGGTCAACGAAGGCCGCGACGAGCTGATGCTGGTGCTGCCGGCCGACCACGTGCTGGAAGACCAGAAAGCCCTGCAACGCGCCCTGGCCCTGGCCACCGTGGCCGCCGAGCGTGGCGAGATGGTGCTGTTCGGCGTACCGGCCACCAAACCGGAAACCGGCTATGGCTACATCAAGTCGACCAACGATGCATTGCTGCCCGAAGGCGTGAGCCGCGTCTCGCACTTCGTCGAAAAACCCGACGTCAAGCGTGCCACCGAGTTCGTCGAGGCCGGCGGCTACTTCTGGAACAGCGGCATGTTCCTGTTCCGCGCCAGCCGTTTCCTCGAAGAGCTTAAAAAGCACGATCCGGACATCTACGACACCTGCCTGCTGACCCTGGAGCGCAGTGAGCAGACGGCCGACACCATTACCTTCGACGAAGCCACCTTCGCCTGCTGCCCGGACAACTCCATCGACTACGCGGTGATGGAAAAGACCCAGCGCGCCTGTGTGGTCCCACTGTCGGCCGGTTGGAGTGATGTCGGCTGCTGGTCGTCGCTGTGGGAAGTCAATGCCAAGGACGCCAACGGCAACGTTACCAAGGGCGACGTAGTCGTCCAGGACAGCCGCAACTGCATGATCCACGGCAACGGCAAGCTGGTGTCGGTGATCGGCCTGGACAACATCGTGGTGGTCGAAACCAAGGACGCCATGATGATCGCCCACAAGGACAAGGTCCAAGGCGTCAAGCAGATGGTCAACACCCTCAACGCACAGGGCCGCACCGAGACCCAGAACCACTGCGAGGTCTATCGTCCGTGGGGTTCCTATGACTCGGTGGACATGGGCGGTCGTTTCCAGGTCAAGCACATCTCGGTCAAGCCGGGCGCGTGCCTGTCGCTGCAGATGCACCACCACCGCGCCGAACACTGGATCGTGGTCAGCGGCACCGCCGAAGTGACCTGCGACGAGAACGTGTTCCTGCTCTGCGAAAACCAGTCGACCTACATCCCGATCGCGTCGGTCCACCGTCTGCGCAACCCGGGCAAGATCCCGCTGGAAATCATCGAAGTGCAGTCCGGCAGCTACCTGGGCGAAGATGACATCGAGCGTTTCGAAGACATCTACGGTCGCTCCACCCCGATCGAACGCGGCGTCTCGGTGAAAACCATCGCCCAATGATGATCGGCTACGATCAGTAAGGATCAGCCGTACAAGAAGCCCCCGTCCAGCCCACTGCGTCCCCTATCCGCAGTGGGTTGGGTGGGGGCTTTTTTTTCAAGTGGACGCTGGGCAGGCATCATTGCTTCAACATTGCCCGCTGCCTTCGGTAGGATGTGCCTACGGTAACGGAGGTTTCCACCATGCTTATCGGCGTCTTGCTGGTCATCACCTGGCTCATCCTGCTGTTGCGCTACCCGGCCAAGGCCTTGCCGGTCTCCCTGGCTGCGTTCATCGGGCTGGGGCTGGTCGCCGCGTGGGTGCTCTGGCAGGAAAACCGCGAGACCCGGCAGTTGGAGCGCCTGGAATTGCGCATCAGCTATGCCCCCGGACAATGCCCCGCCGACCGGCCGCTGTCGCTGACCATAAAAAACACCAATGACGTGCCGCTGATCGAACTGCAGTGGCGGGTCGCGGCCTATGCGCCCGGCGATACCATCAACCTGGCCGACACCCCCTACGACGCACCGCGCTACCGTGGTCCCGGCGAATTGCAGGCCGGCGCCGACTGGCAAGACTGCCTGCCGCTGCCGCCCCTGCGCCCGGGTTATCGCCCGCAGACCCTGGAGTTTCGCGCCGAGCGATTGCACGGGAGTTTTTCCAACTGATTGCCCTCCCCCCAACTTTTTAACCCAAGGAACGCGTCATGCCTGTTGCGTTGATTACCGGATGTTCCAGCGGCATTGGCCGCGCCCTCGCCGACGCCTTCAAGGCTGCGGGTTATCAGGTCTGGGCCACGGCGCGCAAGGCTGAGGACGTGGCGACACTCGGCGCGGCCGGGTTCACCGCCGTGCAACTGGACGTCAACGATGGCCAGGCCCTGGAACAACTGGGTGAGCGGATCAACCAGCAGCACGGCGGCCTGGATGTGCTAGTCAACAATGCCGGCTACGGCGCCATGGGCCCGCTGCTGGACGGCGGCGTGCCGGCCATGCAGCGGCAGTTCGAAACCAACGTGTTCGCCATCGTCGGAGTCACCCGGGCGCTGTTCCCGGTGTTGCGTCGGGCCAGGGGCTTGGTGGTGAATATCGGCAGCGTGTCCGGGGTGCTGGTCACGCCATTTGCCGGCGCTTATTGCGCCTCGAAGGCGGCAGTGCATGCCCTGAGCGATGCCTTGCGCATGGAACTGGCGCCGTTCGGCATCCGCGTGATGGAGGTCCAGCCCGGCGCGATTGCCTCCAGCTTCGCCAAGAATGCCGGCCATGAAGCCGAGCAATTGATCAGCGAGCAATCGCCCTGGTGGCCCCTGCGCGATGGTATCCGCGCCCGGGCCAAGGCCTCCCAGGACAACCCGACCCCCACCCACGAATTCGCCGCCGCGCTGCTCAAGGCGGTTCAACAACCCAAGCCACCCCGCCTGCTGCGCCTGGGCAATGGCAGCCGGTCACTGCCCTTGATGGCCGGCTGGCTGCCCAAAGGGTTGCTAGAGAAGGGGTTGATGAAGCGGTTTGGGTTGGGTAGGTCGCTTTGATAAATGGCGGCCACCTCGAAAACTGTGGGAGCGAGCTTGCTCGCGATGACGGCGGCACAGTCAACATCCTTGCAAACTGACCCACCGCTATCGCGAGCAAGCTCGCTCCCACAGGGACTTGGGGTGAACACAACACTCATGCCCGCTCCCACGGGGGCTGTGGTGTGTATCAAATCTCCCTAGCCAGTGCGCTCAGCGCTTGCCGCGGGGTTCTAGCACCACCGTACAGGTCATCCCCGCCGCCAGCAGCACACCCTCCGGCACTTCATCGAGATGAATCCGCACCGGCACCCGCTGGGCCAGGCGAACCCAGTTGAAGGTCGGGTTCACGTCGGCGATCAGTTCGCGGCTTTCGGGGTTGTCGCGGTCGTAGATGCCTCGGGAAATGCTTTCCACATGGCCCTTGAGCGTCTCACCGCTCATCAACTGCAACTGCGCCGAATCTCCAACCCGCACCTTGGGCAATTTGGTCTCTTCGAAGAAGCCATAGACCCAGAACGAATTCATATCCACCACCGCCATCTTCGCCTCGCCGATGCGCGCATAGTCGCCACGATGCACATTGAGGTTGGTGACGTAGCCATCCACCGCCGCGCGAACCTCGGTGCGCGACAGGTTCAGCTCGGCGGCTTCCAGTTGTGCCTGGGCCTGCTGGTAGTCGGCCAGGGCCGAGTCGGCGATGTTGCTGGCGTCGTCGCGGTTTTCACGGGAGATCACCAGGCTGTCCAGGTCGGCGCGGCGATGGGCGTTGACCTTGCGCATTTCCCAAGTGGCCTTGCGCGACGCCACCAGGGAGCGAGCCTGTTTGACCGCGATGCGGTAATGCTCAGGATCGATGCGCATCAGCAGGTCGCCTTTTTTCACCGATTGGTTGTCGCGCACCGGCACCTCGACCACCTCACCGCTGACATCGGCGGCCACGTTGATGATATCGGCTCGCACCCGGCCATCGCGGGTCCACGGCGTGTTCATGTAGTGGACCCACAGCGTACGGCCGATCCACAACGCCAGGGCCAGTACCAACAGCGTCGCCAGCAGGCTGAAAAATTTTTTCATCGCATCGATCTCAACGGTAGACCGTCAGCGCCAGCGCGCCGAACAGACAGGTAAACAGACTCAGGCGCAACAACGCCGGGTGCCAGAAGAAGCGGTACAGGTCCAACCCCGACAGGAAGCGGTCCAAGGCCCAGGCCAGGCCGGCGGCGATGAAAAACATCAGGGTCATGGTGGGCATGTACACGCCATGGAAGGCGATCTCACGGGGCATGTTCAGGTTCCTGGGAAAGCGGTGTGGCATGGGGCATGGCATAGCCGGCCAAGGGCGATTGCGGGTCCAGTAGCGAGGTGCGGATGAAATGCAGGTAGCTTTTCACCCGACGCAGGGCCGAGGTGTCGAAATGCGGGGCGAAGGGTTCGTCGGTGGCCTGCACGCGACCGATGGCGTGGTCCACCGCCACCAGCGCACGCTCAAGATTGCTCGGGCTCGGTTGGCGGAACAGCCGCACCAGCGCCCGCCCCATCACCCGAATCGCCTGGCGCCATGACTGGCTTTCGGCATACGCAGGATGCACCGGCAAGATTGCCTGTTCCTTGCGCAATTCGATAATCGCGTGACCGACTTCCAGCACCACGAACATCCAGCGCAGCAAGTCCCGTTGCACCCGCGGCTGCCCCGCCGCCAACCCGTAGGCCTGATGCAGCAAGTCGCGGGTACGGCTTTCGAAACCCGAGGCCAAGCCCTTGAGCTTGCCACTGATGGCGAACACCACTTGCTCGCGCAGGTCCTGTTCCAGCCGGCGCCACAACCAGCGGCTGTTGGGCGGCAAGATGATCGCCCCGGCCGCAGCGCACACCAGCATGCCGAGGATCATCGCGATGTAGTCGTTGATGAAGGCGTAGGGGTTGTAGAGCGTCAGGTTGTCCGGCACCGAGCCGGTGCAGAAAAAGATCAGCAGCCCCAGCCCAACCCCGGCGTATTGGGGTCGCGAGCTGAGGAATGAACCCAGCATGATCACCGGCGCGAGCATCACACACAGCAGCGCGAAACCGTCGATCAACGGGAAAATGAAGAACATCTCGACGAAGCCGATCAACGCCCCGAACAACGTGCCGCAGGCCATCTGGAAGGCCATGCGCTTAGGGTTCGGCGTCGCGGCCGACAAGCCCACGGTGGCGGCGGCGATCATCGTCATGGTCGCGCCGCTCGGCCAGGCCGTGGCGACCCAGTAGCTGCCCAGCACCAACAGGATGAAGGCGGCGCGAACCCCCGATGCCGTGGCGGCCAGCCAGTTGGTCTGTGGTACGAACGGTTCATCCCAGCGCTCGCGTTCGTGGCGATGCTCGGCCAGGGAAGCGTGGGTCTGGGCGTAGCCGTGCAGGTCTTCGACGAAGCGATAAAGCAACTCGTAGGCGGTATGGAAATCCAACTGCTGTCCGTCAGTGGGCGCCGTTTCCTGGAACGACACCCGCAGCCGGCGCACCTGGGCTGGCAAGTCGGCTTTGTACTCGGCCAGCACCGCCGCCAGACGGGCCGCATCGGCGTCGGTCAGGGCGCGGCCACTGAACCCGTCGAGCAGTTCGGCCAGGGTTTGCAAACCAGGCTTGATGGCGCTGACCACATGATCCGCCGCGCTGCCGCGCAAGCGCTCGAGCAACTGGTGCAAGGCGTTGAAACGGGTGGTGATGCCCATGAACTCGCTGTTCAAGCGACTGAGCCGGCCGTTGCGCCGACGCATGTGCGGGTCTTCGAACACGGTCACGCTGCGCAGGCTTTCCAGACCCACCGCCTCGGCAATGAAACCCACGTTGCGCGCTTCGAAGGCCTCCCGCTGGCTGCGCCCACGCAGGCCATCGGTGACGAACAGGGCAAATACCCCAAAGCGCTGGTACAAGGCGTTTCGCATGGCGGCACTGGCGGTTTGCGGCAGGATCGCGGCGCTGATCAGGGTGGCGCAGAGAATCCCCAGGGAAATCTCCAGCACCCGCCAGACCGCCGCCATGAATGCGCCTTCCGGATGGGCCAGGGCCGGCAGGCCGATCATCGCCGCGGTGTAGCCGGCCAGCACGAAACCATAAGCGCGGAAGTTGCGATAACGCGCCGCCCCCGCCGAACAGAGACCAACCCAGATCGCCAGGCAAGCGAGAAACGGCTCGGTGTTCTGGGCAAACAAGGCGATCAACGCCACCATCACCGCCGAGCCGGCCAAGGTGCCGAGCAAACGATAGAAACTCTTGGCGAACACCTGCCCGCTCTGGGGCTGCATGACGATGAACACGGTGATCATGGCCGTGCGCGGCTGTGGCAATTCCAAGCGCATCGCCAGCCACAAGGTCAGGAACGCGGCGAACAGCACCTTGAAGATGTAGACCCAGGTCACCCCGTCGCTGCGGGCCCAGTCGAAGAAACCTCGGCGCCATTCGAGGCGATGGAGCCAGCGTGCGGAGGCGAACAAAGACATCACAATAGAACGACTCAGCATCGTGGCGAGGGAGCTTGCTGTGGGAGCAAGGCTTGCCCGCGACGAGGGCAATGTGGTCTTCCAGAAATCGAGTCGCCCCGGTCGCGAGCAAGCTTTGCTCCCACAGCAAGCTCCCCTCGCCACGGGGCATAACTCACGTCAGGGGTATCGCTCCCAGCCTCCAACCCACCACCCAACGCCGTCACCAGGTCAGCATGGGCACTCAGCCGGGCGGCTTGCACCTGCTGCTGCACCTGTTGCTGCTTGAACAGCAGGCTTTGGGCATTGAGCACGTTGAGGTAGTCGGTGAGCCCACGCTGGAACGCCACCATCGCGATGTCGTAGGTACGCTGGGCGGCGGCCACCGATTCGGCGGCGAAGGCCTGCTGTTTGTCCATGGACTGGCGACGGATCAACTGGTCGGAAATACCCTTGAGGGCATTCACCAGTTGTCTGGTTGTAGTGCGCCACGGCGATGTCATACCCGGCGGCCGCCTCGCCCAACTGCGCACGCAGGCGCCCGCCGTCGAAGATCGGCAACGTGATCGCCGGCCCGACGTTGTAGGTGAGCTTCTTGCCGGTCAGAAACTCCAGCGCCCCGCCACCGGTGGCCATGTAGCCGAGGCTCCCCACCAGATCGACGTTGGGATAAAAACCGGCCCGGGCCACATCGATGCCCCGGGCCTGGGCCGCCACTTGCCAACGCCCGGCCACCACATCCGGACGCTGGCCAAGCAGCTCGGCAGGCAAGGCCGACGGCAACTTCAAGGACGCGCCGAGGGCCAGGGTGGGTCGTTGCAACTGCGCGCCCGCTCCTGGTCCCTTGCCGGCCAGGGCCGCCAACTGATTGCGGCTCAAGGCGATGGCTTCGTCCAGGACGTCGAGTTGGCGATGGGTTTCGGGCAGTGGCGCCTGGGCCTGGCTGACTTCGAAATGAGTGCCGATGCCACCGTCCAGGCGCTTTTGCGCCAGGTCGAGAATCTGCGTTTGTTGGCGCAGGGTCGCGGCGACGATATCGCGCTGGGCGTAGTGCAGCGAAAACTGAATGTAGGCGCGCACGATGTTGTTCTGCAGTTCTAGCTGCGCCTGTCGCGCTTCAGCGACGCTGACGTGGGCCAGGTCAACCGCCCGTTCACTGGCATTGCGCTCACGGCCCCACAGGTCCAGGGCATAACTCAAACCCAGGGAAGCATTGTTGTCCCAAGTCGTGGTGTCGGCCAGCTCGCCCGGCCCGTAGAACTGATCGGAGGGCCAGTTATGGCGCTTGAGTGACGCCTGACCATTGATCTGCAACGACTCGGCGGCCTCGGCGATGCCGGCCATGGCCTTGGCCTGGCGCACCCGGGCAGCGGCCATGGTCAGGCTCGGGCTGTCGTGCACGGCCAGGTCGATCCAGCGATCCAGTTGCCGATCGCCATAGGCTTGCCACCACTGGCGGGTGGGCCAGTGGGCGTCGCGGGCGGCCTCGCGGATGGCCGCATCGGTAGCCAATTGGTTGGCCGGTAATACCTGGCTTTGCGGCCCAATCCCTCCTGTCCCGATGCAACCACTGATGGTTAATGTCAGAACCCAAACACTGAGAGTCTTCAGCTCTCTGCTGATGCAACGCGGCACTTGCGTAAAATTCCTGAGAGGGGGGCATGACGACGAGGATGGCTGCCTGTTAACGCAAACCTGTGGGAGCGAGCTTGCTCGCGATGGCGTCTGGACACTCACCTCAAATGTTGAATGTGACGGCCTCATCGCGAGCAAGCTCGCTCCCACAAGTGTCCGCCAAGGCCCGCTCCTGCTTTGGCGGCAATTCTAGGCATCGCCCCCGACCGCGATAAGCCGACCTTTCTGCGAATCTTTGTTACCGTTAACGCGATAATCCATTAGTCGGGTCCCGCATCTCTGTAACTTCATGTCACAATTTGCCACCTCCCAAGAGAGCCCTCCATGGACACCTTGCAAAACATGCGCGCGTTCAGCTGTGTGGCCGAAGCCGGCAGTTTCACCGCCGCCGCCGTACAACTGGATACCACCACAGCCAATGTCTCGCGTGCGGTTTCCAACCTGGAAGCCCATCTGCAAACCCGCCTGCTCAATCGCACCACCCGCCGTATTGCCCTGACCGAGGCGGGTAAACGCTACTTGCTGCGTTGCGAGCAGATCCTGGCTTACGTCGAAGAAGCGGAAGCCGAGGCCAGCGACGCCCATGCGCGCCCGGCCGGGCAGTTGAAGGTCCACACCATGACCGGCATCGGCCAGCATTTCGTGATCGACGCCATCGCCCGCTACCGCAAGACGCATCCGGATGTAACCTTCGACCTGACCCTGGCCAACCGGGTGCCGGA